>CAZVBL010000004.1:0-70046 GCA_964625475.1 uncultured Zhenpiania sp. | reverse complement strand
TGATCTTGACGGCGTTGCCGCAAGGGTGCGTTCATTGAATCGCAAATCCTGATTGCGTTTTCGGAGGTGATTCATGTCGCCATGATCGCATCGATGCATCGATGGAAACATAGAGGGGGAGGATGGTATAGATGGTGAATTTATCTGCCTGCAAACAGATTCATTGCATTGGCATCGGGGGCATTGGGCTTTCTGGCATTGCTGAGATTTTGCTCACAAGGGGACACAAGGTCACCGGATCTGACATGCGGGAGGGCGATATAACGGATCGGCTCATGGCAAAGGGAGCCGATATCTTTTTGGGCCATAGGGCGAAAAACGTAGAAGGAGCGGATCTTGTCATTTATTCCGCGGCAGTGGGACGCGACAACCCGGAGCTTGCCAGGGCAAGGGAGCTGGGGATTCCCACCGCCACCAGGGCAGAAATCCTGGGAATCCTCATGAGTCAGTACGAAAGCAGCATCGCTGTTTCCGGGACGCATGGAAAGACTACGACGACCGCTATGGTCTCTTTGATTTTAAAAAACGCAAAAAAAGACCCAACGATCCTGGTGGGCGGCAATTTATCCGAGATCGGGGGGAACGTAAGGATAGGACATAGCCAGCATTTTGTCACGGAAGCATGCGAGTACATGGACAGCTTTCTGTCCTTAAGGCCGAAAATCGAAATCATCCTGAACATCGATTCGGACCATCTGGACTATTTCAAGGACATCGAACACATCGCCAGATCCTTTGAAGAATTTGCGTCCCTGGTTCCGGAGGACGGAACCATCATCGCCTACGATGCCAATCCTTTCGTAAAAAGCGTGGTCAGGGACAGGGACAATGCGGTGACCTATGGGCTAAACGAAAGCTGCGATTATTATGCCAGCGACATTGTCTTTGACCAAGAGGGGATGCCCAATTTCAAGGTGAACCACGAAGGGATGGAATTGTGCACCGTCCAGCTTTCCGTTCCGGGGGAACACAACATCCTCAATGCGCTGGCTGCCTTTGTTTGCTGCCATATGCTGGGCATCGAAACGCAGCAGATCATCGAGACGCTGGAACGCTTTACCGGGACGCAGAGGCGATTTGACATCATGGGAACCACTGCAAACGGCATCAAAATCATCGATGATTATGCACACCATCCTACGGAGATCAAGGCGACCCTTTCCGCTGTGAAAAACATGAAGCACAACCATCTGTGGTGTTTGTTCCAGCCCCACACCTATACCCGTACCATGGCGCTCTTTGACGACTTTGCCGAATCCTTCACATGTGCGGACAAAGTGGTTTTGGCAGAGATTTATGCGGCCAGGGAAAAGAACATCCATAAAATCAGTTCCAAGAGCCTGGTGGGCAAAATCAAAGAAGCCTGCCCCGGCAAGGACGCTTACTTTTTCAACGATCTTGAAGAGATCGCAAGCTTTGTGTACCATAACGCAGAGCCGGGTGACCTGGTCATCACCATGGGTGCGGGAGACATCTACAAGGTGGGGGAGATGATTTTGGAGAAAGATCGCCAGTTTTAAACAAAGGAGGGCATCATGAATTTTCAAGAATATGAAGCAATGGAAAACAAACGCTTCCAAATCAATTTGAAGCATATGGAAAATGGAGTGCGTTTCATCGACTTGCGGGCTGCGTACATCGATGAGGCCGTAAAAATCGGGGCGGGAACCACGATTTACCCATGCGTGGTCCTGGAAGGAAACGTGACAATCGGGGAAAACTGCGTCATCGGGCAAAATTCCCGCATTGTGGATTCCCAAATTGGAGATGGGACCACGGTGCAAAGCTCCGTGATTTTGGAAAGCGAGGTGGGAACCGAAACAAACGTCGGTCCCTTCGCATACCTGCGGCCAGGGAGCAAGATCGGCAGCCGGTGCAAGGTGGGGGATTTCGTGGAAATCAAAAATTCCTCCATGGGCGATGGCGCAAAAGCATCCCACCTGACCTATGTGGGGGATTCGGATGTGGGCAAACATGTGAATCTGGGATGCGGCGTTGTGTTTGTCAATTACGATGGAAGCCGGAAATATCGGTCAACAGTCAAAGACGGCGCATTCATCGGCTGCAACAGCAACTTGATCTCCCCGGTGGTGGTGGAAGAAGGGGCTTACGTGGCAGCGGGAAGCACCGTTACCCATGATGTTCCAGGCGGTTCCCTTTATGTAGCCCGCCCGAAAAGCAGGACACTGGACGGCTGGGTGGAAAAGCGGGGAATCCTGGACAAGGACAAAAAATAAGGCGTTAATTCATGCAGGGAAAGAAAGGAAAAGGTAGAGAACACAAATGAAGAATGGAGCGTTTTCAGACTACAAAGTTTTTGCAGGAAACTCCCACATGGAACTGGCGGGAAAAATTGCCGCAATCATGGGAAAGCCCCTGGGCAAAGCCACCGTGACCAAATTTAGCGATGGGGAAATTTCCGTGAGCCTGTGGGAGACAGTGCGGGGAATCGACTGCTACATCATCCAATCCACCTGCGATCCGGTCAACAACAACCTGATGGAACTTCTGATCATGATCGATTCCATGAAAAGAGCCTCCGCAGGCAGGGTCAATGCGGTCATTCCCTATTACGGATACGCCCGCCAGGATCGGAAAGCAAAGGCGAGGGATCCCATTACCGCAAAGCTGGTAGCCAACCTTCTCATGGCAGCGGGGGCTGACCGGGTCGTCACCATGGATCTTCATGCGGCGCAGATCCAGGGGTATTTTGACATTCCGGTGGATCATTTGGTCGGGCTTCCGATTCTGACAAAGTACTTCAAAGAAAAGAACATGGAACATGTGGTCGTTGTATCCCCGGACCATGGGAGCGTTTCGAGAGCCAGGGGCATGGCGGAACCCCTCAATGCGCCCATCGCCATTGTAGACAAGAGGCGGCCTGAGCCAAACAAGAGCGAAATCATGAATATCATTGGCGACATAGAAGGAAAGAACTGCATTCTGGTGGATGACATGATCGATACGGCTGGAACCATCACGAACGCCGCAAACGCCTTGAAGGATTTGGGCGCAAAGAGCGTCAAAGCCTGTACGACACATCCCATCCTTTCAGGACCTGCCAGGGAGCGGCTGGAAGCATCGGCCATCGAAGAACTGGTGGTGCTGGATACCGTTCCCATCCCGGAAGACCGGAAAACAAACAATATGAAGCTGCTTTCCGTTGCGCCCTTGTTTGCGGAAGCCATGACCAGGATCTTCACAAACGGCTCCATCAGCAAGCTGTTCGACTAACCCCCATCGAGAGGTAATGTTATGTACATCATCGCAGGCCTTGGAAATCCAGGGAGAAAATACGAAAACACCCGGCACAACATCGGGTTCATCGCCCTGGATCTCCTGGCCGAAAGAAACGACATCAAAATTAACAAGCTGAAACATAAAGCCCTGGTCGGGGAGGGGCGCATGTTTGGCCAAAAGGTTTTGCTGGTCAAACCCCAGACTTACATGAACGAGAGCGGCCAATCCCTGCGGGAGGTCATGGCATATTACAAGGAGGATATTGGAAACCTCGTTGTGATTTACGATGACATCGACATTCCCCAGGGGACGATACGGATTCGGAAAAAAGGCAGTGCGGGAACCCACAATGGCATGCGTTCCATCGTCTGTCAACTGGCGTCCGATGCGTTCCCTCGAATCCGCATCGGCATGGGTTCGGAACGGAAATCGGATTTAATCAATTTTGTCCTGGGAGGTTTTTCCAGGGAGGAGACAAAGCTGCTGGAAAGCGCAGTGGAAAGAGCAGCCATGGCCGCCGAATGCATTGTGGAAAATGGCATAGAAAAGGCTATGAACGCATACAATGTAAGGCAGAAAAAGGCAGAAAACCCCGGAGAAAAAGAAAGGACATGATGAAACAGGGAATGATTAACATTACCGGGGCAGCAGAAAGCCGCGTTGCTCCGATCATGGCGAACATTTTGAAGGAAGAAGCAAAGGGTCAGTGCCTGATCGTGGTTCCCTCTTATGTGAGAGCAAAACGCTTAGCGATAGACCTTTCTTTTTTTGCAGGTAAAGACATCCATGTGCTGCCGCAGGAGGAAGAAGGGTTCATTCGCTATGAAGCAAAAAACCACGACCAGATGTTCCAAAGGCTGAAGATTCTCAAAGCCCTGCGCACAGGGGAGGACTGCGTTGTGATTGCGCCGGCGGCAGGAGCCATTCGCAAGCTGCCGCCCCATTCCGCCTTTGAAGAAAAGATCCTGCGCCTGACGCGGGGCGCGGACATGGATTTGGAGCAGGCAAGGGAACAGCTGGTGCAAATGGGCTACGAGCGAACGCCCCTCATCGAAGCGAAGGGTCAGTTTTCCATCAGAGGATCCATTCTGGACATTTTCACGCCGGACGGGGACGCTCCTTATCGAGTGGAGCTGTTCGATACCGAAATTGACTCCATCCGCACCTTCAACATGGATACCCAGCGTTCCATCGAAAACCTGAAATCCATCGAAGTTTACCCGGCACAGCAGATGTTGCGGGATGCGGATCGTTTCCAGAAGGCCGTTGCGAAGATCAACCGGGCTTACGCCGGGCAGATTCGCAAGTTTTCCGGGGACGATCGGACGGAAGCAGAGCGGGAGCGAGGGCAGCGGCTGCAAGAACGCAGGGATCAGCTGATCGAGTTCGTAGAAAACGCCATGAACCTGCAGCAGATGGAAAACTACCTCCATTATTTTTACGATGAAACGGAACATATCTGGGACTATATGGAAGATCCCCTCATCATGGTGGACGATCCTGTGCGCGTCACAGAAACCCTGGAAGCCCGGGACGCAGAGATGAAAGAAGATTTCAAAACCATGCTGGAACGGGGACAGGCCGTGCCCTCGGAGCTTGAGCACTTTGCCAGCTTCCAGGATTACCTGGAGTTGTACGACCTGCAGCGGGCTTATTTGTTCACGCCGCTGCAAAGGGTCATCAAGGGCGTGGAATCCTTTGCGGAGGTTCGCAGCGTCATCAGCAAGCCCACGCTCCTGTTCAACGGCAAAATGGATCTGCTGGAGACGGAAATCAAGGCATATTTGAAACAAGGCTACAAAGTGACCATCGTCTGCGCCAGCCAGGAACGGGCTTCCAACATGGAAGAGTTTTTGGATCGTGCCGGCCTCCTGTCCAGGGTATGGGTGAAAACAGGGGAACTGACCGGCGGCATCGATTTTCCAAAAGAAAAATTCTGTTACATCTGGGATGGCGACATTTTCGGCGTTCCGAGAAAGAAAAGACGGAGGAAGAAGCCTTCCCGCGATTTGAGCCAGCCGATTCGCTCCTTTGCGGACATGCAGAAGGGGGATTATGTGGTGCATGAAGACCACGGAATCGGTAAGTTCCTCGGCATCCAGCAGCTCACCGTCCAGAAGGTGAAAAAGGATTACCTGAAAATCAAATACAGCGGGAAAGACATGCTCTATGTGCCGGTGGAGCAGATGGATCGGGTCCAGAAATATGTGGGAGCCGATGCCGGATCCCCCAAGCTGAACAAGCTTTCCGGCAGCGAGTGGAAGGTCACAAAGACGAAAGCCAAAGCCGCCATTGCCAGCATGGCGATGGAATTGCTGGAAGTTTCCGCAGCTCGTCAGGTAGAGAAAGGCCATGCCTTTTCGCCGGACACCGTATGGCAACGGGAGTTTGAGGACAGCTTTCCCTACGAGGAGACCGATGACCAGCTTCGCTGCATCGAAGAAATCAAAAAGGACATGGAAAAGGATACGGCCATGGATCGGCTGCTCTGCGGAGACGTGGGGTTTGGCAAGACGGAAGTGGCGGCGAGAGCCATGTTCAAATGCGTTGCCGATGGAAAGCAGGCGGCTGTCCTGGTGCCCACCACCATCCTGGCCAACCAGCACTACTATACCCTGCGGGAGCGGTTCGAGACGTTTCCCTTCAAAGTGGAAATGCTCTCCCGATTTCGGACGGATGCCCAGCAAAAGGCGATTGTGCAGGGTCTTGCCAAAGGCAGCATCGATGTGGTCATCGGAACCCACCGGCTCCTTTCCAAAGACATGAAGTTCAAGGATCTGGGGCTTCTGGTAGTCGATGAAGAGCAGCGGTTTGGCGTGGAACACAAGGAAATCATCAAACAATGGAAAAAAAACGTGGACGTGTTGACCCTTTCCGCCACGCCCATTCCCAGAACCCTTCACATGTCCCTGGCGGGAATCAAGGACATGAGCATCATCAGCAAGCCGCCGGAAGATCGGTACCCGGTTCAGACTTATGTGCTGGAGCAGGAGGATGCCCTGATACAGGATGCCATCGAAAAAGAACTGGATCGGGGTGGTCAGGTCTATGTGGTGTTCAATCGGGTCAAGGGCATCAATCGGGTCGCAGCCCATATTGAAGAACTGGTGCCTCATGCCAAAATAGCCGTAGGGCATGGGCAGATGAACGAACGCCATTTGGAAGACGTGATCATGGGGTTCGTCCAGGGCGAGAGCAACGTGCTGGTGGCAACGACCATCATCGAATCGGGCATCGACATTCCCAACGTCAACACCATGATCATCCTGGATGCGGATCGGTTCGGCCTTTCCCAGTTGTACCAGCTGTGCGGCCGGGTAGGGCGATCCAACCGAATGGCCTACGCCTACCTCATGTTCCAAAAGGACAAGTGCCTTTCGGAAGTGGCGGAAAAACGGCTGCGAGCCATCCGGGAATTTACCGAGTTTGGAGCAGGGTTCAAAGTGGCAATGCGCGATCTGGAGATCCGGGGAGCCGGAAACCTGCTGGGAACGGAGCAGCACGGCCACATGATGAACGTTGGATACGAGCTTTACTGCAAGCTGGTGGAGGATGCGGTGCGAAGCCTGAGAGGAGAAAAGGTTGCGCCGGAAGGGGAGAAAACTTCCATCGAACTTAATGTGAACGCGCTGATTCCGGATCGCTACATCGCCGATGAAGTGCTGAAGCTGCAGATGTACAAGAAAATCGCTTCCATTGAAACCGCAGCGGACGAAGAGGAAACCATCGATGAGTTGATCGATCGGTTCGGTGAAATCCCACAGGCCACGATGAACCTGATTGCCGTTTCCCGGATTCGCGCCGCTGCGGAGAAACTGCAGGTTGTCAGGATCCATGAGGAAGGAAACAAAGTCGTGTTCGACTTTGGCCGGAACAATGCGCTCAACTCAGGTTCCCTGGCCGCTCTGTCGGCCAAATACGGAGCCAGGGCTTTGATCCACGGAGGCGTGAAACCATTTTTGCGCTTTTTGCCGGGCAAGGGGAAGAAACTGCCGGAAATCCTGGAATTTCTGGAAACCGCCTGCGAGGGCGGGGAAATGGCGGCTGGGGAAAAGGCGTGACAGCTTTGGGATTGTCATGTTTTCCCTTGAGAAATCCGGCTGTTTCCAGTATACTGTAGGAAAGGGAATGAAAATGCGGGACGCAGGAGGGGAAAAAGCATGGGAAATTGAAGGAAAATTTTCCATCCCGCAGGGGTCGCTGCTTTTTGTGTTATCAGCGCACCGCATGGAATGCAAAAGGAGGCGCATCGTGAATAGGAAGACGCAAAAAGGCAGGATGCACAAACGAACTGTCATCGTATGGGCGTTGCTTGCCGCAGGGTTTTGCGCAGTGGAGTTCCCGGGGATATTTTTTGTTCGGAACAGGGTATATCCTTTTGTACTGGGAATGCCGTTCCTTTACGGATATGTAATCTGCTGCTGGTTTTACATGGCGTGCGTGCTTTTCTACGCATGGCGCACCAGGTGGGGCAGGCAGCCCTTGCTCAAGGGTTCCCGGGATCTCGATGGGAAAGGGTCTGGTTAAACTTATAACCAACCCCTCGCACGGTGATGATGTACTGAGGACTGGCCGGATGGCTTTCCAGCTTTTTCCGCAGGGTGCTGATATGGACGCTCGCCGTTTTGGCGCCGCTTTCCATGCAGGTGGATTTCCAGACAGTCTCAAAGATTTGCTGCGCGGAAAAGACTTTGCGGGGATTTTCTATCAGTAGCCGGAGGATTTCAAATTCTTTCGTGGTGATGCTTACAGGGTTTCCCTCCAGGAATACTTCGTGCGTGTCGAGGTCAACGGTCAGCCCTTCGAACTCGCGGATGTTGTTTTCGGGCGACTGGGACATTTGGGCGCTGAGGACGTTTTGCCTGCGCAGGTGCGCTTTTATGCGCGCCACCAGCTCGCCGGGCATGAATGGTTTTGTCATATAGTCGTCTCCTCCTGAGGAAAGGGCGATGATTTTATCGATTTCCTGGGTTTTGCAGCTGAGGAAAATAATGGGCGCATTGCTGGTCTTGCGGATTTCCAGACATAGTTCCGGACCTTCCATGTCAGGGAGCATGATGTCCAGGATGATCATGTCAGGGTTGTCCTTCCGCAACAATTCCAGGGCCTGCTTGCCGCTATAGGCGGAAAGGGCGGAAAATTGTTCCTTTACCAGATAGGAACATATCAATTTGTTGATTGCGTGTTCATCGTCTACGACTAAAATTTTTTCTCTGGCCATTGAAAACAACCTCCTTATATATTGTACAGTGGAATCGTAAATGTAAATACCGTGCTTTTTCCTTCTTCGCTTTGCGCATGAATGGTACCATTGTGGGCCTTGATGATTTCACTGGAAATAGCGAGTCCAAGGCCGCGTCCGGATTTTTTACGGCTGTCAGCCTGATAAAATCGGTCGAAGATATGGGGAAGATCCTCGGGTGCGATGCCTTGGCCGGTGTTGGCGATGCTGACGAGAAAGGCATCTTTCTGTTCATCGATATGGAAAAGGACAGAAATGGAATCTTCCGCCCCGGAATATTTGATGGCATTGTTCAGCAGATTGGAAAACACTTGGCTGATCCTGGCCTCGTCCGCCACGATCCATCGATCATCCATTTCCTCTTTGCTGTATGCCACAGTCGTCCTATGGCGGTCCGCCATGCGGATGATGGCATCGTATTCCCGCATCAGACGCTGGACGATATCGGCCACAGGGTAGGTCATGAATGAAAAAGAAAACTGATGCATCTCCAGCTTGGAGAGTTGATCCAAATCATCGATGAGTTTTTTCAGCAGAAGGGTCTGGGTCGTAATGATTTCCATGGCTTCCCTGACGTCATCTTCGCTGTCGATGACTCCTTCCTCCAAGGCTGTCAGGTATCCGGCGATGGAGGTGATCGGCGTGCGCAATTCATGGGAGATATAGGACAGGAGCAGGTCGCGCGAACGTTTCGCTTGTATCTGAGCCAGCTGTGCGGATTTCATAGCGGTGATGTCCCTTAAGCTTCCTTCTACCGCAATGGACTGGTCGTTCTTGTCTTTGATAATGGTGACCTTGAGCTCCCCCCAGAAGAGCGTTCCGTCTTTTTTGACGATTTGGACGATTTGCCCTTCGTCGCTGTCAATCTTTCCGGAAAAAATATCTTCAACGATGGGAAAATCATCTTTTCCTACGAGATAGAGATAGAGATGGGGGTTTTCATAAAATTGCCCAGGCGCATATCCGGTCAGGGTCTCCGCAGAGGGCGTCACATAGGTGAACGATGGGTAGGGCGTCAGCTGATAGTAAAAGATCAGATCCGATGCATTTTCTACCACGGTCTGGTAGAGATGCCCGGCCAGATCGACTTCATGGTGGGCGTATTGGGCATATATGGCAAGAATACAGAAATTCAGAATGTTGGACAGGAGAATTTCTATCATATATAAGTTAAAAGTGGACGCATAAAAAAGCTCCAGTATGGAAAAGGCTGCCTTTGTTCCGCCCCAGAGGAAAAACACGACGGCAACTACGATCCTTTCCAGCTTGGGGATATGCCAGTACCGGGCCACGTTATAACAGATGGCCAGGGTGGTGGCAACCTGGAACATGCTGATGGGGAGACAATAAGACAGCAAATCCAGCTGGTAAAAAATAAAGATACCGGCCAGGAGGAGCATGTATAAGGAAAACCTGTACCAGTAGGTAGGGATTGCGGCGTGCATGAAAGCGAATACCCCAAAGAGGAGCAACAACAGGTTGAACATGTCGATGACTTTGCGGACTTCCAACAGAAGGGTAAATTCCGTATGAAAGAAGACAACGAGACATAACAGGCTGCAGGAATAAGCAGACCAGGCAAACCCCCAGTATTTCATAAACAGTTCTTCACGCTGTGAAAACATGTAAAAATAGGAAAACGAAATTGCAAGGGATACAAAAGTAAAAATGAGCAAAACACCGAAATACATAGGTTCACTTCTTTCCGTATGTTTGCTGTATGGCCTGAAATGTGTCAACACAGCAACCAGCAATCCAACACTATTATATCGAATACTCGCTGCATCTGCAAGCCTTCGTACAAACAATTTTTTCTGGGATATGATTTGTTTGCGGCATGATGCGGCAGCCATCGATGAGACCTGAAACAAAGGAGGCATATCCATGACCGTAAATCCAATCGTGATGCTGATGATTTGCACGTTTCTTTTTATTCCGCTGCTTTTGGCAGAGATTGCCAGGAACTATTCGGCGCCTACCATATCGGACTTTTTTCTGCAGGGGAGAAAACTGAAACTTTTTCCCATGTACGCTACGGTCTTTGCGACATGGATGAGCGCATTTGCGTTCATGGGAGGCATTGCCTATTTCTATGAAGCAGGTCCCATTTACATGACAACGATCGGCTGGGACGCTCTTTTTGCCGTCCTCTTCTATGCTGTTGGAAGGAGGATCTGGTTTTATGGAAAAACTTATGGATATGTGACTCCTGCCGATTTCTTTGACGATATCTACGGCAGCCGCCTTTTGAGTTTGTCAGTGACAGTGGTGACCATTGTCTTTACCATGTTCTATCTTCTTGCGCAGATGATGGGAGGGATTTTGCTCCTTCAAGCTGTCACAAGAGGTTATATTTCCTGGCAGGTCAGCGGATTGATTTTTTTTGCCGTGTTGGTCATCTATTTGTGGGCCGGCGGCCTGCGGGCGGTTGCGTTGACAGATATCTTTTACGGAGCGCTGATCATTATCACGCTGCTGGGATGCGGCTTTTATCTCATGAAAACGGCAGGCGGGATGGAAACCATGTTTGCCCGCGTGGTGGACGATGGCATCGATCATGTGACATTGGGGGGGGAAGATGCTGGATTCAACAGGACTGCCCTTTGGCTTTCCTTGTTTTTCGTCGTGCCTGTCGGCGCTTTTATGGGACCTCAAATATGGATACGAAATTTTGCCGCAGGATCGGTGCGGCATTTTGAAACGCTGCCTTTTTTCCTGTGCCTTTCGTCCATCGTCTGCGTTGGAACCCTTTTCGCAGGGACGGCCAGCATTCTTCTGAACAAAAACAACGATGGGGGAGACATGCTCATTGCCAGCATGATGAGCCGTTATGCGCCGCCCCTTTTGTGCGCTTTCGTAGTCATCGGCATCGTTGCGGCCATTCTTTCTACAGCAAATTCCCAAATCCATGCTTTGGTAGCCATTTATACAATCGACATCCACAAACGGTATGCAAACCGCAACATAACGGAAAAGAATCTTCTGTCTGTTGCCAAATGGGCGGTAGTAGTGGTTTCTGGAGTCACATATCTTCTGATCCTGCTGATCCCTCAGAGCGTCTTTGATATCGCTGTCCTTTCCATGGGTGGAACGATGCAATTGATCGTGCCGGTGCTCGGCGCTCTTTTTTGGAAACGTTCCACGGCTTTGGCAGCCCTGGCAGGTTTGTGGAGCGGTGTTCTGACATTTTTCTTTTTGGATGGCGTTACATCCATGACTTCCGCCCCTTGCGCCGTGCTGGGGCTTATGGTCAATGTTATATTTTTTGTCAGCATCAGCTTTTTCAGTCGGCGCAGCCAGTCTGTTGGAAAAAAAATCGCGGCTTATCGGGCGACTGCTTCCCGTTACTTAAAATAAAAGTGCCGATAATAAAGAAAATATTAAATTTACTTAAAACCCAACCTAAATTTTCTTTAAATAAAGGTAGCTGCTATTGAGAAGTTGTCTGAATATTAGTAAGATAATAGTGTGATGCATGCTTCCAGGTCTGAGGAGCAAGCCTGTGTAGATCGTTCCATTTTCATCGATGGGGTAGATGCTTGTCAATTTCATGGCATCGTCCTGGAGGAAGAGGAGTTTTATGGGGGTGGGTTGCCTTGCGGCGTCAGCGCCTGCAAGCAAAGAAGCATTTCAGTTTTTATGTTAGGAGGTTCAAGTTATGATTATAGGAATGCCAATCACCACATTTTTGGCCATTTTAATCTGGCCATTCGTCAACATCATTGCGGCTGTCATCATCTATTCCGTTATGAAGAGACAGGATGCCCAGATCGATGATTCCGAATTTGAGGTGTTCATTGATGAAAAAAAGAGGCATGACAATGAGGGGGTGGCTCAGGCATGAGGGTAGAAATCATTGTACTGTTTGTTTATTTTATCGGCATGATCGCCATGGGGATTTATTGGAACAAGAGGGCAAAAAGTTCCGCGGATTACATGGTCGGCGGGAGATCCATGGGGCCACTCATTACAGCGTTGACGCTTCAAACAACCGCAATGAGCGGATTCATGTTCATGGGCGGTCCATCGGAGGCATATGCGATGGGATACTTCGCAATCTTCTATGCGGTCGGAGACAGCATGGGCGGCATGATCAACCTGACCGTGCTGGGAAGAAGGATGCGGAGGCTTTCCCAGCTGCTGGATGCGATTTCGCCGATCGAGTATCTTGAAAAAAGATATCAATCCATTCCCGTCAAAATTATCGGCTGCATCATTGCAGTCTTTGGCCTTGCGTGCTATGTGCTGGGGCAGTTCATGACGACTGGCAAAACGCTGGTGGCTCTGTTCGGATTTCCGCTGGAAGTCGGGCTTGTCGTCGGTGTCGCGGTCATCTTGTTCTACACGTTCATAGGCGGGTATTTCGCAGTTGCGTGGACAGACTGCATCCAGGGCTTCATCATGATCGGATCGCTGATCCTCGTGTTCATCATTACAATGACGAAAGTGGGATGGTTCGTAGGACTGAATGAATCGTTGGCGGCCATCGATCCTACGCTCCTGAGCGTATGGGGCAAAGACAACATGTATGAAGGCGGTTACGGCGTCATTGCCGGTGCCGTGCTGATTTACATGGTGGGCTACATGGGTCTGCCTCACAGCGTCAACAAACACATGGCCATGGGCAGTCCCAAGGCAGTGAAAACGTCCGTCATCTATGCCACGATCTGGACCCAGCTATTTTGTTACATCCCTTATTTCCTTGGGCTTGCCGGGCTTATCATGTTTACAAAGGATCCTTCCGGACTGATCAACGCAGATCCTGAACTGGTAATCCCTTCGCTGGCAGAGGTTCAGCTGCCAGGCGTCATATCAGGATTGCTGCTTACGGCGATCATGTCGGCGGTCATGAGTACGGTTGCCGCTTTGATGCTGCTGATTGCGACCATCATTTCCATCGACTTTTATAAAAGATGGCTCAAGAAGGATGCCAGCGACAAGAGCGTTGTAATCGTATCCAAAGGATCCATCATTGTTGTGGGCATTATCGGCATCATCATTGCGATATTGAACCCACCGGGCATTTTCGACCTAATCGTCGATACGTTCAGCTTCATGGGCGCAGCGTTCCTGCCGAGCTATGTATGCGCGGTCTGGTGGAAAAAGGCAAATGCCGTGGGATCCGTGGCATCCATGATCGCAGGAGCCGCATTGGTGCAGATTTGGGCACAGTGTGGGCTTGACGTTGTTACCGGATGCCACCAGTTCTTCGTAGGAGTCATCGGATCTGCCCTGGCCATGATTGTGGGGAGCCACTTTGGCAAACCGACCAGCCAGGAAATCTGCGACCTCATGGACAGAGCCAAGGGAAAGAAGGTCGCTGTATCAAAAGAAGTGCAGGTTGCGACATCCAAGCATCTGTCAACTGAAACCAAAGCGATTACGCAGTTTGTATTTAGCAAGAGGTGTGCCTTGGCTGCCGAGACTTTGTAACACTCATCTGCCGCAAGGCGGATATTGACACATGAAACTACAGATGCGAACGATGGACAATGGGCTTTCTGCCAACGGCGTTGGCAGAAAGCCCCATTTAGACATGTAGTCCCACTGTCGTAAAGCTGCTTTCCCGATGGCGATCATGCGAAAGGTGGATTCATATGATAAAGGCAAAGCTGTTAAAACCAACTTATACACAAAAGGAAGCCCTGATGCTGCTGCTTCATACAGATCCCGGTTTGGATCTCCAAAGCATTGAGAATGTTCATTATCCGTATGTGCGCTTTCGATATCGTTTGACCGTTGGCAAGGAAAAGTTCAAATTCATGAAGCCGCTTAACAAGCTGGTTGACTGCATCATCGACAGGGTTTGCGGATCCGTGTACGAAGCCAAGGGTGAGCCGGAATACATAGAGGAGGCCATTTCGCATGAGGAGTCTCTCGAAACCGTCACTCCCATGGAGCAGTGCTACGAGATTGGCCATCAGTTTTGCATGAGGCAGTACATCAGCAAAGCAAAGCTGATGTTCACTCCGAAGATCGAAATCATCGAAGAAGATTCTTTTTACAAAAGGTTCTATGTCGTGGAATGCAAGGATCAGGAAGGGCGCACGTATTTCATCATGGTGGATGCTGTGGACGGTGGGCTTTCCGTTCTGGATCATGAAAAGCATATCGATGAGCTGGTGAAACGAGGAGAGGTCGCAGCTGCAGGCATGGTGCTGGATTCCATCGCTTCGGATTCCGATTTTGTTGACGGATGCCAGACAGGAAGCGCGCTGGAAGAAGAAAGCGAACCCGAGGACATGAATTGAGGCCAGGGGCGATGACAAAAGTTGCATGAAACTGCAAAATACATGGGAGGATCGCAGTGAGCAGGAATAAATTCGTAGTACTCATATTTTTATTTGTGGCATTGTACTTTGTGACACCGAACAGCGGCGTTTTCGCCACATTGAAAGCCAATGTCATCATGTTGCTTCCCTACCTTCTTTTGGGTGTCATCATTTATCTCATTATCACCATCAATGTTTTGAAACGCGCATGGAAAAGGCTGGATGCGAATGTCAACGATGACAATGTCATCAATTTTGCAAAAATCATGAACATTACCTTCGATGTCAAGAGAATGCTCGGTTCGAGCAACCTCATCGATTTATATAGAAAGGTAAATTTTTCCACGTCCGTATCCATGAACGCCAAGCAGCTCTTGTTTGAGGCCATGAGACGGAAACGCCTTGATGTGCCGCCTCCGGGGAAAGGCACTGACATTGAAAAAATCCTGAATCGATCCAGCAATCGAACGGATGAGGAAATTCGAGCCGCCAGAATCGGCTCCAACGCAGCGGCAAAAAAGAAAAAGAAAAAACACAAAAAATAATGCCAACCCCTTGGCTTTTTCTTGAAAAATCCGGTTGTTTCCAGTATACTACAGGCAAGGCAACGAAAATGCGTGCTTGCCAAATGAAACGGAAAGCATGTTTTGGAACTGCCAATCGCGACATTTCTCATATGCAATAAATCCAGAAAGGAAGTGAACCCTCTTGGAACACATGGAACACATGAAAGAGGCAGTAGAAAAAACAAGAAAGGCTCTCATCAGAAAGCGGTACCAAGTCTCTGTGTTTGAAACTGCAGAGGAAGCCGCGCAGTATGTAGATGCGTCGATCGACCAGAAAACCGTCGGTTTTGGCGACAGCAGAACGATGGCAGACATGGGCTTGTACCGAAGGCTTCGCAGCCATAATACGGTGTACGACCCGTATCAGAGCAAAGACAATGATGAGTTTCTCGATTTGGCAAGGAAAGCGATGCTGACCGATGTATTTCTCACATCCGTAAACGGCATGGCACAGACGGGGGAAATGGTCAACATCGATGGCACTGGAAACCGCATAGCGGGATCCCTTTTCGGGCATGAAAAGGTGTTTTTCATCGTTTCGGCAAACAAGATCGAACCGGATCTGGATCGGGCGATGTACAGGGCACGCAACGTAGCGGCACCCTTGAATGCGCTCAAATACAACTTGCCAACGCCTTGCGTGAAGTCGGGGGAACATCGATGTTTTAACTGCAATACGGAAGGAAAAATATGCAATGCCATCGTTGTGCATCATGCAAAGATGAACGATATTGATGATGTTGAAGTCGTCCTGATTATGGAAGAAATGGGATTCTAGTCCAAAATCCGCCCATCCGTGGAGATGGTCACCACCTGCCACGGCAGGAATTTGCCGCTGGCCTGCAGCGCATTTTTGACAGCCGTTTCAATGCCGCCGCAGCAAGGCACTTCCATGCGCGCAACGGTCACGCTTTTGATGTCGTTTTGCCGGATGATTTCCGTCAGTTTTTCCGTATAATCGATGTCATCCAGCTTCGGGCAGCCGATGAGGGTGACGGTTCCCTTCATGAACGCATTGTGAAAGTTCCCATAAGCGTATGCTGCGCAGTCCGCTGCGATGAGAAGTTTCGCATCCTGAAAATAGGGTGCGTGGATAGGAGCCAGCTTGATCTGCACCGGCCACTGCCTCAGCTGCGTGGAAGCAGGGTCGCAGGAGCCTGTCGTTTTTGGTTCAGGCGATAGGATCCTGGCGTTGCTCCCCGGACATCCGCAAGGAGCGGAGGCCGCACCCTGCTTTTTTTCTTTGTTCGCCATGACGGCGGCCTCGTCGTATGGATCCGCTTCCCGTTCCACAAAGGAAATGGCTCCGGTAGGACATGCCGGCAGGCAATCCCCCAGACCATCGCAGTAATCGTCCCGCAGCAATTTGGCTTTTCCGTCCACCATGCCGATCGCGCTTTCGTGGCATGCCTCTGCGCACAGGCCGCAGCCGTTGCAAGCTTCTTCGTTGATTTCAATGATTTTTCTTATCATAACAGGTATCCTCCATGTGGTTCTTTGATTTGAGGTTTTAGTGTATCATACTTTTCGAGACAAGTATACTGTTGTTTCATGGAAACGGTGGAAACGACAGGATTTTTCCGATCTTTCAAGGAAATGCGAGGTTTCATCCACAGAAAACGATGAAAAATCAATGGATCCAGCATGATTTGAAAATATCTGGAAGAGATTGTGGAAAACTGTGGATAACTTATTTTTGCAGAATGATGAAAGTGTTGAAATATCAACGATTGTAAAAATATGTTTATCCACATGGGGCTATGGATAAAATTGTATACGATTTCAAAAATCCTGTGGATAATGCCTGGAACTCACTGAAAACAAGGGAGGGACATGTTGAAAAGTGCCAGAGCCCATGCTGCCCTGCGATGGGACGTGGAAACAATTGTCTGTGGCGATTCTTTTTCTTTTGCCTTAAAGCCGAGATTGTGGTATATTGTTAAAGGAAACGTAAAGCTGAAAAACGGGATGATTGGGGACAATCCGGACAAAATTGGAGATTGTCCGAGGAGAATCGGCTATGACGATGCAGACCAGGATTGATGATGACTTACAGGAGTATTGTTTTGCGCTGCAAGGAAAAGATCGTGTGGAGAATGTGGATATCATGCGCATTTTGGATGCCTGCCGCACGAAATTCAACGTTGATGTTGCCTATGTCGCAGAAGCTTTAATCGGCTATCAGGGATATGTGGTCACCCATGCGAGTTTTTCAGAAGAACGGTACAACTTTCAAGGAAAAATCCATACGGTTTCGGACGAGTTCTGGAACAGGGCATTGGTTCTGTACGATGAGGAAGGCCTGAGCGAAGTGACGGCAGATGGAATCATGCCAAAAGGCGGCGTGGAAAAATCGGACTATGAGATTCTGCGTTATGGGATCCTGAGGGACCAGGAATGTGACGGGAACGTGGGAATGATCGATTTTCATGCCAAACGGACATGGACGCAGGAAGAGCGGGCGGCCATGCGAAAGCTGGGGCGAATCCTCAAATATGTCGTATTTACCGAACGTTATGACAGATCCAGCGCAGCGGACAAAGAAAAACTGGAGAACCAAAGCCAGGTATTGGAAGCCATCTTTGCCTCTACGGACTGCGGCATGATACGTCATACGGTGCATGGGAACCGAATACTCGGCGTCAATCGCGCCGCCCTCAAAATTCTGGGATACGAAAGCAGGGAAGAGCTGGAGGCGGCAGGATTTGATTTGATCGCTGATTCCGTGGCAG
The DNA here is from genome assembly GCA_964625475.1 of uncultured Zhenpiania sp. Lineage (GTDB taxonomy): Bacteria > Bacillota > Clostridia > Peptostreptococcales > Anaerovoracaceae > Hominibacterium. Next base: position 51,994 of record CAZVBL010000004.1, on the reverse strand, counting down.
AAGAGGATAAGCCCAGGTTCCGGGAATGCCTGCGGCACCTTGAGAAGGTTGGGGATAGTGCGGACATCGAATACAGGGTTTGCCACAAGGATGGCACCATACTCGATGTGAGCGGGAAAATCAAACTGCTGATGGAAAATGGAGAGTTGGTTTTCCAGCGCATACTCCTGGATCAGACTGCAAAAAAAACAAGCGATGAGATCAAACTGTGGGAGGAAAAAAAGCAACAGTTTGCAATAATACAGGCTTTATGTGCGGAATATAGCTTCGTCTATCTGGTGGATCTTGATGCGGGAACCGCAACCCCTTACCGCACGAACGATGACATGAGCGGTGAAGGCAACGCCTTTTTTGCGGGAAAACATTCATTTCAGGAAAGCATGAGACGTTACATCCATGATGTCGTCTACGAGGAGGATCAAGAATTCCTGTACCTGATGTGTTCCCCGGAGCATTTGTGGATGGAGCTGGACATGCAGGCCTCCCTCAATGTGAATTATCGCATCCAGCAGGATGGGGAGATCGAATATTATCAGTTGAAACTGGTTCGCATGGGCGGGTGGCAGGATGGCAAGCATCAGGTCGTCATGGGCGTTCATGGCGTGGATGATGAAATGCGCAGCGAAATATCCCAAAAGGAGATGCTGGAGGAATCCTATGAAATCATCGCCGCTTTGAGCAGCGATTACAATTTTATCGCATTGATCGACTGCGAGACCGAAGAGATGTCCGTATACAAGGCGAACGATGATTCGCCGGAAATCGCAGCGCTGGCAAGCAGCAACGATTACTATGAGGCCATTTCCGCATATGTGGAGCATGTTCACGATGAAGACAAAGAAATGTGGCTCGATGCCACAAAGCTCGATTTCATCCTGGAACAACTTCAGGACAAAAGCATTTACAATGTGAATTTGCGCAACAATGCGGAAGAACCCGATTACATCCAATTTCGTTTCACGAAGCTGTCGGAGCAGGATCGCGGTTACCAAGTGGTCCTGGCAAAAAGAATCATAACGGAAACCATCAAAAAAGAGATGGAGCAGCGAAAAGCGTTGGAAGAAGCGTTGAAACAGGCCAAATATGCCAACCAGGCGAAGAGCACATTTTTGTCCAACATGTCACATGACATTCGCACTCCCATCAATGGGATCATGGGCATGGGCAACATTGCCATGCGTTCCCTGAACAATCCGAAAAGGGTGGAGGACTGCCTCGGCAAAATTTTGGAATCCTCGGAACATTTGCTGAACCTCATTAACGATGTATTGGACATGAGCCGCATCGAAAGCGGCAAGATATCCCTGAATCATGAGTTCATGGACATGACGATCATGATAGAACGTTGCGTTGCCATTATCCAGGGGCAGATGGTGAACAGGGAAATCGAATTTGTCCGGGAATTCCCTGAATATCGACACCCGTATCGGATAGGAGATGAACTTCGCCTGCGGCAGATTTTGGTGAACATCCTTGGAAATGCGGTGAAATTCACGCCCGATGGCGGAAAAATCGTGTTTCGCATCGAGGAATCGCCCGATGCCGACAGGGAAACGATGATTCGGTTTGAGGTTGAGGATACGGGCATCGGCATGACCCCTGAGTTCCTGGAACATATCTGGGAACCCTTTTCCCAGGCGGATGGAGGAGGCCGGACGAATTACAAGGGCACCGGGCTTGGAATGTCCATCACCAAGCAGTTCGTCGATATGATGGGCGGGTCGATTTCCGTAGAAAGCCAGTTGGACAGGGGCAGCAAATTCACCATAGAACTGCCGATTGAGATTACCGAATTGAAACCCAAACTTTTTTCAGAATCAAAACCTGTCGCTTGTGACCTAACGGGCATGAGAATACTTGCGGTCGAGGACAATGCGCTCAATATGGAAATCATCCGATCCGTGTTGGAGGACGAAAGAGCACAGGTGTTTCCTGCGGAAAATGGAAAAGCGGCGGTGGAAAAATTTGCAGCCTCAACGCCTGGGTATTATCATGTGATTTTGATGGATATCATGATGCCGGTCATGGATGGCCTGGAGGCAACTCGCACAATACGCACGATGGATCGCCCGGATGCGGCGACCGTCCCCATTATCGCCATGACAGCGAACGCCTATGATGAGGATGTAAAGAAAACCATACGGGCAGGAATGAACGCCCATTTGACGAAGCCACTGGACATACCGACCGTGATGTCGGTGCTTTCGGAGTATTATGGAAAATAGGGGATTCATTTTGATAAACCTTCCATTCAGGAAGTGATGACATTGACAACCATTTGTAGGACATCAGGAGATAGCAAGCATAAGGAAACGCCACATGATTTACTTAGACAACAGCGCCACCACCAGACAACACGATGCGGTGACGGAAACCATGATCGCATACATGAAAGAGGACTTTGGGAACCCATCGTCCCTTTACCAGCTGGGAGTCACAGCAGAAAAGGCCGTGAAGACGGCTCGGAAAAAAGTCATGAACGCCATGGGGCAATCCCGGGGAAACCTGTATTTTACTTCCGGGGGAACGGAAGCCGACAGCATGGCCATTTTCGGAACTGCGGCGGCCAGGAAAAAGCGAGGCCGCAGAATCGTTACTTCGCAGGTGGAACATCCTGCCGTGCTGGAAGCCTGCAAACGGCTGGCCCAGCAGGGGTTTGACGTGGTTTTCGTAGGCGTGGATGGCGAGTGCCGCCTGGACATGGAGCAGCTGAAAGAAGCGATCGATGAGGATACCATCCTGATTTCCATCATGCAGGTCAACAATGAGACGGGAACCGTCATGCCCATCGATGAAATTGCGAAGCATAAAAAAAAGGCTGTGCTCCACACCGATGGGGTGCAGGCATTTGGGAAGCTGCCCCTGCCGAAAACCGCTGACATGATTTCCGTCAGCGGCCACAAGATCCACGGGCCAAAGGGCATCGGCGCCTTGTGGATCGCGCCCAATATCCATATCCCGGCGTTTCTCGTAGGAGGCGGCCAGGAGGATGGGATGCGTTCGGGAACGGAAAACGTGCCGGCCATCGCAGGCTTTGGCACGGCTGCCGACATGATCCGGCGACTGGAGGAATCGTCATCCGGCGCGGTTCAGCGATTGGAACCTTCAGATGACATTGCGGGGATGGATTCGCCTGACGGGCGGACGATGGACCTGGGGGTGCTGCGAAACTACCTGATGGAAGGAATCCGGCAGGAGATTTCGGACATCAAAATCAACAGCCCCCAGGACGGCTGCCCGGCAGTGCTCAACGTATCGTTCCTTGGCACCCGAGCAGAAGTCCTGCTCCATACGCTGGAGCAGGATGGAATCTACGTTTCCACTGGATCAGCCTGCGCTTCCAACAAGAAAGGACAGAGCCATGTGTTGAAAGCCATGGGGTTGACGGACAAAGAAATCGAAGGCGCGATTCGGTTCAGCTTTGGGAGGTACAACACCGTGGAAGAAATGGACATCGTGCTTGACAAAGTAAAGGGAGCCGTGGCACGGTTCCGAAAGCTGGGGAGTTTTCGATAGGTTTGGGATTCGGATCGTTTGCGGACACTTCTGGATTCAGGTGGATTTTGGGACTCCAGATGGTTTTCGGGCAGATTCAGGCAACTTCCGATCGAGGGACAAATCGATTTAGGGATAATCAGAAGGACAAGGAGAACGATGTTGAACGAGCAGCACATATTGATCGTAAGATGCGGAGAAGTGGCGTTAAAGGGCATGAACAAGCCTTATTTCGAGCGGATGCTGGCAGAGCGGATCCGCAAACTTCTCAAGCGTAAATTCCAGAATTTTGAGGTCAAAAGGCACGAGGGCCTGATTTTCGTCAGGGCGGACAAAGCCTATGAAAAGCAGGAAATCATCCATGAGATTTCCAAGGTGTTTGGCGTGGCTTCCATCAGCCCGGCGGTAGAAGCCGACTCCAACCTGGATGCCATCGGAGAAGCAGCGGTCGCATACATGAAAGAAATCATCGAAGAGCGAGGCATCGGGACCTTTAAGGTAAAGGCGAAGCGAGCCGATAAAAATTTTCCTGTCAAATCGCCGGAAATCGGTCGGATCATCGGTGCGAAAATCCTGGTTGGGTGCAAGGTGCTGCGGGTAGACGTGAACCAGCCGGACTGCTTGCTGTTCGTGGATGTGCGCCACGACAAGTCCTATATTTACCAGGACAAAATCCCAGGCTTCGGCGGCCTGCCCCTGGGAACCAACGGCAAGGGCATGAGCCTGCTTTCCGGCGGCATCGACAGCCCGGTAGCCACTTGGATGATGGCAAAGCGAGGCATGCTCATCGAAGCCATCCACTTTCATTCCTATCCGTATACCAGCCAGCGCGCCCAGGAGAAGGTGGAGGATTTGGCGAGGATCGTGGCCGTTTACTGCGGGCGATTCAAAATGCACGTCATCAACCTGCTGCCCATTCAGGAGCAGATCGTCCAGAACTGCCCGGAAGAAGAAACCACCATCCTGGTTCGCCGGTTCATGATGCGAATTGGGGAACAGGTAGCAAAGGAAACGGGCTGCGGCATGCTCATTACCGGGGAAAACCTGGGACAGGTGGCCAGCCAGACAGCGGAAGCCCTGGTCGTGACGGACGCTTCGGTGCAGCTTCCCGTCATGCGCCCCCTCATTGCCATGGACAAGGTGGAGATCATGGACAGAGCCAGGGAAATCGGGACTTACGAAACGTCCATCCAGCCTTATGAGGACTGCTGCACCGTATTTTTGCCAAAGCATCCGGCCACAAAGCCAAAGCTGGAGCGAATCCTGCGGTCAGAGAGCAAGCTGGACTGCGAGTCCCTGATCGCAGAAGCTGCGGCTTCCCGGGAAACCATCGACATAAAACCGGAATAATCGCCAAAAATAGAAGCATTTCCCCTTTTTCTCTTAAGGACAAGCCCTTTTCCAGGGGATATAATGGAAGGGTGAGAAAGGAGGGGCTTTTTATGCAATTGGAATTTCAAACCACGGACGACATTCTCATCGCTTCCGCCTTTGGGGAACTGGATCACCACAGCGCAGGAACCCTTCGGGATGAAATAGATGAAACCATGGCTGCTTTTGGCTGCCGCCATTTGATTTTGGATTTCGAGAAGGTGACGTTCATGGATAGCTCCGGCATCGGCATGGTGCTGGGGCGTTATAACAAGGTGACGAAGCGGGGAGGCCGCATTTTCCTGGCAGGATGCTCGCAATTCGTGGAGAAAATTTTGTACATGGCAGGCGTTTTCACCGTGGTGGACAAGCAAAAAAACAAAGAGGATGCGGTTTGCCTGTTGAAAGGGCAGGAGCAGATGAAAATGGAGGTGAATGCCAGTGGACAATAGGATGAAACTGCAGTTTTCCGCAAGAGCGGAGAATGAGGGGTTTGCCCGGTCAGCGGCAGCGGCTTTCGTCGCCTGCATGGATCCTACCATCGAGGAACTGACGGAAATCAAGACCGGCGTGTCGGAAGCGGTAAGCAACAGCATCATCCACGGATACGATGGAGATCCGGGTCAAATGGTAGAATTGGAATGCCAACTCCGCCCCAGCGGAAAGGTCATTCTCATCGTGCGGGACTGGGGCGTGGGAATCGAGGACGTGGAAAAGGCCAGGGAACCCATGTTCACCACGGGGAGCGCAGAAGAACGGTCGGGCATGGGCTTTACGGTGATGGAAAGCTTCATGGATCGATTGGAGGTTGTGTCTCGCACTGGCGAGGGAACGACGGTGACGATGACCAAGCAGCTCGATATCAGCGATGGCCTCTAAATACGTTCCGGCAAAAAAAGAAGATACATATGCGCTGATTGAACGGGCGCAGCAAGGCGACCAGGAAGCGCGGGAGCTGATTGTCGCGCAGAACACAGGACTTGTAAAGAACCTGGCTTTGAAATTTGTCGGATCCGGCTGCGAGCTGGACGATCTTTTGCAGATCGGCTTCATGGGCCTGCTAAAAGCCATCGATCGGTTTGACACCAAATTCAACGTGATGTTTTCCACCTATGCCGTTCCCATGATTCTGGGGGAAATCAAGCGATACATTCGCGATGACGGCAGGATCAAGGTGAGCCGTCAGCTGAAAACCGACATGCGAAACCTGAAAAAAATCAGGGAAGACTATTACAACCGGCACGGCTCCTGGCCAAAGCTCAGCTACTTGTCGGAGCAAATGGGGCAGCCAGTTGAAAAGATACTGGAAATCCTCGATGCGGCGGAAGCCCTGACAAACGTGGAGAGCCTGGACAACGGCGAAATCTCCGAGGGCTACCGGGAGAGGAAGGTCAGCCACGTTTCAGAAGAGGACAGGAACGTCAACCTGATCGATTTGAAAATGATGATTGGAACCCTGCCGGAGCGGGAAAGGCAGATCATCGTCCTGCGGTATTTCAAAGATATGACGCAACAGCAAATCGCAGGGAAAATCGGGATTTCCCAGGTTCAGGTGTCCCGCATTGAAAAGAAAGTGCTTCAAAGCATGCGGGAGCAGATGGTGCGGTAGCGGCGGCTTGTGGGATTCCCTGGAGCGCACTCGCCTTCGGGGAAATGACCGATGCCGTGCGGGTGCGGCGGCTTGTGGGATTCCCTGGAGCGCGCTCTGTACGATTGGATATCTGACGATTGGGGACAGGCATCCCGAAAGAAACAAGGCTGCCTTTTAGAATCCCCAATCGGCGCATGCAGGAGAGTTATCTTTCCACGAGACTCTCCCCGGTCATCTCCTTCGGTATTTCCAGCCCCATCAAATCCAAAAGGGTGGGGGACAAGTCCGCCAGTTTGCCGCCGTCCTTCAATTTCACAGGGCTGTCCGCAATATGGAGCAGCGGCACCTCGTTGAGGGAGTGGGCCGTCACCACGGATCCATCCGGGTTCAACATGTTGTCGGCGTTTCCATGGTCTGCGGTCAGCAGGATCTGGCCACCTTTGGCAAGCACTGCGTCCACGATTTTCGGGACGCATTTGTCCAGGGCTTCGATGGCAGCAATGGCGGCTTCCATCACGCCAGTATGTCCCACCATGTCCGCATTGGCAAAGTTAAGGATGATCACATCGTATTTGTCAGCGGCGATTTCTTCGAGAACCTTGTCTGTCACAAGGTATGCGCTCATTTCCGGCTGCAAGTCGTAAGTGGCTACCTTTGGCGAAGGAATCAGGATGCGATCTTCGTTTTTGTTGGGTGCCTCCACGCCGCCGTTGAAGAAAAATGTCACATGGGCGTATTTTTCCGTTTCTGCGATTCGCAGCTGGCTCAGGCCAAGATCCGCAAGGTATTCCCCCAGGGTTGCTTTCAGCCTTTGGGGCGGGTAGGCGATTTCCACATTGGGCATTTCTGCGTCATATTGGGTCATGCACACATAAAATAAATTACGGACAACCTTTTTGCGGACAAATCCGTCAAAATCATTTGCTACCAGTGCCCTGGTGATTTCCCTGGCGCGGTCAGGCCTGAAGTTGAACATGATCATTGCGTCATTGTCGCAGAGGGGGTGGCCGCCTTCCACACAGGTTGGCTGGACAAATTCATCGTTTTCGCCTCGTTCATAAGCGGCGGAAATGGCGGATGCGCCATCTGTGGCTTGGATGCCTTCCCGCAGCGTGATGGCATCATAGGCTTTCACCACCCGCTCCCAACGTTTGTCCCGATCCATGGCATAGTACCTACCCGCTATAGTGGCGATTTTTCCAAGGCCAATTTTGGCCATGTGTGCCTCCAGCTGCTCCACATAGGTCAGGGCGCAGCGAGGCGGCACGTCGCGGCCATCCAGGTAGCAGTGTACATATAATTCCTGGATTCCTTTTTTCGCCGCCATGTCGATGAGGGCAAACAAGTGGGAGATGTGGCTGTGTACGCCGCCATCGGAAAGGAGTCCGGCAAGGTGGAGAGCAGAGCCGTTTTTGCGTACATGCTCCATGGCCTTGTCAATGGCCTCGTTTTCCAGGAAAGAGCCATCTTCGATTGCCTTGGTGATGCGAGTCAGCTCCTGGTACACGATTCTCCCGGCACCGATGTTCAGATGGCCTACCTCCGAATTTCCCATTTGACCCTCCGGCAGACCCACCGCCAGGCCGCAGGCTTTCAGCGTTGTCCTGGGATATGCGCCAAAGATCTCGTCCAGGGCAGGCGTGGCGGCCTGGGCGATTGCGTTCCCATAAGAATCCTCGTTTTCACCGAAACCATCCAAAATCATCAGCATGGTTGGACGTTTGCGCATTTCCATGATGTTACCTCCTAGTGCAATGCATTTGTGATCAATCCAATCGATCCAATCAGTCCAATCGATCCAAGCGATTGTTGGCAAAAGAAGCCCTTCATCGTTCCGATCGCCGTTGTCTTTTCTTTGGCATCCCCTTCATTATAGCAAATTTTGACGAATGCGTTAAGGGGTTTTGGAAATCATGGGATCGTTTCTACTCGTACTAAATTCGTTTTCCCGGAGCTTTGGAGCGGCAGCCCGGCGCTGATGACTACCGTGTCGCCTGCGTTTGCGATGCCCATGTCCTGTGCGCCGTCCATCGCAAGTTCCAGCAACCGATCCAATCGATCCTCATAGCTTGTGAGCATGGGATATACGCCCCAGGAGAGAGCCAGCTGATGGAACGTTTTTGCCTGTGGGGTTGCGGCTACGATAGGCTGAAAAGGCCGGAATTTAGACATTTTTTCTGCCGTGTAGCCAGAGGTGGTCACTGCGATGATAGCTTTTGCCCGGAGATCCTGAGCCGTAGTGCAGGCCGCATGGCTGATGGCGTTGGATTTGTCCTTTGCGTCCATTTGATAATCCAGGATGCGATAGGCTTTTACGTCAAAAGCGTCTTTTTCAGCCTGCTTGACAATTTCGGCCATATGCTCCACTGCCTGCACGGGATAGTTCCCCATGGCGCTTTCCCCAGAAAGCATGACTGCGGAGGTTCCATCGAACACGGCATTCGCCACGTCCGTGATTTCCGCCCTGGTGGGCGTTGGATTCGTCACCATGGATTCCAGCATTTGGGTGGCGGTAATGACGATTTTTCCTGCCTGGCAGCACTTCTTGATGAACCGTTTCTGGATGCCGGGAAGCCTTGCGAAGTCCACTTCCACGCCCATGTCCCCCCGGGCAACCATGATGCCATCGGAGTGCTCCAGGATTTTGTCGAAGTTGTCGATGCCTTCCAGGTTTTCGATTTTGGAAATGATCTTGATAGCCGCGCCGCCGTTTTCCCTCAGAAAGCTTCGCAAATCCAGGACATCCTGCGGGGTGCGGACAAAGGAAGCCGCCACGTAATCCACGTCGTTTTCAATGCCAAAGCGCAGATCTCGTTTGTCTGCTTCGCTGAGGTATTTCAAATCCAGGTGGGTATTGGGTACGTTCACGCCCTTTCGGCTGCTGATTTTGCCGCCGTTTTCCACCTGGCAGACAATGTCGGAGCCTTTGGTTTCCCGAACCTTCAAAGCCACTCGTCCATCATCGATGAGAATGGAAGTCCCAGGCTTCACCTGGGAGGGAAGCCCATCGTAGGAGATAGCGCAGGCTTCCTGGTTTCCGGCGATTTGCCTGGTCGTCAGGGTAAAGGTCTGTCCCTGCCGCAAGACAACGCTGTCGTTTTCAAAATCCCTGAGTCGGATTTCAGGCCCCTTTGTGTCCAGCAGCACAGCGGCAGAAAGGCCAAGGCTGTCCCGCACCTTGCGAAAGCGCAGGATGGCATCTCGATGTTCGGCATGGTCGCCGTGGGAAAAATTGAGCCGAGCCACATTCATCCCGGCAAGGAGCATGTCCTTCAAAACTGCTTCGCTGCGGCTGGCAGGCCCCAGCGTGCATATGATTTTCGTTTTTTTCATGGTTCAACACCCCATTTCAATGTAATGAGCAATAATTCAGGCGGATGGTTCCGTTGGTTCAGCATGTTGACATGCGCAACATGGTATTTTTTTTCATCCAGCGTTTTGGCAAAGTCCAGGAGTGCCTCTTTTTCTTCGGCTCCGCCTGGATGGCCGCTGTACATGGTGACGCACAAAAGCCCATCCTTCTGGAGTAGTGCCAGCCCCTGGGAAACGGCAGCCAGGGTCGTCTCTTTCCTCGTTGCGATGGTCTTTGAAAAAGAGGGAAGATAGCCCAGGTTAAAGAGGATGACCTTGACCTTTTCCTTGACATGCTCCGTCATGCGTTCATGGCCGCATGCGATCAGATGCACGTTTTCCGAATCAAGGCTCTCCCGGATCAGGGCGGCTTTCGTCCGCCGTAGGGCTTCTTTCTGGACATCGAAAGCATAAATCGTTCCTGCGCCCATTTTGGCCAGGGCAATGGTGTCGTTTCCATTTCCACAGGTGGCGTCAATGGCAGCATCGCCGGGAGCCAGATACTGGGATGCGAAAAACAGGGCGGTTTGGGTAGCGCTTCGTATCAAATTTTTCATGAAAAATTTCTCCAATTCCAGCAGTAGTTTACCACAGGGACGTTCTTTAATCAAGCGCAACCGCTGCCACGGCAAAACTTCTCCGTGCGTTCGACATGCAGAAGTCGCGGCAATGCCATTTTTGTGGTTGTGGCTGTCCCCTTTTTATCGTATACTAATAAGGTGTGAAAAGGAGGCAGCCAAATGAAAGAACGAGAAACGTTTCAATCATGGACGGGAATCCCGTTCCTTTCGATAGGGCGTGCCATTGGGATGGAAGATGCGGGGTGCTTCCCCCATGCGATGGGAAACAATGGGGGAGGCGCTTTTGCGTTGTCGTAAGCAAGGGAAGAAAGGGGATGCTCGCATATGGGTTTGTGGGAACTGTTTGTCATCGCAGTGGGGCTGTCCATGGATGCTTTTGCCGTGTCCATTTGCAAGGGGCTGTCCGTGCGGCGAGTGCAGGCCAGGCACGTCATGGTTACAGGACTGTATTTCGGGGGATTCCAGGCGATCATGCCCTTGTCCGGCTATTTGCTGGGAAAACAGTTCCAGTTCCTGATCGCCAGCATCGACCATTGGATCGCCTTTGTGCTGCTGGTGCTCATCGGTGCGAACATGATTCGGGAATCCAGGAGCGGGCAGGAGGAAAGGTTGAACGATTCCTTTGGAGCGAAGACCATGCTCCCCCTGGCAGTGGCCACCAGCATCGATGCCCTGACGGTCGGCATCACATTCGCATTCTTGAAAGTGCGGATCGTCCCAGCCATTTCCTTCATCGGAGCCACGACTTTCGTCCTGTCCGCCGCTGGCCTTTGGATTGGCAATGTCTTTGGCATGCGGTACAGGGCAAAAGCAGAGTTGTTCGGGGGAATCGTGCTGATTTTGATGGGGATAAAAATCCTGCTGGAGCACCTGGGGGTGATGGGGTAAAATGAGCAGGACTCCCAGCAGCGGCAACTGCTGGGAGTCCGATTTTGAACAAACCGAAAAGGATCGACATACCTACGCTTCGTATTTTTTCACGATAATGCTGGAGTTCTGCCCGCCGAATCCCAGTGCATTGGACATGGCGGCATGAACCTGCGCATTCCGCGCCTGGTTCGGAACGCAGTCCAGGTCGCATTCCGGATCCGGCGTTTCGTATCCCAGGGTGGGAGGCAGGATGCCGGTGTTGATGGCCTGGATGCAGGCGATGGTTTCCGTGATGCCGCCAGCCCCCATGAGATGGCCGGTCGCGCCTTTCGTTGAGCTGATAGGAGGGGGGGCTTCCCCGAACACCGCTTTGATCGCCCTGGTTTCGATAGGATCGCCCACAGGGGTGGACGTTCCATGGGCATTGATGTATTCGATTTGCCCCGGCTCCAGCCCGGCCATGGAAAGTGCCAGCTTCATGCAGGTTATGGCTTCTTTCCCGGAAGGGTCAGGCGAAGTCACATGATAGCCATCGGAAGTATTGGCATAGCCTGCCAGCTCCGCAAGGATCACAGCGTTTCTCGCCGATGCGCTTTCCGCCGTCTCCAGAATCAGTGCGCCGCCCCCTTCGCCCATGATAAAGCCATCTCGGTTCGCATCGAAAGGCCGACAGGCGGACTTGGGGTTTTCGTTGCTCCGGGACAGGGCCTTGGCCTGTGCCAGGCTTCCCAGCACCACAGGGCAGAGGCTGCTCTCGCCACCCATGACCACCATGGCATCGGCTTGTCCAGTTTGAATCAATGTGGCGGCCATTGCGATGGCATCGCCTCCGGAAGAGCAGGCGGTATTCAGCGTATAGCTGGGGCCGTGGATTCCCCTGGCGATGGAAAACTGGGCCGCAGCCAGGTTCCCCAGGATTTTGGGCACAAAGCGGGGACTGACCTTTTTCGATTTCCCTGCGGAAAGCTCCGCCTGGGTTTCTGCTGTCGTGGCGACTCCGTTCATGGCGGTTCCCATGAGCAAGCCGATGCGGTCTGATTGTCCCTCCACCTGAAGCCCGCTTTGGGTCAGGGCTTCCTCTGCGGCAGCATAGGCGTACTGTTGGAACAAATCCATCTCCCGCACCAGTTTTGCGGAAAGGCAGTCCTTTGGGTCAAAGCCCTTTACCTCTGCAGCGATCTGCACCGCCAGGCCAGAGGGATCGAAACGGGTGATGCGGTCGATGCCGCAGGTTCCTTCAATCAAGCCCTTCCAATATTGATCGACTCCGATTCCAATGGGAGTGACGGCTCCCATGCCAGTAATGACTAATCGTTTGTTCATGGTTTCCTCCAGATGCCTGGCGCGCTTGGCGTTGCGCTGTTTGGGGATTGTTCGCCAATGGTTTGCGTATCGAACATGCCCTCATCGGCAAGTGCGCTGTTGCCCTGATGCGCCGTTTTCAACCAATATTTTACCACATTTTCCAAAGAAAAGTGAACATTTCTTGCCGATTCTAAAAAAAGTGGGTTTCCAAGGCGGCAAGCTCGACTGCGAAGGGGGGCTGTCCGAAAACGCAATTTTCATTGAATCGCGAATTTCGATTGAGTTTTCAGCGGAAATTCATGGTACAATAGCATTATTGTACGGAGGAAGCCATGAGGGACAAAGACCTTAAAAAGAAACGACCCTGTCCTATTTCTTTGAGAACGAAAACGAAGACTTTGGGCAATTCTCTTTCGATGAGGACATCCCCGTTGGGATTTACGATGGCTGGACTATCAACATAGCGGAGCTGTTGGGATGACGCCATTCCCAATGAGGGTGGGAGACGTGAAGAAGAAACAAAGCGCATGCGGCATTTCTTTGTGTTGAAAAACGAAAAAAGCAATTGACAAAACACTGAGGGGGGGGGTACGATATAGGTATGAACGACTTGACGATTGGCGTATGGCGAGGAGCGCAGGGGCAACCTGAAACGACCACAAGCGATCCTGCGCCAACGGGCGGGCATCGGCGATGCGATGGAACGGTTCGTTTCAAGGAAAGGAGAGGACGAATGACGGAGAATAGGAAGGGAAGAAGATGGGGCGCAAGGATCGTTGCTTTTACGCTTGCGTTCACCGTGGCGGCGTGGCTGCTGCCCACGAACTGGCAGGGGGCGAATGCGGCGGCTGCGCCGCAGAATCCCAGGACGGCGGACGGCACGACGACCTGGGATTGCGTGTATTTCGGCAGCTACCCGCAAAGCTCCGATGGGAACGAGGGCTTCAAGACGGAAAAGATCAAGTGGCGGGTGCTGTCGGTGGACGGAAACGATGCGTTCCTGCTAGCGGATCAGAACCTGGACTGCCAACAGTACAACACAAGTTTTGCTAGTGTGACCTGGGCGACCTGCACGCTGCGCAGCTGGCTGAACGGCTATGGGAGCGGTGAGAACGAATCCGGCATCGATTATTCCAAGAACAATTTCATCGACAAGGCATTCACTTCCAGCGAGCAGGGCGCAATATTCACGACCAACGTGGAAAATGCGGACAACCCCTATTACTACAATGCCGAGGGTGGGGACGACACCCAGGACAAGGTGTACCTGCTGTCCATCGAGGAAGCATTGGAGACGAGTTACGGGTTTTCAGCGGATCGCGATGAATACGATGAGACCAGGCGTGCGGAGAATACGGATTACGCAAAGGATCAGGGAGCGTGGACAGCCAACGAGCCTGGCTATAGAGGCAACGGCTGGTGGTGGCTGCGCTCGCGGGGTTACTTTAGCACCGATGCCACGAGTGTGGGCACCTACGGCTGTATTGAATACTACGGAGCCTACGTTAGCACTCTTGAAGGCACCGTGCGCCCCGCTTTGCATTTGAACCTGGACTCTGACCTCTGGTCTGATGCTGGGACGGTATCGGTGAGCAAGCAAACCACTGCCGTCAAATCGGACAAACCTGGCAAAGTCACCGGGGTGAAGGCGAAAGTCCAGGCCAGCAAAAAGAAGCTGATCGTGCGTTGGAAAAAGAACGCAAAGGCCGATGGCTACCAAGTGGTGGTCGCCAGGGACAAAAACTTCAAAAAAGGAAAAAGGACGGCTCTCATCAAGAAAAAGAACGCCACGAAAAAAACGTTCAAAAAGCTAAAAAGCTTGAAAAAGCGACAGAGAAAGGGAACCTATTATGTGAAAGTCCGGGCATACAAAAAAGTGGACAATGCGAAAGTCTACGGGGCTTACAGCATGGTGGTGAGAGTGAAAATAAAATAACAGGCGAAGCCAGGATGGCTGACAGGGACAGGTTCCTTGCCAGCCATTTTGATCTGCGGGAGGTTCAAGAGCCAGTTTTCAGATCAACTTTCCCCTCTACAGATCCAGTCCTCCGCCATATGAAATCGGGATTGAAAGATGCCGTTCCCAGTGGTACAATGAATGCATGTAGTTTCCGATAGGAGGGCATATGTTCCATGAAATCTTTCATCAAACACAACTGTGACCCCACGCCCTTTCAGGACGGCGCATTCCATGTAGCGTCCCTGGCAAGGGAGGCGGTTGCCAAATATGGAAAGGATGAGGCTCTGGATGCCACGGTGGGGACGCTGCACGATGAGGCTGGCAACCTGGTGGCCTTTGACAGCGTGTTCGATTCCTACAACCGACTGGACAATCGCACGAAAGCCGCCTATTCCTCCGCCATTGCGGGAAACCCCGATTATCGAAGGCAGGTTTACGAGTGGGTCTGCGGCAGCGCGAACCTGCGCCTGCACCATCAGGAAATCGCGACTCCAGGCGGCAGCGGTGCCATTTCCATGGCCATCAACAACTTGCTCGATCGAGGTGATATCCTGGTGGTGCCATCCATCGGCTGGGAAAGCTACAAGACCATGGCGCAGGTCAACGGGAACGAAACCCTGGCTTATGAAATGTTCGCAGGCGATAGCTTTAACGGCGAATCCTTTTACGAAACCTGCAAGACTGCGATGAAAAAGCAGGGCAAAGTCCTGGCTGTCATCAATGATCCGTGCCACAATCCTACCGGCTATTCCATGGCGCTGGGGGAATGGCAGGAGGTGATAGATGCGGCAAACGAGTTGTCCAGGGATGGTCCCTTTATCTTGCTGGATGACATCGCCTACATAGATTTCGCATATGACGGAAAGCATGCGCAGGATTACATGAAGCTCTTTGATCGGCTGAGCGAAAACGTCATGGCCATCATTGCGTTCTCCTGCTCCAAGACCCTGACTTCCTATGGCATGCGGTGCGGCTGCCAACTGATCCTGGGAAAGGATGAAGGATCCGTCCAGGATGCGTACCGGGTTTCAGAACGATATGCCAGGGCTACCTGGTCCAACTGCAACAATGCTGCCATGGAAAATTTTGTGGCGATGACGACAGTACATAAAGATGCATTTTTGCGGGAAAAGGAACGCTACATCCACCTATTGAAAGGACGAAGCGACCGATTTTTGGCGGAGGCCGATGCCTGTGGCCTGGCTCATTACCCCTATAAAGAGGGGTTTTTCGTGACGCTGAAAATAGAGGATCCCCAACAGCTGGATCGCTATCATCGGGCGTTGCTGGAGCATCGCATTTTTGCGCAGAAAATGAACCGGGGCATTCGCATTGCGCTTTGCTCCCTTCCCTTGGAACGATGCATGGGACTGGCATATAAAATGAAGGAGATTCTCGAAGGATGACACGCATTACAGGACGCACGGAATTGATCGGCCTGCTGGCTACGCCGATCCGCCACAGCAAATCGCCGGCCATGCACAACGCTGCCTTTGAAAGCCTGGGGCTTGACTACGCTTACCTGGCCTTTGAATTTCCGCCCGGCAACCTCCCCGATGCCGTAAAAGGGCTGAAAGCGCTCAACGTCAGGGGCTGGAACGTTTCCATGCCCTACAAGACCGCCATCATTCCACTGCTGGATGAAATCTCTGAAATTGCCGCATTGTGCCAGTCGGTCAACACGGTTGTCAACGATGGCGGCACGCTGAAAGGCACCAACACGGACGGGCTGGGCTTCATGGAAGCGGTGAAAAACGCAGGCATCGACATCATCGGGGAAAAAATCACGGTTTTCGGCGCCGGGGGCGTGGCTACGGCCATCTGCATGCAGGCGGCGTTGGATTGCGTAGGGGAAATTTCCATTTTCAACAAATCCGATTCTTTTGTCGGCCATATGGAGGAAAACATCGAAACCATCAACAGCGAGACGACATGCAGGGCGACGTTTTACCCTCTTGAGGATCACGCTGCATTGAAACGGGAAATCGCGGACAGCGCACTCCTGTGCAATGCCACCAATGTGGGAATGGGAAAACTGAAAGGGCAGTGCCTGGTTCCCGATGAAAGCTATCTGCGCCCGGAGCTGTACGTGTTCGATGTGATTTATGCTCCCGAAGAAACGGCTTTGCTGGCCATGGCGCGCAAAAAAGGCTGCTATGCCATGAACGGCATCAACATGATGATTTATCAGGGTGCGGCGGCCTTCAAGCTCTGGACGGGGCAGGACATGCCCATCGATGCTGTCCGAAAAATCCTTTGACCGAAAAAAACGCAAGGGGAGATTTTCCCCGTGCATGCGGCGATCACTGCAAATCGGCATAATATACAAGGCTCTGGCGGTCGGGGGATTTTCCCCGTGCATGCGGCG
Source organism: uncultured Zhenpiania sp. (assembly GCA_964625475.1). Taxonomy (GTDB): domain Bacteria; phylum Bacillota; class Clostridia; order Peptostreptococcales; family Anaerovoracaceae; genus Hominibacterium. Next base: position 35,102 of record CAZVBL010000004.1, on the reverse strand, counting down.
ATCACTGGGCTTCGATAAATTGGGTATAGGTGTCGAAGAGCGCATCATCGTTTACCGTGTCTCGAATCTGTTCGTACAGCTGGGCGGATGCCTGCCGCATTTCCGTTCGCAGCGCAGGGGAAATTTCAACGATCTGGGTTCCGCTTTCGGCGATGGTTTTCTTGCGCTGGCTGGAACGCACGGCGGCCTGCTCCCTGGCATATTCCGCTGCGTTTGCCGCAGCCTCATCGATGACCTGCTGTTCCTCCTTTGTCAGGTTGGCGTAAAATTCGTCGTTGGTAATCAGGCTCAAAAGATGGGGCAGGTGGTTGGTTTCCACCACATAATCCTGTACCTCGTAGAACCGATTGGAAACGATGACTTCATAGGGATTTTCCTGGGCATCCACCGTGTTTTGCTCCAGCCCCACATAAAGCTCGGCAAAGGCCATGGGCGTTGGGTTTGCGCCGAGTGCCGACCAAAAGCGAATATGGTAATTGTTTTCCATGGTTCGGATTTTGATGCCATCGAAATCTTCCAGGGATTGAACGTTTCGGTTGGAGGACATGACCCGGAATCCCTGATCCCCCATCGTCAGGAGGCGCAAATTCCCGTCCTTGTAAATTTCGTTGACCTTTTCCATGAATGCATCGTCGTCCAATACCTGATGGAGCTGCTGCAGGTCATCGAAAACCATGGGCAGATCGAAGAGGCTCAGGGCGGGCATGTAGCTGACCTGCGGCGCAGTGTTCTGCACCACGAAGGGAATGTCCCCGGTCTGGCAGGATTCCAGGATCTCCGTGTCGCCGCCCAGGAGAGAGTTGTGGTAGACCTGGATTTCCATTTCTCCATTGGAAATGCGTCCCACCTGCTGGGCAAACTCGTTGGCAAACAGGCCCGTGACCGTATCTTCGGGGCTTGCCGTGGCAAGGACCATGGCGTATTCCTGCCCCTCCGCTTCGCAGCCGGTCAAAACGCCTAGGAATGCGGCCATCAACAGCATGGCCATCAGCGTCCTGCTTTTTTTCCTTTTCTTTTTATTCACGATGGGCACCTTCTTTCCCTTTGTTTACGATTTTTGAAATGATGACAAGCGCAGCCGCCGCAGCAACGATGCAGGCGATCACGATGATGGTTTTCCCGGGGCTTGTCAACACGCCGATGCTGATGCCCGGAACAAAGGTAATGAACACCAAAGCAATGAGGAACAACAGGATCATGCCTGCGGCTTTTCTTGCGATTTCCATGACAGGAACCTTGGAAAGGGAGCTGGCGACGAACAGGTTCACGCCGATGGGCGGCGTGACAAACCCGATGGCCAGGTTGACGACCATGACGATTCCAAAGTGGATAGGATCCATGCCAAAGACCGTTACGACCGGCAGCAAAATCGGGGTCAGCAGCATGATGGCAGGAGTGGTGTCCAGCACCATGCCCACCAGCAGCAGGATGATGTTCACAACCAGGAACACGATGACCTTGTTTGAAAAATCGTTGGTGATCCATTGGCTCAGCATCTGCGGCACCTGCATCAGCGTCAGAATCCTGGAAAAGGCCACGGAGGATGCCAGGATGAACAGCACAGGGCCATAGGTCCTGGTGGCTTCTATGAAAATGGGCCAAAGATCCCTGATTTTGAGGGATTTGTAGACGAACAAGGAAATCACCAGGGCGTAAAGGACCGAAATGGCGGCTGCCTCCGTGGGTGAGGTGATGCCGGAGTAAATGCACCCCAGGATGATGACGGGCGTCAAAAGCGCCCAGAAGGATTTGAGGAACACCCGACCCAGGCTTTCCTCTCTCAAGCCACCCACGATTTCCCGGATTCGTTCCTTGTCCTCACCGTTGATTTTGCAGTATACGAAGGAATAAACCATCAGGATTGCCGCAATGAGCAGTCCTGGAACGATGCCGGCCTTGAACAAATCGGAGACGGAGGTGCCGGATGCCTGGGCATAGAGAATCATGGGAATGGATGGGGGTATGATGACGCCCAATCCGCCGGAAATGGCAACCAGCGCGACAGTGAATTTTTTGTCGTAGCCCATGCTGAGCATGAAGGGAATGGTCATGGAGCCAACCGCTGCGACGGTTGCGGGAGCCGATCCGGAAATCGCACCGAAGAACAAGCAGGTGACGATGACCGCACAGGGAATCCCCGCTGTCCTGTTCCCGATGAAATAGGCGAAAAAGTCAAAGAGCCTTTTGGAAACGCCCCCCTTTGACATGAGGATCCCAGACAGCACGAAAAGGGGGATGGCCAGCAGCGTCGTCTGGTTGATGCCGCTGAGCATGGAACGCAGCACAAAGACGCCGCTGACGGTAAAGGAATCGGACAAAAGGGACGGCAGCAGGCTGTCGATGGCGACCGCCAACCCCACGGGAACGGCGATGGCCAACAAAACGACGCAAATGATCAAAACAAGGATTGTCACTGCTCCTTCACCTCCTCTCCCTTTTCGCGCTTCTCGTCTTTCATTTCTATCTTCTTCTCTTCCTCTCCAGCTTCTTTTCCTTCGCTTTCCTGTCTCCGCATTTCATCGAGCAATTCATATCGCAGCTCTTCTTTTATGGTTTCAAAGATGGTGCGCTTTGAAGCCCGAAATTCCCTGAGCCACGCCTGTCCGACGCGGATCGTCAGCAGTGCGAAGCCTGCCAGGGGTGCGGATTGGATGTAATACATGGGGATCTGCAGGGCGGAGCTGGTGGCTCCGTTATCGATCGCCTGCTGTACATAGGTCACGCAAAAGGGCAGCATGAGAATGCAAAAGATGAAAACAACCGTATGCCTGATGAGCTTGATCCATGGGAGCGCCTTTTCAGACAGCATGTTCTGGAACTGATCGATCTTGATGGAAATCCGCTTCTTGACGCAATAGCTGACGCTCAGGAAACAGCTCCATACCAGGAAATACTTCGCCAGTTCATCCGACCAGGTCAGGGAATTGTTGAACACATATCGAGCGATGACCTGGCACGACACGAGGGCCACGATGCCTATCAAAAGCAGGCCCATCAACACTTCCTCCAGGTATTCGTCAAGCCATTTGATCACTTTCATTGCGATGTCGTTCACCTCCGGTTCATCTCTGCTTTCTTCCTGCAGCGTTATGATTCGTGAAAGCAAGGCGGGAAAAACAAACGTCCTTTCCTATTTTAAGACAGTTTTCGCACAAAATCAACCGTTGATTTCCCGGAGTTTTTTGACGGTCGTTGCTGAGTTTTGGCGTGAAAATAGGGACGATTGCCTGTCCCTAAAACAATTTCATGGCAACGACTCTACTCATTGCTTGAACCCAGCCATCTATTCCCCTTTATGCTTTGCACTGGGTTGTGGCGCATACGGCATGAAACAAATTCCAGGCATAGGTTGACAAAAAAAGCCGCATTCACTATACTGGATTTGCTGCCGGTGCTTGCAAACGAAAAAGGCAGATTTGAGCAACAAGGCAGGCAACCCCTTGCTGACTGCAAGGGGTATGGTTCATAAACAATTGTAACATTGTAGTGGAAAGGAAACTTCCAATTGTCCTTTGGGCAAGTGGAGGCTGCGTGCAAAGATGATAGGAAAAGAAAAAATCGACCGCATCAACGAACTGGCGAGAAAGGACAAAGAAGAAGGGTTGACCGAAGAAGAACGGAAAGAGCGGGATCAGCTGCGCAAGGAATACATCGCAAAGTTTCGGGAAAACTTTCGCGGGCATTTGGATCGCATCAAATTTGTGGAAGATTTGCCCGAAGCGGAGCGCAAAGCATATCACAGAAAACATTGAGTGAGATGGGGCTCTATGCCTGACTGGGTGCGTATCCCTTGGGTTGAGGGTGGAGATTTGTTAGATCAGCATAGCGAGTTCATTTGGGAATGCGATTCCAGCTAATCTGCTAAACCATGGCTTCGCCTGGAATGCAAACCCACCTTGTTCGGATCCGCTGAGGCAGCATAGAATCTCACTCGGTTATCGGAGTCGCTCGTATTCCCTTGCGTCACCTTGCTTGACCGCATCGCAGAAAGCCGCCAGCTTTCCGCTGTTGCGCCTTGCGGTTTTATCGGGACTTTCCGCATTGCAAAAAACAGGAAGGAACTGCCCGCTTTTTTCAAAAAATAGCATAAAAAGGTGTTTCAAAATCATGGAACCTTGGTATAATAGTATACGGTACAGAAGGTTTTGGGACTGCATGAGGAATCCATCCGCAACGGTTCCTTCAAGGGAAAAGGAGTAAAAATGCGACAAGTTTATTTAGATTATTCAGCAACGACGCCAGTAAAAAAAGAAGTACTGGACGCAATGCTTCCTTACTTTTCAGAACTGTATGGAAACCCTTCCAGCCTGTACGGCATCGCAGCAGAGTCCAAAGCGGCTTTGGTAAAGGCGAGGGCGCAGGTGGCTGAGTTGATCGGCGCGCAGGAAAAGGAGATATTTTTTACTTCCTGCGGCACAGAAGCGGACAACTGGGCTGTCATGGGAACGGCAAATGCGCAGAAGGGGAAGGGCAACCACATCATCACAACGAAAATCGAACACCATGCCATGCTTCATTCCTGCGAATTTCTGGAGAAGAACGGCTACGATGTCACATATCTTGGCGTAGATGAGGGAGGCCGGGTCGATCCCGCTGACCTGGAAGCGGCCATTACCGACCGAACGATTTTGATCAGCGTCATGTTTGTCAATAACGAAGTGGGCACCATCGAACCCATCAAGGAGCTGGCGGCGATTGCGAAAAAACATCAGATTTTGTTCCACACCGATGCGGTTCAGGCACTGGGAAATGTGGAGATCGATGTGAAAGAATTGGGCGTGGACATGATGTCCATGTCGGCTCATAAAATTTATGGGCCAAAGGGGATTGGGGCTTTGTACATCCGCAAGGGCCTGCGTATTTCCAATTACCTTCACGGCGGCGCACAGGAAAGCAAGCGGCGTGCGGGAACGGAAAACCTGGCGGGAATCGTTGGCTTTGGAAAAGCAGCCGAGCTTGCCCGTCTCAATTTGACGGAACATATCCGCCATTCCACGGAACTGCGGGATTACCTTATCCAACAGGTGCAGGCGAACATCGACCATGTTTATGTGAACGGCACTATGGAACATCGGCATCCCGGAAACGCGAACCTGACCTTTGAATTTATTGAAGGGGAGGCCATGCTCCTGCGTTTGGACATGAAAGGCATCGCGGTTTCCACAGGTTCAGCATGCTCATCCGCATCCCTGACCCCGTCCCATGTGTTGTCGGCTCTGGGCATTCCAGTGGAGCGCATTCACGGGACGCTCCGCTTCACCGTAGGGGACATGACGACAAAAGAGGACATCGATTATGTGGTGGACACGCTGAAAGAGGTAGTCGGCAAGTTGAGAGAAATTTCATCAGTATCAAGCGAGAAGGGGTGGTAAAACATGGCGGCAAACATGTATAACGATAAAGTAATGGATCATTTCATGAACCCGCACAATGTTGGGGAAATTGAAAACGCTGATGGCATCGGCACTTACGGCAGCCCGGTGTGCGGTGACATGATGCAGATTTCCATCAAAGTGGAAGATGAAAAAATCAAGGATGCCAAATTCAAGACCTTCGGCTGCGGCTCTGCCATCGCATCGTCCAGCGTGGCAACGGACATGATCATCGGCATGACCATCGATGAGGCTCTCGAACTGACCAACAAGCAGATCATCAAGGAATTGGGAGGGCTTCCGGCGGTGAAAATCCACTGCTCCGTATTGGCGGACCATGCCATCAAATCCGCCATTTACGACTATGCGCAGAAAGCGGGCAAAACTTACAAAGGCCTGGAAGGATTTGACCCCAATGCGGACGAGGAGGACGAACAAGACATTCCAGAGGAAGAATGAGATGGATGATGGCCGAAGGCGCATGGCTTTTGCAGAGGCGGCATTTCAGAAAGTTGTTGACAAATGAACCGGCAATCATAGGTTGCATGGGTATATGACAGGAAGCGTATTTCATAAGGCCTGAAAATCGGGAGCCGGTCTGATGGCAGGGTCAAAGCGGCTCTCGAAACCCTGTTCGTTCCATTCTACATGCTGCCATGGCTAAAACATGATGATGGCGCGGACGGGACAGACGGGTGCGCAGTAGCCGCAAGTCAGACAGATGTCGTGATTGACTTCCGCAAGCCCATTGCGGTTTCGGAAAATCGCCTTGTTGGGGCAGCGTTCCAGGCATGCGCCGCACCCCTCGCAGTCTCCCTGATCGATGCGGATTTTTTTCTTCGTAGTGTCAGGGACATAATTTCGGTCAATGGTTCCCTCCATGTATTCTACGATGCGGTCGATTTCTTCTTTTTTTCCAAAGCCGATCATGGTGGAGACGATGCCATCCAGCCCGGTCACATAATCCAGGGCTTCCAGGTAAGAGCCGGTCAGGTTGCCGCCGCCGAAAGCTTTCATGGCGAACACGCCTTTTCCTGCATCAGCGTTGGCTTTGATGGCAGCTGCCATTTCTTCCTTCGTTCCCGGCCCATCGCCCTTGCGGATGCCAAGGCTCTGGAAATTGATGAGGGGAAAGAGCACGTCTGCTTCCGGGATTGTCGCCATTTTTTTCGCAACGTCCACATGATGGGTGGAAACGCCAATGGCCTTTACCCGCCCCGCCTTTTTCGCATCCTGCAGGCAACGCCAGGCACCGGCGCGGTTGTCCCAATCCGGATCCTGCCTCACTTCATGGAGCAGGAAAATGTCGATATGATCCAGATCCATTTCCCGGAGCGCTTCTTCAATGGCATGCTCCATTTCTTCGTAGGAGCAGTCCAGGCACTTGGAGCAGATGATCGGGTGGAAATCCGTTCCTCTCAATGCCTCCCGTATGTAAGGATAGGTTTCGTAGTATTGCGCCGTGTCTAAAAAATTGATGCCTTTTTCCAACCCATAGCGGAGAATGTCTGCGCCTTCTTTTACAGATAAGTCCAATTGGGTGTTTCCAACCGTCAGCACGCCGAATCCTACAGGCGTGACCTGCAGGCCGGTGTTTCCCAATGTCGTTTTTTTCATATGCGATACCGATACCTTTCCAAGTGGATAAATATTTTTTTTGCGATAAGGCTCCAAAATTGTCCACGTCACAGCGGTTCATGTCTGTGGTGGATCCTATCCCTGTTCTTGTTTCAAGTTGCCGCCTTTTTGAATATACCTGACCTCGGAAACAATGTCAATGCGTTTCTGAGGAATCCATCCCAATTCCCAACAAATTTTACGTTCACTTCCTGCGTGACAAACAAGCCAAGCACGGTGCTTGCTTTTTCATTGTTTCAGTGATATCATGATCCGGTACGGCTTTGATGAAGGCTTTTGGAGGAACCATGGAACGGGAGTTAGAAGAAAACGTTGAAATGGAAAAAACAGGACTTGATTTTTATGATTTTGGGGGACGAAAGCATGATCGATTTGGATTTCCTTCGGGAATCCATCGAGTGACGGCGGGCCACGGCGGGGAAGCGATTCTGGTGATCGGCGGTGAAAAGACAGCTCTTTTGGACTGTGGCATGGCGTATTGCGGGCTGCGGCTCGTGAAAAACCTGAAAGAAGCGCTTTCAGGAAAACAGTTGGATTATGTGATTTTGAGCCACAGCCATTACGACCACATCGGCGCATTGCCTTATGTGAAGACCGCTTATCCGAACGCAATTGTCCTGGGAGCCGCCCATGCGGCCAAAATTTTGCCAAAATCGGGTGCGCGGGAATTGATGAAGGAGTTGGGCGAAAAGGCCAAAGAACAATATGACCCTGGGTCTTCCGTGGAAATCAGTACGGATTTTCTGTCCATCGATCAGGTGATCGGGGAGGGCGATGAGATTTCCCTTGGGAATCGGGCGTTCACGGTTTTGGAAACAAAGGGTCATACGGACTGTTCCCTGAGTTTCCTGCTGAAACCGGACAGCATCCTCTTTACCAGCGAAAGCACCGGCATTTTGGAACGGCTGGATTATGTGCATGCGCCCATCCTCAAAAGCTATGAGGATGCCATAAAATCCCTTGAAAAATGCAAAAAATGCAAGGCAAGGCGCATCGTGCTGCCCCATTTCGGCCTGCTGCCGGAGGAGTTCAACGAAACGTATTGGGAGCTTTATGAAAAAGAACTGGACAGCGAGCGCGCCGATGTGGCCCAGCTTGTGAAAAAAGGGATGTCTGAGGAGGAGATTGTTCAGGAATTTACGCACCAACACTGGACTCGCGCAAAATCGGAGGAACAGCCTTACGAGGCCTTTGCCCTCAATTCCAGGTACATTGTGAAATCGCTTTTGAAAAGCCTGTAGCTGGTGAGGCCTTCTGGAAGCCATATGGCAAGCGATTTGGGTTGGAAGACAGTGCGAATCGGGCGTGCGGACGGCTGGAACGATTGCTGAAGCATGCGCTAAGAGCGGAAGGGCATTTTCATGTGGTGGTACTTGCGGTAAGGGGAAATCAGTTTGGCAAGCCCTCGATTGTAGATCTTGAAACCCCAAACCCCCATCCACTGCGCCTTTCTTTTGGCTTTCGTGGTCATTTCCCGCACCTGGCCATTTACATGGGTTGGATGCCCTGCCTTGACCGCATGGATCAAATCGTTGTTGCAGGCAATCACATCGTCAAACACGGTTTCGGCCATGCCCACATATCGTTCTTCATGGGCATCGGAGCCGCCAAATGCGGTCAGATGGTATTTGTCCGCCAATTGCCGGGACAGCTCGTTGTCCGTTGCTGATTCGCAGGTGTTGAAGGTTTCGATGAAGTCAAACCGCTCGATGAGTTCCATGTTCATCTTGCGAAAATGCATGGCGCTGGAACTGCGGACGCCGAAGGGATGGGCAGGCCCCAATATGCCGCCAAAGCGGTGGACGATTTTCAGCAATCGCCTCAGCGTCATGCCCCGCACGTTCAAAATGGGAAGATACAGATCATCCGGCATGATGACCAGGATATGGCCAGCATCCTTTGTGTCGTACTCCACTCCGCGGAGAACGATGAAATCGGAATATTGGGGATCCTTTGACATGCGATCCCACGCGCGGCAGCCCTTGTAGGAATTATGATCCGTGATCATGAAGCCATCGAAGCCCTTTTCCTTCAGTAGCTGCACATATCGCTCGATGGACACTCTGGAGTCAATGGAGCCTTCCTTCGTATGGCAGTGCAAGTCAAATCTCATGTTTCATCCCAGCTTTCTTTTTTGTTGATGTGGAAATCATCGCAAAGCCTTTTCTTGCGGAACGATTCCCACGCTTAACTATAAACTTATTTTTTGCGGATTTCAATGAAGGTTGCGTAAAATTTTTGTTGCAAACGGAGAAAATCCATCTTATAATGGTAAAAAATGCTAAATCAGACATTGGAGCGGAACATGACAGAAAAACGACAATTTTTAAAAAAATATTTTGGCTACGATGAGTTCCGGGAAGGGCAGGAACTGCTCATCGACAGCATTCTCAGCGGGAAGGATGCCTTTGGCATCATGCCCACGGGAGCGGGGAAGTCCATCTGCTATCAATTGCCGGGAATCATGATGGAGGGAATCACCTTAGTCATTACGCCGCTGATCTCCCTGATGAAGGATCAAGTCGCCGCTTTAAAAGAGGCGGGAATCCGCGGCGCCTATTTTAACAGCTCCCTGACCCAGGGCCAGTATTTCAAAGCGCTGGAATATGCCAGACAGGGAACCTACAAAATCATATATGTGGCGCCGGAGCGGCTCACGAACCGGGAGTTTTTGAATTTTGCCCAATCCGTGAAAATCGAAATGGTGGCGGTGGATGAAGCGCACTGCGTCTCCCAGTGGGGGCAGGATTTCCGCCCAAGCTACCTGAAAATCCTGGAATTTGTGGAGCAACTGGAGCATCGGCCGATCATTAGTGCGTTTACGGCTACGGCGACCCGTCAGGTCAGGGAAGATGTGGTGCGGATTCTCAAGCTGCAGGATCCGATTGTCCTGACGACGGGTTTTGACAGAAAGAACCTGTTTTTTTCCGTGCAAAAGCCTTGCAACAAATATGCGGCCCTGAAGAATTACCTCGATACCCACCCGGGCAAGAGCGGCATCGTCTACTGCCTGACGCGAAAGCTGGTGGAAGAAGTCTGCCAGCGGCTGAAGGAAGATGGAATCGGGGCGGTTCGCTACCATGCAGGGCTTTCGGACGGGGAGCGAAGAGAGAACCAGGATGATTTCATCTATGATAGAAAGCCCATCATGGTCGCCACTAACGCCTTTGGCATGGGCATCGACAAATCCAACGTGCATTTCGTGATTCACTATAACATGCCGAAAAACATAGAGAGCTACTACCAGGAAGCGGGCAGGGCCGGAAGGGACGGGGAGCCTGCGGACTGCATTTTGCTGTACGGCGGAAAGGATGTGGTAACGAACCAGTTTTTCATCGAAAAGGACAGCGAAAATGAGGAGTTGGAACCAGAGGAGCGGGAAAAGATTCGGGAGCGGGATCGAATGCGCCTGAAAAGGATGACCTTTTACTGCCATACCAACGACTGCCTGCGAAACTACATCCTTCGGTATTTTGGAGAGCGTTCCCCCGGATACTGCGGCAACTGCGGCAACTGCCTGACCCGGTTCGAGGAGCGGGACATTACCAGCACGGCGAGGAACATCCTGGACTGCGTGAAAAGTTGCGGCCAGCGGTATGGCCTGACGGTGATCCTGGATGCGGTTCGTGGTGCGGACACGGAAAAAATCCACCGTTATCGCTTGGATGAAAGCGATGGTTACGGTTCCGAATCCGACAAACCCATCCATTTCCTTCGGCAGGTTGCCGATCACCTGCTGCTGAACGATTATCTGATACAGACCGATGACCGCTACAGCGTTTTACGGCTAGGATCCGAGGCAGGAGCCGTCCTGGCGGGAGAAGCGCATGTCACCATGAAGACCGCAAAGGAGCAGGAACCGAAAGCGGCAAAGGAAGCCAAAACGAGAAAACAGGATTATGATGTGGAAAATCCACAGCTCTTTGAAGCCCTCCGGGCACTTAGGACGAAAATCGCCAGGATTCAGAGCGTTCCTCCCTATGTGGTGTTCGCAGACAAGACCCTGCGGGAAATGTGCGCCAAATCCCCCAGGACGAAAGCGGAAATGCTAGGCGTTTCCGGCGTAGGGGAAGTGAAATTTGAAAAATATGGAGCGAAGTTCCTGCAGGTGATCGCAGCCCATGCGCAGGATGAAAGTCCAACGGCAGACGGGAAACGCCAGCCGCAACTGCGATGAAACCGAAGGATGCCCCGCAATGCGAAACATGGCGGCTTGCGATGTCCCTTGCCAAAAATCGCAATGCCTTTCCCTGGCCTGCAAACGACAGGAGGAATCCAATCATGCTGTTTCACTGTGTTCGGAACGGCCAGGTTCCTGGGAAAACGGGGGCTGGAAAAGAGGAGCGTTCCACAAAAGAAGGGCTCCGGGACATCGATAACTATATAAAAGAACATTACCGCCCGGAATGGAACGCGCAGATGCGGGTGCGCGAAGCCGTATGCCCTTATGAAGCTGGCGGCTTGGGCGATCGTTTGGACAATATGGAAGAGACGTTTTCGGAAATGCTGCTGCGGATCATCGATGAAAAGGGAAAGAAGGATCCGGATGTTTACAAGGGTGCGCACATGGATCGGAAACTTTTCTCAAAGATACGCAGCAACAGGAATTACAACCCGAAAAAAACGACGGTTCTGGCTTTGGCGGTTTCCCTGGAGCTGTCTCTGGAAGAGACGAACGAGTTGTTGTCCAGTGCTGGTTATGCCCTTTCCATGGGACAAAAATCCGATGTGATCATGCGATATTTTCTGGAACGCCAGGAGTACGATTTGTTTTTAATCAACGAAACGCTCTTGCATTTCGGACAGACGTTGCTGGGAACCGCAGCAAAATAATTGTCGCTTCCAGGGCGACCTATTGCCTCCCTATATGGTGTAATCTATGAAAAACATAGAAAGCAGAGGGAGGGCATTACAAATGAAACTGAGAAAGAGAACAGGGAGAATGTCAGCGAGCGCATTGGCCATCGCAATGGCGGTAGCTATCGCGGTTTTTCCCATGCAAGCGGCGGCGGGAGCATCCGTGCATCTGAACGTGACCAATGCGTCCGCCTCATCCATCGTTTTGAAATGGAACAGGGAGAAGCAGGTGAAATCCTATCATGTTTACCGCTCCCTGAAGAAAAAATCCGCTTATCAAAAGGTCGCCGTTACCCAAAAAGCGACTTTTCAGGATCGAAACCTGCGGGAACGAAAAAAGTACTGCTACATCGTGGTCGCAAAGCTGCGAGATGGACGGCAAGTTGCCAGCAATCGGGTTTCCAAGAAAAAAGTCCGGGGAAATTACGGGGCGGGAACCGTATACGGCCCTTTCATGACAGAGAGCCAGCGCAGCCAGGTAAAAGATGCGGCGGCGAAATTTGTCAATACAAAGATAAAGGCTGCTATGAGCGACAAAGAAAAGGTGCGGATTGCCCATGATTACCTGGTGCGAAATTGTCGCTATGCGGACAGCAGCAGAAAAAACGGAGCCAACAGCGCATGGGGTGCGCTGATCTATAAAGAGGCGCAATGTTCCGGCTATTCCAGGGCATTCAAGGCACTGTGCGATGAAATGGGCGTAAAGTGCTACTATGTCCATGCTAACGAAGATGCGGTCAATCCATTTCATCAGTGGAACATCGTTCGGGTAGGAAAGGGTTATTACCATATTGACGTACAATGCAATGACAGCAGCGGCTTTCGGGCCATCTATCTGGTTTCCGATGGAACTGTAAAAAAATTGGGGCTTCGATGGGACACATCGCAGTACCCCAGATGCGCAAAGGATTATCGTTGATGGACTGGGCATTGGGTGAGACGGCCTGCATTTGCAAATACAGGCCGTCTGCCAATTGAGATGAAATTGCGGCGCATTCAGGTGGAAACGGGAACGCCGTTTTCCCCTTGTTTATCTTCTGTGCCTCGGTTCCCCAGGTTTGCCGGGACCGCATTCATTGCACCCACATCCGCAGTCCGATGCAGGCTTTTCCGGTACAGGGTTCCCGCCGCCGCATGGATCGCCGCAGCCGTTCCCGTTGCTGTTGCGCAAATCGCCGCAGGCGTTATGGGATGGCTGGCATGGATCCCCACAGTTTTCTTCTGTATCCGCTTCACTGACCCTGTTTGGGAAAAGGCCGGGGAAGCTGGAGCAGATGGGATTGGTCTGGGTAGGAATTTCCGCGAATCCGGTGGACAGCGCGCACAACTGCACAGGCACTACGATTTTCTTTTCCGAACTTACGCAGAGGGCGAGGATCAGATTTCCACATACTTCGCCGTCCGGTCCGATGCTCAGATCCCTGCCGCAGCTATTGGTTGCCAGACGAGCCTCACATGCTACGTTTGCAAACTCCGTAAACCTTGGGAGAAAGGCTGTGTCCTCTGTGCTTGGCATGCAGCATTCAAAGAAATTCGTCAGCGCCAACGGGTGGGTGGCCGTAGCCACGTTGACCTGCGCGCAAACGGTAAACACGCTTTCATTGTTGCATCTGTCGCACAGCAGCAGGTCGATGTAAACCAGGACATCACCTGTGATATTGACGTTTTGGGTTCCGAAAATCGGGGTTCCCATGCACTGGTCATCGCATTCCTGGGTATCGGCGTACAGCACTTTCTGGGAAAGCATCCCATCGGGACCCACGACCTCAACGTATTCCCCGTTGCCGTTTTGCAGGAACGTGGCTCCGGAAATGCTGGTATCGATATCCAGGTTTAAATTTCTTGGATCATCTACGTTGCATGGGTTGAAATATTTTTTGCAGCGAATGTCGCAGACCCTGAGGATGGTGCTGCCCACGGGAACAGCAGGCGAGAACCTCTGGTTTTGCACTGTTTTCATTCCCTGGAGATTGGAAAGCACTGCGTCGTAGACGCTCTGTACATAAATCGGTGTGCTGACTACATCATCCAGTTTGCCGTTAAATTTGCAGAGATTGCCTGCGTTGCAGCAATTCTCGAAGAGGTCCGACGCCGGTCTATTGCCGAAACAACTCATATAGTTACCTCCTTTTAAACTTTCAACAAGTAATTCTTGAATAATATATGAGTTTTATGGAATTTATGTTACTTGTACTCGTAGCTTGTGGTATACTATATATGATAGCTTTGATGACAAGGCTAAAAAGTGAAAGAGGAAATGGTGTTATGACAGGAAATTTAATGACAACCAACAAGCGGGAACGGTTGACGCTTCATGAGGGGGAGCGGCAGATCGGCCAGCGCGCATATAATTTGATCATCGGGGCAACTTTGCTCTATGGATTTGCCGTAAACGCTTTTATGATTACTGCGCTGGAAGGCGCATTTGACAACATGAACCCCTTTGTATTTCTCATTGGATATATCATATGCATCATTGTAGGGGCAAGGCTCACCAGGAGCAATAGTCCGGTGGTCAGTTTTGTGGGGTACAATTTGATCGTAGTTCCACTGGGCGTGGTGCTGACCATGCTGCTTCCTTATTATGGATCGGAGATCGTCTTTAACGCAGTTCTGGTGACAGGAATCATTACGTTGGTGATGATGATCGCAGGGAGCGCATTTCCCAGCCTGTTCCTCAGCATGGGAAGGACGCTGTTTTTTACCCTGGTTGCCGTAGTCATTGTTGAGTTGGTGTGCGTATTGATTTGGCACAAGGATTACACGATTTTTGATTATGCCGTTGTGCTGATTTTTTCCGGTTATATTGGATACGACTGGGCGAAAGCCAATGCATACCAGAAAACGGTGGATAATGCCATTGACAGCGCAACAGACCTCTATATGGATATTATCAACATCTTCATCCGCATTCTGGCGATCATGGGTCGCAACAACAATTGATGGAAACCCAATCGCATGTTTGCGGAACGTCATGAGAAAGCAGCGAACTGAAACTGCGGCCAGATGTGCGATCGAAAGACAGAGAAAAGGCATGGAAGCAATGAAAGAAAAGGACATTACAGGGCAGGAGCAGCCAGAAGGACAAGCTCCGCCATCGGAAGAAACAAAGCGGAAAGCAGCGGAGAAGGGTGGAAAAGCTGTCTTTTTACTGGTGGCGCTTTTGTTTTTCGCAGTGATGTGCATCACCTACTTTTTTGAGTTGAAATTGGGCAAGACTGCCGGCACAGTGGCGCTCATCGTGGTCGCATTGGCCATCGCAGGCTATTTATATAGGGACGAAATCCTGGAAAAACGAAAAAGAAAAAAATAGGATGGTAATGAGAAGATGATAAAAACAAAGCAGCTGGATTGCGGCACTACGCTTGTCATGGAAAACATTCCACACATTCAATCCGTTGCACTGGGAGCATGGGTCAGGGCAGGAGCGATAGATGAACCCGCCTCCATCGCAGGCGTTTCCCACTACATTGAACACATGATGTTCAAAGGCACGGAAAAGCGGACGGCAAAGGAAATCGCCTCCGATGTGGACAAAATCGGCGGCCAGTTCAACGCCTTTACAGGCAAAGAGGCCACTTGCTATTATATCAAAACCCTGTCGGACAATCTGGGCAAGGCGGCGGAAATTCTCTTGGACATGATTCTCAATTCCAAAATGGATCCGGAAGAGATGGAGAAGGAGCGAAACGTAATCCGGGAGGAAATCAAAATGATTCAGGACACCCCGGACGATGACGTCCATGATACCGTGTGCGAGCTGGTGTTTAAAGGAAATCCGCTGGGAAATTCCATTATAGGAACGCCTGAAACCTTAAGCCGCATTGACAGGTCAGAATTGATCGGGTACATGCGCAGGGAATACACGAGGGATAGCCTGGTAATCGCCATTGCCGGTAATTTTGACGAAGATAAAATCTGCGAACTCTTTGAAAATCGATTGACAAAACTGGAAGCTGCCAAGGAGAAAAAAGAACGCCATCCCAAGCCCTATGAACCGCGATACAATGTGAAAACAAAAGATATCGAGCAGAGCCATGTCAGCTTTGCCCTTCCAGGGGTTTCCATGGTGGACGAGGATTACTATGCCATGGGGCTTCTCAGCAACATCATGGGTGGCAGCATGAGTTCCAGGCTGTTTCAGAGCATCCGAGAACAAAAAGGACTGGCCTATTCCGTTTATTCGGTATCCAGCGCATTCAGTAATGCCGGTTATTTCAACATCTACGCTGGAGTGGCACACGACAAGATCAGAGATGCCATCGCAGCGATCAAAGAAGAACTGGAGACCCTGGGACGAAACGGCGTGACGGAGGAAGAACTGGCGACTGCCAAAGAGCAGATGAAGAGCAGCTATATTTTTGCCCAGGAAAACGTCAACGGAAGGATGTTTTCCATTGGAAAAAACATGGCGTTATGCAGACGGACGCAATCGCCACAAGAAGTCATCGCAGGATTTGATAAGGTCACAATGGACGACATGCGCCGGATGGCGGGACGAATCTGCGATTTGGATCGATACTGCGGCGCAGCCGTTACCAATCGGGATTTTGATTTGAAAAAAGCCATGGAGGCGTAAAGGCGATGGAGGTCAGGATAAAAACGAAAAGCGGTGCGCTTCCTGCCTATGAGACGGAAGGATCGGCAGGCATGGATTTACGGGCGGACTTGGGGCAAGCAGTGTGCCTACAGCCCGGAGAACGGGCTTTGATCCCTACGGGCTTGTCCATAGAGCTTCCCCCTGGATATGAAGCGCAGGTGCGGGCGAGGAGTGGCCTTGCCATCAGGCATGGAATCGGCCTGGTAAATGGAGTGGGCACCATTGACAGCGATTATCGGGGCGAAATCAAAGTACCGATCATCAACTTGGGCCAGGAACCGATCACCGTTCAGCACGGCGACCGAATTGCCCAGATGGTCATCGCCAGATACGAGAGAATCACATGGGAACCGGTGGATGCGCTGGGAGAGACAGAGCGAGGCACAGGGGGGTTTGGACATACGGGGCTTTAAAATGCCCTCGAAAAACCGGGTTTGCGATCCCCATGCCGTTTTGCGTCTGTTTTGTGGCAGGAACCACGCTTGCGGCAGTCTCAAAACGAGCAGGCATCCATGCGAAGCCCCTTGTGTTTGCTGTCAATTTATTTCGATGGATGATAAACGATGATAAACCAAAAAACAATCTGTTGCATATATTACGTTGAGGTGGTATGTGATGACAGATTTTTTGTTGCTGGAAAAGATCGGCGAATTGAACGGCCAGGCCGCCAGGCCTCCGCTGCTGCACCGAAAAGGAGTCGCCGCAAAAGGCAGCTTTAGCCCATACATGTGCCTTGCGGATTACACATCTGCCTGTTTTCTCCAAGATCCAGGGCAGGAAACCCCGGTGACAGTACGATTCTCAAGGTGCATGGGAGAACTGGGAAGCGGCGATTCCCATCGGGACACCCGTGGCTTTTCCGTCAGGTTCCATACGGAACAAGGGGATTGTGATTTGATCTGCAACAATTTTCCAGTCTACTACATCAACGACCCAGCTAAATTCCCCCAAATGGTAAGATCTTTGGGATTTCCCCAACAGGCATACGGAGGCGAACCAAATTTTTGGCGGTTCCTCGCCGAAAATCCGGAGGCCATGAACCTGGCCATTCGCCTTTATTCCAACCAGGGTACGATAAAATCCTATCGCCATATGGAAGGGTACAGCGTCAATGCCTACCGATGGATCAATGAACGGGAAAAAGAAGCGTATGTTCGATATCGATGGAACCCTTGCTGTGAAGGAGAGGAAGAAAATGGAAAAAGAAAGGGAATTTCGTATCAGGAGGCGGAGTTTCTGGCCGGATTCTCGCCGGACTGTTGCATTTCCGATCTGGTTCTCGCATTGGAGGAAGGAAGTTTTCCGATGTATGAGCTGGAAATCCAGATGATGGAACAGGAGCAAAGGGAAAACTGTGGGTTTGACCCTTTTTCCGCTACCTGCTTGTGGCCGGAGGAGCAGTATCCTTATGTGAAAATCGGGAAAATGACGTTACGGGAGATCCTTTCCAAGGAGCAAGGCGAGCGGCTTTGCTTTTTCCCTTCCAACTTGGTGGACGGGATGCGGTTGACCCATGAGGAATTCCTGCAAGTCATGGACTATGCCCACAAAGACGGGGGTCGACAGAGAGGAGCGCAAAAATGATGGAATTCAGCCAGGCAGCCGCTTATTACCGAAGCATGGAACCCTCTGAAAAAGAGGATTTGGTGGAGAACATCGCTGAAAGCCTCATGTTTGAAAACGAAGATGTCATTCAAACCGTACTGGGGCATTTTGCGCGGGTAGATGAGACTCTGGGAAAAAATTTGGAACGAAGGTTATATTTTTAAGTGAGGAAGAAATATCCGCATCACCGCTTGTTCGGGGAGTTTCAGAGACGTTCGCCACTGGAAAAGAACGAGCGGGTTCGACTTTCTTCTTTACTTTACCACAGCAACGATGGTATGATAAGACCAGGCAAGATTTTACGAAAGAAAAGAGGCACGCAGGATGATAGGGGTTAAGAAAAAAGAAAACGAATTTTTTCAGTTGCTAATCGATTTCGCCGGCAAGATCATGAAAGCTGGGGAGCGGTTTTTAGATTTAGTGTCAAATTATGAGGAAATCACGGATAAGGTGGCAGCCATTAAGGTCATGGAAACGGAATGCGACATGCAGGCCCACAAAATCCTGATGGCGCTGCACGAGTCCTTCATAACGCCCTTCGACAGGGAGGACATTTATTCCATCACCAAAGAAATGGATGAAATCGTGGACTCCCTGGAGGAAGTGGCCAACCGCTTTATCGTGTTCGATGTAAAAGAGGTGAAACCCCAGTGCCTGACCATGGCAAAATACATCATGCAGGCCATTCGGGAACTGGATGTCCTGTTCAAGCACCTTTCAGAAGTAAAAAAGAACAACACGGTCCAGGAGCAAGTCATCGAGGTGAACCGCATTGAAAACGAGGGCGATATTTTATACAGGCAGGCGTTAACTGAGCTGTTCCGGCAAGAGGAAAACCCAATTGAACTCATCAAATGGAAGCATCTGTATGAGCAGCTGGAGGCCAGCCTGGATTCCTGCGAATGCGTTGCGAACATCATAGAAGGCGTGGTAATGAAATATGCTTAGCGGAATTTTGGCATGCGTCATCTTGGTTGCGCTGATCTTTGAGTTTATCAATGGGTTTCACGACACGGCGAACGCCATTGCCACATCTGTGTATACCAGGGCGCTCACGCCCAAAAAAGCCATCCTCCTTGCGGCAGCCATGAACCTTGCCGGCGCTCTGACCAGCGAGAAGGTAGCCATGACCATCTCCAGCGGCCTCGTGGATGTGGAGCTGGAGCAATATGTGATTTTAGGGGCGCTCGTGGGAGCCATTATATGGAACTTGTTTACCTGGTGGAAGGGCATTCCTAGTTCTTCCTCCCATGCGCTCATCGGGAGTTTACTGGGCGCAACGATCGTTTTCACTGCCAGCACGGAGCATATCCTGTGGAACGGCATTTTGTACAAAGTGATCGTTCCTTTGGTCACATCGCCCTTTATCGGGTTGTTCATCGGCTTTGGCTTCATGAAATTGATTTTCATGCTTTTCGCAAGCTGGTCTCAGGCAAAGGCCAATCGGGTGTTTTCCAAGCTTCAGGTTTTTTCCGCAGCCCTGGTTGCTTATTCCCACGGCAACAATGATGCGCAGAAAACCATGGGAATCATCACGCTTGCGCTCGTTACGGGAGGCCTTTTGGATGCCAGTTCCGGCGTGCCCCTTTGGGTCAAGGTGGCATGTGCCTGCATGATGGCTCTGGGGACTTCCCTCGGCGGATGGAAGATCATGAAAACCATGGGCGGCGGCGTGACGAAGCTCCAGCCCGCCAGCGGATTCGCAGCACAGACCGCTTCTGCGCTGGTCATTGAAAGCATGTCGTTTTTGGGTGCGCCCATCAGCACCACCCAGGTCATTACCACGTCTGTCATGGGGGTTGGGAGCGCAAAGCGGCTTTCTGCGGTAAAGTGGGGAATTGCACAGAACATCGTCATTGCCTGGGTCGTGACATTGCCTGTCACCATGGTGCTTGGTGGGCTGTCCGTTTTGGTTATCCAGATTTTTGTATAGGACAAGCTACGAAATATGATTGGAAGAGAATGCATCGAAAAACGAGAATATGAAACGCTGTCGCCTTTTGCCGCAAAAGCAGCGGAATCGAGAGGCCGAAAGGAGCCGGAGGAGCAATGCGCCATCCGAACCGTTTACCAGCGGGATCGGGATCGAATCGTCCATTCCAAAGCCTTTCGCAGATTGATGCACAAGACCCAGGTGTTCCTGGCTCCGGAAGGCGACCATTTTCGCACCAGGCTGACCCATACCATCGAAGTTTCACAAATTTCCCGGACCATAGCCAGGGCGTTGGGGCTGAATGAGGATCTGACGGAGGCCATCGCCATGGGACACGATTTGGGACACACGCCCTTTGGCCACAGCGGGGAAAGCGTGCTCAACGAGATCCACAAGGGTGGTTTTCGCCACAACGTCCAAAGCCTGCGAGTCGTGGATGTGTTGGAAAGGGGCAGCTTACGAAGGGGAATGAACCTGACCGAAGAAGTAAGGGACGGCATCCTGAACCATACCGGGGAGGGGATACCCTTTACCTTGGAAGGCCAGATCGTCAAAATCAGCGACCGGGTGGCTTATATCAACCACGATATCGACGATGCCCTTCGGAGCGGCGTCATTACGGAAGGGGATTTGCCGAAGCAATGCCTTGCCGTGCTGGGGGACACCCATCGCGCCAGGATTGACACTTTGGTGACGGATCTGATCGACAGCAGCTTTGGGAAAAATCGAATTTCCATGAGCGATGCCTGCCTGGATCACATGGATCTGTTGCGGGATTTTATGTTCCAAAACGTTTATCGCAACAACAAAGTAAAAAAGGATGAAGACCTGCAGCGGATCAAAACCATCATCGAATCCCTCTACGGGTATTTTCAGGAACATCCGAAATCCCTCCCGGAAGATTTGCAGGACATGATACCGGAATTTGGATTGGAGGAAATGGTGAAAGACTATATCGCAGGCATGACGGATCGCTATGCCATGAATTTGCATGCCCATCTATGTGATCCACATTTTGGAAGAGAAAGAAAAAAATTTTAACGAAAAAAAAGGAAACTTCACGGTTTTGTCGAAAGAGAAAAAGAATTGATGGATCAAAAGGTGATGAGGGACAAACGTGAGCGGAGGCAGCAACACAGTTGATGAGATTAAAAGCAGGTGCAACATTGTCGATGTGATTGGGCGGGTCGTTCCTTTAAAAAAGGCAGGGAGCAATTACAAAGGAAGATGCCCATTCCACAACGAAAAGACACCTTCTTTTGTCGTATCCGAAACAAAGCAGATCTTTACTTGCTTTGGCTGTGGGGCTACGGGAGATGTCATCAGCTTTGTCGAACAGCATTACCAGTTGGATTTTGTGCAGGCCATTGAAAAGCTGGCTGACGAATATGGCATTGCCATACAAAAGGACTTTCGCAAAAGCGAAAAAAAGGACGAAGCCTACGCCATCAACCGGGAAGCCGCCAAATTCTTTTACCGGGCTTTCCGAGAAAGAGCCAATCCAGGCTACGATTACATGAAAGGCCGCGGGATTGAGATGGAGATCCTCAATCAGTTCGGCATCGGCTATGCGGATGAAAAGTGGGACAGCCTGTATCAACATCTGACTGCCATGGGGTATGAAAAAGAAAAACTTGTGGAATTAGGATTGATTTCCCAATCCAAGGGTAAATATTATGATAAGTTTCGTAGCCGGGTCATGTTCCCCATCATGAACACCAGCGGAAAAATCATCGGATTTGGGGGCAGGACGCTGGGCGACGGCGTCCCTAAGTACTTGAACTCCCAGGAATCCAGCGTGTTCCAGAAAAAAAACAATTTGTATGGGTTGAACATCACCAGGCAGGAAATACACAAAGAGGATCAGGCGATCCTTGTGGAAGGGTACATGGACGTGATTTCCCTGTACCAGAGCGGCGTGAGGAACGTTTCTGCATCCTTGGGGACGGCTCTGACGGAAAACCAGGCCAGGCTGCTCAAGCGTTATACGGAGCATGTGATTTTGTCCTACGATGCGGATCAGGCAGGCATCAACGCCGCCCTTCGGGGGCTGGACATTCTCCACAAGGAAAAACTCAATGTTCGAGTGCTGCACATTTCCGAGGGCAAGGATCCCGATGAATTTGTCAAGAAAAATGGAAAAAGCGCATTTATGGAACTGGTCAGGGAAGCGTTGCCTTATGCGGAGTATCGATTGAACCTGATTCGGAAAGAATGTAAACTGGATACGCCAGAAGGACAGGTGGAGTTTTTAAAAAAGGCCGCTGAGGTCCTACGGAATTTGAGTCCGGTGGAGGCGGACATTTACATAAAAAAACTGGCAGAGGAGACAAAAATCTCCGAAGGCGCTATAAGACTTGAAGCAATTGGCAATAATAGTGAAAAACAGCCTTCCCAGTGGGTCGAACGCCACCCGAAGGACATGGGAAAGTCGCCGTCCCATATCACATCGTTGGAAAAGAATATGATAAAGCTCATGCTGCACAGCAGCAGCTATTATCCGCGGATCCTTCCCTATGAAAAGGCCGCGTTCACATCACCGTCCGGACGGAACATTTATAACTGCATCAAAGAGATTTACGAACAACATGAAGAACTGGACATTCCAAGGTTGATGGACATGCTAGAATTGGAAGATGCCCAGGAGCTGGAAAGCCTCATGGAGAATGTGCGGCTGGCAGGAAAAGAAGAGCAGCTCTTTTCCGATTGTGTCGATGCCATCAAGCGAAGCGAGTGGACGAAGAAAGAACAAGAGCTGATCATGCAGCTTTCTATGATAGAAGAAGAAAACGAGGAAGCCATCGTAGCGTTGACAAACGAACTCATGGAAATCCAGACGATGATCAAAAACGGTAGGGGGTAGTATCAACAAATGGCAAAACAAGAAGCGCAACAGGAAACCTTACAGCCACAGCTAAAAGACAAAAAACAACTGATCGAAGAATTGGCCGAAAAGGCAAAGGGAAGGGGTTCGCTCACATATACGGAGATTTCCGACCATCTCGGCAATGTGGAGATGGACAAGGATGACATGGACGATATGTACGAGCAGCTGATATCCAGGGGAATTGCCATTGTTTCAGAGGTGGAATTAGAGCCGGGCGAGATGGAACTCAGCGAGCTGGAAGAAGAGGAAGTGGAAGATCCAGAGGTGGATGCTGTCATCGCGGAAAACGGCGGGGCAAAAGAAATCGATTTGGAATCCACGATTCCAAAAGACATCGCAGTAGACGATCCCGTAAGGATGTACTTGAAGGAGATCGGGAAAGTCCCCCTCCTTACGGCACAAGAGGAGATCGAACTGGCAAAGCGGATGGAGGCAGGCGATGAAGCGGCCAAGCAGAAGCTGTGCGAGGCCAATCTGCGTCTTGTGGTGAGCATTGCGAAAAAATATGTGGGCAGGGGCATGCTGTTCCTGGATTTGATTCAGGAGGGCAACCTGGGTCTGATCAAAGCCGTTGATAAATTCGATTGGAAAAAAGGATATAAGTTCAGCACTTATGCGACTTGGTGGATTCGTCAGGCCATCACCAGATCCATTGCGGATCAGGCCAGAACCATCCGCATTCCGGTTCACATGGTGGAAACCATCAACAAACTGATTCGCGTATCCCGCCAGTTGATCCAGGAAAAAGGCAGGGAGGCGACGCCGGAAGAAATTGCGGAAGAAATGGGCATATCGGAGGAAAAAGTGCGGGAAATCCTCAAAATCGCCCAGGAACCCGTGTCCCTGGAGACCCCCATCGGCGAAGAAGAGGATAGCCATCTGGGAGATTTCATTCCGGACGAAGAGGTGCCAGCCCCAGCGGAGGCAGCGGCTTTTTCCATGCTGAAAGAGCAGCTGGTGGAAGTCCTGGACACCCTGACAGAGCGGGAACAGAAGGTACTGAAGCTGCGTTTTGGCCTGGAAGATGGACGAGCCAGAACGCTGGAAGAGGTGGGCAAGCGGTTCGATGTGACAAGGGAGCGCATCAGGCAGATTGAAGCGAAGGCCCTCCGAAAACTGCGCCATCCAAGCAGGAGCAAGAAGCTGAAAGATTATCTGGAATAATGGTGAAATTGACGGATCGCCTGCAGGCACTGGCGGATCAGGTAGAAGATGGGGAAACCATGGCCGACATTGGTACCGACCATGGTTTTTTGCCAATTGCCCTCTGGGAACGAAACATCTGCCCCCATGTGGTGTTGACGGACATTAGCCCCGGTTCCCTGGAAAAAGCCCGCCAGCTGGGACGCTCCCTATACCCCCAGATGGCATTTGACCTGCGTCTGGGAAACGGGATGCAAGTACTGGAAGACGGAGAAGTGGATGCTGTCGTGATGGCAGGCATGGGAGGCGTTCTCATGACCCAAATCTTAGGGGAAAATATGAAGAAAACCCATAGTTTGCGCAAATTGATCCTCCAGCCCAGGAGCGGCCAGGGCAAGTTGCGCCACTGGCTGATTCATCACGGATGCTCCATCGCCAGGGAAGCCTTAGTGCGAGAGGGTAAGCATATTTGTGAAATCCTTACGGTTTTTCCGTCAGGAAATGCCTTGGATGTTGGGGCAAGCCCCATGGTTCCAAACCCCCAACGAGCCGTTTCGTCCGCAGGTGGAGATACGGTTGCCGTTTCTCAGGAATTGTATGAGAAACACGCAGATGATATCGCATACGAAGTGCCGCCCTGGATTTTTTCCGCAGGCCAGCTGGCAGTGCCTTTCGTCCAGAGGAAGCTGGCCGCAGAAGAACGAATCCGAGCGGGGCTGATGAAAAGCAGAAAACCGGATTGCGCAAAGGCAAACGGGACGCAAGCCAGAATCCTCTATTTGAAATGGCTTTTGGGAGGTATTTGAATGATGAAATTAGATCAAGTGATAGAAGCGTTGGAGGAAATCGCTCCCTCCAATACCCAGGAAAGCTGGGATAACAGCGGAATCCAACTGGCGGTCGGACCCATGGAAATCCAAAAGGTTCTCTTGGCGTTGGAAATCACAGATGCCATCATCGAGGAAGCCGCAGAAGAAAACCCGGACATGATCATCACCCATCACCCGCTGATTTTCGAGGGCATCAAAACGGTGGATTACCGGGACGTGCTGGGTTCTTACATCGTCAAGCTGCTGAACATGGGAATTTGCGTTTATTCCTGCCACACTCCTTTTGACAAGCTGAAGGGCGGGAACAATGATTTTCTGGCCGATTTAATCGGACTGCAGGATGTGGGGGGCTTTCGAGCGAATGGCGACGTTGACATGATCGGCCGCACAGGAAGGTTGCCCAGGTCCGTGACGCTAAGCGCCCTGGCAAAACGACTGGCAAAAAAACTGAACATGGAACGCAGCCAGGTTCGGGTCGTGGGCAAAGGTGACATGCCCATCGAAAGGGTGGGAATCTGCACCGGGGCAGGCTCGGATTTGATGGAGCTTGCTTTGGAAAACGGCTGCCAGCTTTTGATTACTGGAGATGTCAAATACCACGAAGCGCAAAACGCAAAGGCGCTGGGCATCGCTTTGATCGATGCGGGCCACTACGGCACGGAAAAATCCTTCGTGGAGAATTTCTCAAAAAAACTGAAAGAAAAATTGCAAGACCAAATTGAAATCGTGGAATCCAAAGTGGACATCGATCCCTTTTTGGTGGTATAATGAACGCATTGATTGATACGGCGTTGCCGTGGGGAAGCGTTCATTGAATCATGAACTCTGATTGTATGTTCAGCGGAAGTTCATGGTACATCAAAATCATGCATTCGGGTAGTCCAGGCAATTGCGTGCGCTTTTGGGGCGCATGAGGAAAGTCCGGGCTCCACAGGGCGAGGGTGCCAGATAACGTCTGGCGTAGGTAACTATAGGGAAAGTGCAACAGAAACATACCGCCGAAACGGGTCGTGCCGTGGTAAGGTTGAAATGGCGAGGTAAGAGCTCACCGGGAGGCATGGCAACATGCTTCTCGTGTAAACCCCATCCGGAGCAAGACTAAGAAAGGGCATGAAAGGCGGCGGCCCGTCGCTGCCCGAGAGGTGAGTCGCTGGAGCGTGCTGGTGACAGTACGTCGAGATAGATGATTGCCAAATACAGAACCCGGCTTACGGGCTGCCCGAATGTTAAAAAACGTCTGAGGACTAATACCCTTTCGTAAATTGCAATAGCAAGTTGCAATAGTCTAAAAATTGTCCTTTCATCCCATGCCGTTGCTTTTTACATACTTTTGCTTTGGACTCTTTGGCTTATCCGGCATCGTCTGAGCCAGCAGCCCTTGATCTATCAAAGGCTGGACAATCGCTGACATGGTGTAATATCGGGACAGGCCGGTAAATTCGATCATTTCATTCCTGCTTCTGGGGATGCTGCAAAATTCAAGGACGGCTTTCCTCATGTCGCTTTTATCGAGTTTTCCTTTCTGTTCAAATATGTTGTTCCTAAAGGTGACATTGAACTCTCCGTGCCTATCGACAAACTCCGGCATCGGCAATTTTGCTTCTGAACACGCTTTCCTCATGGTAGGTATACCGGAATATCGATTCTCAGTCACGTTCAAGAACCCAAGGATGTTTACCAGCGCGACATTCCTGGTCTCCGTTCTCATGCGCCCTAAAAGTTCTACAGACGCTGTTCCGAACAAACCCCCGCTGCTCTTGATTTCCATTCTGTCCCGATACATTTCTATGCTTACCGGGACGCTTTCCGTGTAGCGGCTGTAATCCCTGTGAACCAGAGCGTTTAAGACGGCCTCCCTGACAGCTGCCATAGGATACTCCGTTTTGTCGTGTCGTGCGCCATCTTCTCCAACGATCGTCTTTGTGCGGCTATTCCTGCGAACAAATTCAACGCTTTCTGCCAACATTTCCGAGATGTTTCCTGTAATCCGTTTGTTGTCGATAAATCGTTCCCCATCGGTTCCCTGATCCCCGATTTCGGTGCCGGGGACGACAATTGCGGTAACGCACAATTGTGGGAAATACGCTTGCGGGTAATCAGAAAAAGCCATCACGCCTGCTAGAGTGGGAGTTCCATCAACGGTAACGCCCAGCATTTCCAGTATATCGGCATCTGAAACATTTTCGGCAAGATTCCTCCGTTCCTTTTTTGCTGCGGTTAAACAAGCGTGCAGCATTTCCTGGTTTAACAATCTGATCTTCGCATGCTCCACAAGCCGCAGATCGTCGCATATCCGCTTTCTAAAAGCCTCAAAGCGATAAATCTCGTATGGCGTCATAGGAATATCCGCATCGCCGATGCGGACATAGGAACCTTTCAATTTCCCCCGTCCACGATAAAAGACAGGACGCTCTGAAATTTCTACGCCAGGAATTTCTGCAGCAACGACCGTTTTGCCATCAATATCGCAAATGGTAACGACTGCTCTCACATTAGGTTCCATCTGCCCGCATAGTTCCATGATCTTTTTTTGCGTGTCTTCTGCATCATAAACACCGACAATCTCATAATTCGGCTTATCTGACATGCCAAAGATGATGATTCCGCCGCTGTCCTGATTGGAGAAGGATGAAATTGTGTCATAGATCCTTTTTGGGAAACCCCCATGTGTTTCCTTGAGTTCAACTGTTTGCTGTTCCGTTTTTTGCTTCTGAATATCAGCGATCAAGCTCTTTAATGCTTCTTTTTGCATGGAACATGCCTCCCGTCACTCGTCATGTGTTGCGTTTAGCCTAACACAGGATTTTGAACTTGTCAACTACATTAATTTATTTGACAACAAAATCAGCAAGAATCGCAATTATATGTTAAAGTTGACAATCAATTTTTTATAGAACCATGGAGACTCAGCAGAGATCGACTCTCCACGATGGGATTTTTGCGGCATGTGGCCTTTGCCCTGTAATTTACCTGGGTTCATCGTTTGTCAGGGAATCGCTCACAATCTGGTAGTACCCATTCGAGGTGATGCGGTACACGATGGCGTAAAACAGGGCGAACACGAGAAAACTGCCGATCGTAGTGTAGATGAACAGCGTGCGGTTGTGCAGGTTAAAGAGCATCAGCAGCTTCTCCATGATGGGAAACGCAAAAGCGAGATGCAGCCCCGCACCCAACAGCGGCAGGGAAAACACAGTGAGAAGCTGGGAATTGATGCTTCTGCGTATGTCTTTCTTAGTCATGCCAATCTTTTGCATGATCCCAAACCTCGGCTGATCCTCATAACCTTCTGAAATCTGCTTGTAGTAAATGATCAGCACCACAGCGAAGATGAATACGATGCTGAGGATTACGCTGAGATAAAACAGCCCTCCGTACAACGAGTAAAAGCCCTCCCGTTCATATTCGCGGCTCTCAACGAACGATGTAAATGCGTCCCCATCGCCCTTCCGCAAATTCCCAAAAGCCGCTTTCAATTCTTCATACAAGGCGATGTCCTCCTCGCCGCCGAGAGAAGTGTCAAAAGAATAGTACCACTTTGTGTAGGATAACGCATCGCCTTTCGCATTCACAAGGCCGTCAGCGGCTTTTGCCAAATCAGGAACAATGACCATGAGGGACGGCATGATGTCCATCGCCATGTCAGGGTTTGGAAAGCAGTCTTTCAGGATTTCTTTCACCTTGTATTGCTTCAATCCGGCAAAGCCAAAGGTATCGCCGTCAAAGGTGTCCCTTGGAGCATAAACCAGGACTTCATCCTCCGCAAGGGCAGCGTTTGCGCCCATCATATGGTTGTAATCCTCGACAGGCACAAGATAGATTTGGTGTACATCGGACATGCTGCTGACGCTGAAGTCGTTCATGTCGATATCGTCCACATCGAAGATCACCTGGCCGCCGTTTAGCTTCCCGGCGGTGACGGCGGAGCGGTATTGGATGATGTTGCCCTGCGCAGCGCCACGTTTTTCGAGGATGCCATCTATGGTGCTTTCAAAACGCCTGATGTCTCCATCTGTCAGGCTTTTGTTTTCCTCCATCTGGACACAGGTGTTGATTTCGCGGGGATAACGGTTGCGAACGACATCTTCGCCGCCGATAAACAGGGCCGAGGTGGAAGAAATCATGACAAGCACCATGGTGGCAAGGATGCAAATGGATGCAAGTCCGGCGCCATTGCGCTTCATGCGGTAAGCCATGGAGGAAACCGACACGAAATGATTCGCCTTGTAATAATAGCCCTTCCTCTTTTGCAGAATGCGGCAAAGCAGCACTGAACCCGCAATCATGATGAGGTAGGTGGCGGCGATGACCATCAGCACAGCGATTAAAAATGCCATGAGGGCCGAGACGGGGTCTTGGATGCTGACTGCGATGTAATAGGCCGCCCCCAGCACGGCCACGCCGAGGATGCCAAAGAACCAATTCGCTTTCGGCGGCTTTTCGCCCACGTTTTCGCTTCGGAGCAGGGAAATGGGGTTTGAGAACCACAATTGCCTGAGGGAATTGAAAAACAGCAGGATGAAGATCGCCAGGAACGGGATGGCCGTGAGAAGGACGGCATCCATGGGTATCGACATGGAATAGGTGATCTGCCCTTCGAGCATGTTGGCAAGACCCAGCTCTGCCAGTTTGGAAAGGGCGATCCCAAAGAGAATCCCCAATGCGAGGGACAAAAGCGCAATGTCGATGGATTCCCACAACAGGATTCGGCTCAGGTTGCCTTTCCCCATTCCGAGGATGTTGTATAGCCCAAATTCTTTTTTGCGGCGTTTCATCAGGAACGAATTGGTGTAGAACAGAAAGAGCGCCGCAAAGAAGATGGTGACAACGACGCCAATCCGCATGATTTCCTGTGCGGTCGCTCCGCCATTTAAGGTTGCGATCACTGGAGAGAACCTTAAAAAAGCCACGATGTAAGCCATCATCACCATTCCGATGCAGGTGAGGATGTACGGCAGGTACATCCGCTTGTTCTTTCGGATGCCATCTGCGGCCAGCCTGAAATAAAATCCGAATTTCATTTTCTGTCACCTCCTGTCGCAAGCAAGGTGAGCGTATCGGAAATCTTCTGATACATCTGTTCATCGCTGTCATCGCCGCGATAGATCTGGTGATAAACTTCTCCGTCCTTGATGAACAGCACGCGGCCTGCGGCGCTTGCCGCCTTGATGGAGTGGGTTACCATCAGGATCGTCTGCCCGGAGGCGTTGATCTTTGCGAACATGTGCAGAAGCTCATCGGTGGCTCTGGAATCCAGGGCGCCTGTGGGTTCATCGGCAAGGATGATTTTCGGGTTTGCGATAATCGCCCTTGCGACAGCGGCCCTCTGCTTTTGGCCACCGGACACTTCGTAAGGGTACTTTTTCAGCAAATCCCCGATGTCCAGCGTGGCTGCGATGGGCGCAAGCCGATCGGCCATTTCCCGGTAAGGCTTGCCCGCAAGCACCAGCGGCAGGTAGATGTTGTCCTCCAGGGTAAAGGTGTCCAGCAGGTTAAACTCCTGGAACACGAAGCCCAGGTTGTCGCGGCGGAATGCCGACACTGCCGCCTCTTTCACCTTAGACAGATCCTTGCCGTCCAAAATGACACTGCCGGCAGTAGGCTTGTCGAGCGCCGCCAATATGTTCAGGAGCGTGGTCTTGCCTGAACCCGACTCGCCCATGATAGCCACGTATTCGCCGTCTTCCACGGTGAAATTTACATCTTTTAACGCTTCCACTTTGTTGCCGCCGAGGCGCGTGGAATAGGTCTTTTTCAGACCGTTTACTTCAAGAATGTTCATCTTGTTTGTCCTCCTTCAAAGTTTCTGCCGTTATTTTAGCAAAAGCGGGAAATGCGTCGCCATCGATTCGGCTTACATTTCCCGCTTCAAACCTTACGGTTTTGTAAGGTTTGATAATATGCTTCGAACTATGGGGCAAAAGGGAACTTTCGTTCAAAGTTCATGGTTCAAAGCCCATGCTGATCCAGCTGCAACAGGATCACAGTTCCCTTGCCCACCTGGGACTTTGCGCAGATTCCAATTCCAAGATTATCGCATATCCGTTTGCACAGGTACGCCCCGATGCCGCTCGCTTTCTTGTCGGAGCGTCCGTTATGCCCCGTGTACCCTTTTTCAAAGATGCGCGGAACGTCTTCCGGGGCGATGCCAATGCCGGTATCCTCGATGCACAGCGTGTTCGGTTCCTGCACATAGATTTTCACACTCCCCTCGCGGGTATACTTCAGCGCATTGGAAAGAATCTGTTCCAGGACAAAGGACAACCACTTCTCATCGGTAACGATGGACATCTCGATGGGTTCATATTGAAGGCTGATTTTCCTGTCGATAAATTCATGGGAAAATTTCCTGACCGCCTGTCGGATCAGGGGGTCGAGGGAGCATTCCTGAAAAACGTAGTCGTTGGAGGTGGAATCCAGACGCAGGAAAGTCAATGCCATTTCCACATATTGCTCGATGCGGAACAAATCGCCCTGCAGCTTCCTCGATGCCGGCGTATCCTGGTTCTGCAGGTTCAGGCGCATGGAAGCGATAGGCGTTTTGATTTGATGGATCCATATCGTGTAATAGTCCATCATGTCACGGTATTTTGCGCTCGATGCGGATTCCAGTTCTGCGACCTCGGACTGTAAAGCGCGGATGACCGCCTGGTAATCTTCCTCCTCCATGGAGCAGGCGCGGGGCAGTTCGTCCATCATGGCAGCCGTGAGCTGGCTCAGCCGCTCAAGCGCCGCATGTTTTCGCTTTGTCCTGACAAAATCCAGAGCCAGGAACAAAATCCCAATCAGGCCGCAGAGCAAAGTTGGATACAGCGCAGCCCCCAGCGGCAGATGATACAGTGCGAACACCAGAGCGAATATGACACAAAACAGTAGCGTAGCGAGGATGACCTTGCCATGCTGCCTAATGTATTTCCAAAACAACGCCATTCTGCCGCCTCCTTCAATCGATGATGTACCCTACGCCGAATTTTGTGGAAATGAAACGGTCAAGCCCTGCGCTTTCCAGTTTCCTGCGCAGGCGGTTGACATTGACCGTCAGCGTATTGTCGTCCACGAAGCTATCCGTTTGCCACAAACGATCCATCAACTTCTCCCGGCTGACAACCTTTCCCAGATTCTCCATCAGGCACAGCAAAATTCGGTATTCGTTCTTGGAAAGCTCGATTTTTTCGCTGCGATAGAGGAGGGTGCCATCGTTCGTATTCAATAGTGCGCCTCGATGCTCCAGCACCGGCAGCGAGGTGGAAAAAGCGTAGCTGCGGCGAAGCATCGCCTGCATTTTGGCCATCAGGACGCTCTGGTCAAAAGGCTTTGCGATAAAATCGTCCGCCCCCATGTTCATCGCCATCACGATGTTCATGTTGTCGGATGCGGAGGAAATGAAAACGATCGGCACCTTCGAGACTTTGCGTATTTCCCGGCACCAATGGTATCCATCGAAAT
This sequence comes from uncultured Zhenpiania sp., assembly GCA_964625475.1. GTDB lineage: Bacteria > Bacillota > Clostridia > Peptostreptococcales > Anaerovoracaceae > Hominibacterium. The sequence continues at coordinate 2,791 of CAZVBL010000004.1, read as the reverse complement.
AGGGGAGGGATATGTCCAGCAGGACGATATGGGGCTGAAAGGCGGAAAATTCCGCTGTAATGCTGCGAAAGTCCTTTGCCAGGCATACGGAAAAATCCCACATTTCCGCCTGCGCTTTGATCGCTTCCGCAATTCCCCGATCATCTTCGACTACAAACAGCTTGTACATATCCTTCTCCTTCGTTTTGGATGCATTTCCAACACACCGCATGAAAGCGTTTTCAAACGATCTCGCAATTCCACATGCAACCATTCCTTCGTTCCCGCATGCAGAGCAAGACATTTACCATTATATCGCAACCGGAGGGGAATCGCAATCTGCCAAATGAGTTTGGACAGTATCAAGTTTTTTGAGATTGCTAAGACTTGCGACCTGTATTATAATAAAAAGCAGACTGAAAAAGGCATTTCATAAAAAACGATAAATCGCAGATCATTCAGAGGCTTGGAAAGACGATGACTGTGACCCTATTTCAAAAATCACAGGGGATCCTTGGATGTGGTCGCCAGAAAGGAACTTGAATCGCAGATCAAGTGATGTTATATGGAAGAAAAGAAGAACAATCAGTTTTTTAAGGGCTTTTTAAAGAATGACAAAGACAGCGGGCAAGACGATGCCCAGCAGATGGTGGAAGGATCCGAAGCAAATACAGAAGAGGAATCGGAGCAGTCAGCGGATTGGCGATTGCATGAAAATGTGGCTGAACAGAACCGTGCGGACACGATCTATCAGCTGTACTGCAAATGGTGCCAGCAAAAAAACGAACCGCCGACCGACATCTTGTTTTCAAAATGGATGCGTGAGCCGATGATAGAGCTGGAAGAACGAGAAGCGGAAGAATTGGCGCAAGAGGCAGGGACGAAAGCGGGGAGCGGCGAAAGGCAGGCGTTGGACGGCGCAGCGAAACCAGGCGAAAAGACCATGGGAGAACGGACGCCGGAAGATGGGCTCCTGCTGGACGAACCCATGGACGATACTTTTGCGTCATCGGAGGAAGCACAGGCAGGCAAAGCGGCGGGAGCAGACGAGGAAGCGGACGGACAGGAACAAAGCGTGCGGGTTCCCATTCCAGGAACGGAGCCTTTCATTCGCCAGTTGGCCGCAGCTGCGGACAAGAACCTCAAAACCATTGAAAGCCAGGAAAAAAAGGCAAAAAAGGAAGAGGAAGAACGCCTGGAAAATCCAGAAAAAGCAGCAAGCGACGATCCTACCGACCCGATTCCGGACATTGACGCAGCGGTTTATTTCTACCTGCCAAAGGGGAATTTGTGTGCCTTGGCCTGCGCATTCCCCCCTGTAGGGAATGGACAGCCTCTGGTTCAGGAACTCTTTGACGAAGCGCTCAAAAAATCCAAGATCGTTTCCGGGATCGATGAAGAATTGAAGGAGCGAATCGTCAACGAACAATCGTTCTTCAAGATTTTCAGAATTGCCCTCGGCGTACCGGCGATCCACGGAAAAGACGGGGAAATCATCGAGCACATACCGCGGCAGGAATATCTCATGTTCGAGGAAGACGAGACCGGCAGGGTCAATTACAGAGATTTGAATCTTTTCCGCAAGATTAAAAAAGGCGATTTGATCTGCGACATCATTGCGCCTGAGGATGGCATAGACGGAATGGACGTAAAGGGCACGGTGCTAAAGGGCAAGAACGGAAAGGCCGCCCGCGTACCGGCTGGCAGCCATACCGTCATCACGCCGGACGGAAGCAGGCTCGTGGCGGAGCAGGACGGATACGTTTCCTTCCAGGCGGAAAAGTTCCGCGTGGAAAACCGCCTGGTCATCAATGGGGACGTGGACATGTCGGTAGGAAACCAGGACTTCCTAGGGGACATTTTCATTCAGGGCGACGTGTTCAGCGGATTCACCGTCAAGGCGACTGGAAACGTCTTTGTCAGCGGCCTGGTAGAGGGCGCGGAAATCATAGCCGGGGAAAAAGTCAACATTGGATCCGGCGTGAACGGCAACAATCGTGGAACCCTCCGCGCAGGCGGCGACATCCAAAGCCCTTTCATGGAAAACGCAAAAATTTACGCAGGCGGCGACATCCAAGTGAAAAGCATGATTTCCTGTGAGGTTTATTGCGATGGCGCCATCGATGCGAGCAACGGGATCGGCGTGCTGGTGGGAGGCATCATTACGGCGGGAAAGTCGGTTACAGCCAAGATCATCGGCAGTAAAGCGTATCGAAGAACCCAAATTTTTCTGGGTGTCATGCCGGAAACGAAGATGAAACGGGATCGAAAGGAAGAAGAGCTGAAAAACATCACCATGACCAGTGAAAATCTGCATAAAAACGTGAAGTTCCTGCAGCAAGCCACATCTTTGACACCGGCAAAAAGAACCATCCTGAACCAGCTCATTGAACAGGAAACCCTGTATACCCAGATCCGGCAGAGGCTCGAAGCGGAGGTGGATGCGCTCAACGAGAAAATCCATGACTCCGAGGAGTGCTTTGTACGGAGCGGCCAGGTGTATCCGCCAGCGAAAATCACGATTGGAACCGCTTCTTATACCCTGGAAACAGCCGCCACGAACTGCATGTTTTATCTCTCCGAGATGGGAGACGTGAGGCTCGGCATGGGTTAAAAGCGGGAAAACCGCAGGCGTTTGCGGCAAAGCGGAGTGAGCAGCTCCAAAGGAACGCTTTCATGAAAACAGAGATGGGATAAACGTCCATCGATCGTTTGTCCCACTATGTTGCGGTTACATAAGACAATTTCGTGATTGTCCGCAACGTACAGCAGCACCTGCGCCGGTTTAGACCGGGGAAAAACCAATGCGGAA
>CAZVBL010000003.1:32155-70395 GCA_964625475.1 uncultured Zhenpiania sp. | reverse complement strand
TTAATAATAAAATATAACAGCTAATACTTCCCTTAAAATAGATGATATCTCAATTCATATTTTGCAAGACGCTCCTCTCTTGAGGAGTTTTGCCATATCATGCAGACAGACCATTTTCCAATGAGGAATGGTCTTTTTTTGTGATGAAACCATTGAAATCCCAGTATTTGGAGGCGAATCGCCCTATGGGCAAGGTCTGGTCGCTCCCCGGCGGTTTTCAGTCTGTTTTCCAAATATGGGAACAGAAATGAAATGAGGGTACCATATCTAGTGCAGAGCGAGAAATTTGTTTTTCCTGGGGGAAGGGATCAAACAAAAAAACAGGGGAAAAGGGTTATGGTTGGAGCAAAATGGTTGCAAAGTGGAGCGAGGTGGAGTAAAATGGAGATATTCTACAACAGGAGGATCGTTTCATGCTGGTGGGCAAGTATCAAAATTCAATAGATGCGAAATCTAGGATGATCATACCTGCCAAGTTTCGTGACGAAGTGGGGCGCACATGCATTGTCAGCAAAGCCATTGACAAATGCCTGGAAATTCACCCGATGGACGAATGGGAGCGGTTCATGGACAAGCTCAGCAAGCTGCCGACAGCGGATCCAAAGGCAAGGCAGCTGGCGCGCCACTTTTTCTCCAGTGCGGTAGAATGTGAGATTGATAAGCAGGGGAGATTGACGATTCCACAGGAGCTGCGCCAATACGCCAGGATCGAAAAAGAACTGGTGACGGTTGGCTCCTACGAGAAGATCGAGATTTGGAGCAAAGAAGAATGGGAAAGCAACGAGAGCATGACAGAGCTTGACCCAAGTCAATTGGCAGAAAGCATGATGAACTATGATTTTTAATCACACTTCCGTTTTGTACGATGCGTGCATGGAAAACCTGAATATCCGCCCGAAAGGCATCTATGTGGACGGCACGCTGGGTGGGGGCGGGCATGCCTGCGGCATTTGCGAACGCCTGGACGAGGATGGAACGTTCATCGGGATCGACCGGGACAAGGATGCGCTGGCGGCTGCCGAAGAGCGGCTCAGGCCTTATCCGTGCAGGAAGTTCTTCGTGCAAAGCAATTATGCGGACGTGAAGGAAGTGTTGAACCGATTGGGAGTGAAAAGGGTCAGCGGCGCGCTTTTGGATCTGGGGGTATCCTCCTTTCAGCTGGACAATGCGGAGAGGGGATTTTCCTACATGAAAGATGCGCCACTGGACATGCGGATGAGCCAGGACGATGCTTTGACGGCGCAGATGGTAGTCAACGATTATACGGAACAGGAATTGACGAACGTCATTCGCATGTACGGGGAGGAAAAATGGGCCTCCCGCATCAGCAAATTCATCGTGCAGGAGAGAAAAAAACGACCGTTCCAAACGACGGGCCAGCTGGTGAAAACCATCAAGGCGGCGATCCCCACCTCTGCCAGGCGAGATGGACCACATCCGGCAAAACGGACATTCCAGGCCATTCGCATCGAAGTGAACGATGAACTGGGGCAACTGGAAAAAGCCGTGGGAGAATTTTGTGACGTGCTGGAAGACCAGGGTCGCTTGTGCGTGATCACGTTCCATTCTTTGGAGGATCGGATTGTAAAAAACATGGTAAACAAACGGGTGAACCCATGCACTTGTCCAAAAGATCTTCCCGTCTGTGTCTGTGGCAAAGTGGCGGACATCAGAAAAATCACGGGAAAACCGCTCCTTCCTTCCAAAGAGGAAGTCCAGGACAATCCCAGGGCGCGAAGCGCAAAGCTCCGAGTGGTGGAGAAAACGATGAAGCAAAAGAGGTAAATAATGATGATGGAAGCGGAAAAATGGTATCAGTACCAGGAAAATTACCAAAAGTACGGCTTCGACATGAAGCCGAGGCAGCCGAGACGGAAGGTGCGGCAGCGTCCTGCCGTTTCAGCCAAAGACAAGACGCGAATGCTGCTGCTCTTGCTGGTCGTTGGCGTTCTTTGCGTTGGGTTGATCATCGCTGCGGCATATGCGGCCTCCGTCCAATATGACACGAACCAGATCATCAAGGAAAACAACGAACTGTCGGCCCAAATCGAAAGCCTGGATGTGAAAATCTACAGCATCAACAACATTGAAGCCATTGAAAAGAAAGCGATCAAAGAGCAAAAGATGGCGTATCCCAAGTCCAAGCAGATCGTTTACCTGCCAGGAGATGAAGTCCCAAAGGCTGGATTCGCAGAGAAGTTGAAGAAGCAGGCATATAATTAGAAAGGGGAAATAGAATAGAACATAGATGAAACCAAACAGGGGGAAAAGCTCCGGATAGCTGAGGCAGGCAGCGAGTAAGCCGTCTGGAGCTTTGCATATCAGGGGAAATGGTTCAAACATTGAATAAGAGCAGGAAACGGCTGGCGATCGCCTTTGCCATCATGTGCGGCGCATGCCTGCTCCTGTGTTTCCGAATGGGGTGGATTCAAATCGCAAAGGGCGCAGAGTATTCCAGGATGGCCGTAGAGCAGCAGACCAGGGACGTGCCAATCGCGGCGAAGCGAGGAGCCATTTACGACACCAATGGAAATGAACTGGCCATCAGCGCAACTTGCTATACGGCATGGGCAAGGCCGGCCAACGTGCGCATGGGGAATACGCAGGCGGAGAAAACGGCGAGCGTGCGGGAAGCGGCCCAGGTTCTTTCCGGCATCCTGGAAAAGGATGAGAAGGAAGTGAAGAAGCTGTTGACCAAACAGCAATCCCTGGTCAAGATAGAAAATGGCCTGGACAAAAAAACTGCGGATCGGATTCGGAAAGAAGAACTGCCGGGAATCGAAATCGCAGAAGACGCAAAACGCAATTATCCCTTGGGCGCATTCCTTTCCCATACGTTGGGCAGCGTGACTAGCGACAACAATGGGCTTTCGGGGCTCGAACTGGAATACAATCAGTATTTGTCCGGCGCTTCGGGGCGATGGGTGAAAAACGCAGATGTCTTGGGCAACGATTTGTCAGGGGGCGAGGAGAAATACGTGCAAGGGGAAGATGGGCTGGGATTGGTGCTGACCATCGATGAAACCATTCAGCATTATGTGGAAAAATCCCTGAAAACCGTCCAGAAAAATACAAGGGCCGACCGGGTCATGTGCATTATGATGGATCCCAAGACCGGGGACATCCTGGCTTTGGCACAGATGCCGGAATTCGACCCCAACGATTCCAAAACACCGCTGAGCAAGAAGGAGCAGCAAAAGCTGGAAGCCATGTCGGATTCCAAAAAGATGGAGTATTGGAACGCCATGTGGCGCAACTCCCTCATCAGCGATGTGTATGAGCCAGGCTCCACCTTCAAGCTGCTGACGACATCCATGGCCTTGGAAGAGGAAAAGACCAACGTCAGGGAAACATTTCATTGCACCGGTTCCATCAATGTAGCGGGAACCACGCTGAAATGCTGGCGGTCTTACAATCCCCATGGGAGCCAGACCCTCAAAGAGGCGGTTGGCAACTCCTGCAATCCGGTTTTCGTCACATTGGCGCAAAGGATGGGCATCGAACATTTTTACGACTATCTGGAAAGCTTTGGCGTTTCAGCAAAGACAGGGATCGATTTTCCAGGTGAAGGAAACTCCATCCTTCAGGACAAAAATACGGCGGGTCCTGTGGGCCTTGCCACCATGGGATACGGCCAAGGCGTAGCGGTCACGCCCATTCAGCTCATCACGGCCATTTCCTCCCTGGGAAACGAAGGAAAGCTGATGCAGCCCAGATTGGTAAAAGCCCTAGTAGATGAAAACGGTGAAACGGTAAAAGCGTTTGACACAAAAGTCGTGAGACGAACCGTATCCAAGAAAACGGCCAGCGAGATGTGCGGCATCATGGAGTATGTAGTAGCAAAAGGCGGCGCAGGGACAGCCAAAGTGGAAGGCTATCAAGTAGGAGGAAAGACCGGGACGGCCAATAAAGCGAAAGGCGGCGGCTACAGCTCGGAAACCTACTCTTCCTTTATCGGCATGGCGCCTATGGACGATCCGCAGGTTGCGGTGCTGGTCATCGTAGACAATCCAAAGGGCGTAAAATTCGGGAGCCAGACCGCTGCCCCAGGAGCAAAGCTGATTTTGGAGGACACCCTGCGCTATCTGGAAGTGACGCCGAAATTCACAAAGGCAGAAAAGAAAGCGCTCAATGAGGAGCAGGTCACTGTTCCTGACCTGACAGGCGAAGGGCTGGAAGAGGCCATCGGCATCCTGGGCGGACGATCGCTGAAATACAAGGCTTTCGGAAAAAGGAAGAACCGGGATTTTTCCATTCAGGATCAATATCCGAAAGCGGGGGAAAAAGTCAATAAAGGGGGAACGATCTATCTGTATGGGAATGGGAAGTGATGGGAAGCGTGATCCAGGTTTTCGGAATTACGGGAACGAATGGAAAAACCACGGCATCCTACATGCTGCGGGAGATACTGGAAGCAGAGCGGGGCGCTTGCGGCCTGATTGGGACCATTGAGCACCGAATCGGCACAAAGCGCTATGTGCCGAAAAACACCACGCCGGGGAAGGAACTCCTCAGGAATTTGCTTCATGAGATGAAAGAGCAGGGGATCGGCCAATGCGTCATGGAGGTTTCCTCCCATGGCATCCATCAGGGCAGGATCGATGGCGTTGGAATCGCATATGCAGGCTTTACCAACCTGAGCCAGGATCATCTGGACTACCATGGGACCATGGAGCAGTATTACCAGGTGAAAAAACAGCTTTTTTTCAAATGCGAAAAGGGAGCGGCCATCAACTTGGATGATGCTTATGGAAAGCGGCTCTTCGGCGAACTGGCGGAGCAGGGTCATGTCCCCGGATTGAAAGGCTATTCCATGCGGGATTCGGAAGCGGATTTTTACGGGGAAATCATAGAAGAAACCCTGGACGGCGGCAGTTTTCGGTTTTGGGAACATGGGCGTGCGCTGGGAACCTTGGAAATCCCGATGCCGGGAGAACATTTCCTGTATGATGCGATGCTGGCGGCGGCCATGGCGCGTCAGGCAGGGGCAGCGTTTCAGAATATCCGGGAAGGGCTTTCCAGGCTGCGCAAAGTCCCCGGAAGGATGGAGATGATCGGCAGCATGGAGGACACCTTGGGCATCGTGGATTATGCCCATACGCCGGATGGCCTGGAAAAGCTGCTGTCAACCTTGTCCCGGTTCAAACGGGGAAAACTGCTGTGCGTCTTTGGCTGCGGCGGCTTTCGGGACAAAGGAAAGCGAAAGCTGATGGGAGAAATCGCAGGCAGGTACAGCGATTACTGCATCGTCACCAACGACAATCCCAGGGGCGAGCCGCCGGAAAACATCTGCCAGGCCATCGAAGAAGGCCTTTACCCCACCGGCTGTCAGTATACCGTCATCTTTGACCGCTACCAGGCCATCAAAAGGGCTGTGTTACTTGCGGACAAGTGGGACATAATAGTAGTGGCGGGAAAGGGACATGAGGCTTACCAGCTGTCCGGGAACGAAAAACTGCCTTTTGATGACAGGAGCGCATTGAGGAACCTTTTGGAGAAAAAATATGAAAAAACTTACCATGAAACAAATTGAAGCAGCTACTGGAGGCAGGTTGTTCAGGGGCAGTGGAGACGCAGAAGTCACAAATGTCTGCACGGATTCCAGACAAGCGAAAGTCGGTGATTTGTTTTTTGCCCTCATCGGCGACAATCGGGATGCGCATCGATATTTGCCTCAGGTCGCAGAGGCCGGATGCCGCTGCGTGGTGGTGTCGGATGAAGCTGCCTGCCGGGAACTGGGCGGCGATTTTCAGGCAGTGCTGGTGGAAGACACGACCATCGCACTGCAGGAATTGGCCTCTTTTTATTTAAAGCTATTGAACATCAAAAAAATCGCAGTCACGGGCAGCACAGGAAAAACCTCCACGCGGGATTTGACCTGGCATGTGTGCAGCGAAAGATACAAAACAGGGAAGAACGCCAAAAATTTCAACAATTTGATCGGCGTCCCCCTTACCATCCTTTCCTTCGATGAGGATACGGAGGTGGCGGTCATCGAAATGGGCATGGATCGGTTCGGGGAGCTGGATCGCCTTGCGAATCTGATCAGGCCGGATATCGGCATCATCACCAACATCGGCATGGCGCACATTGAAAATCTGGGGAGTCAGGAAAACATCTTCAAGGCAAAGATGGAACTGACCCATTATTTTGATGAAACGAGCGTCCTGATCATTCATCAGGAGGGCGAATTTCTCCAAAGAGACAGGGTGCAGGGAGTCTACCGAACCGTAACGACAGGATTTGATGGAAAAAGCGATTTTATTATCATTTCCGATATTGACGATCTTGGGGCGGAGGGTATACAATTTACATTGGAACATCAAGGCCAGACCCAGGAATTCCAGTTGCCGACCCCAGGCAGGCACAATGCTTTCAATGCGGCTCTTGCAGTTGCCGCTGGCGCACAGTTGGGCATCACCATGGAAGAAGCTGCCAGAGGGCTGTCCAAAGCCAAGTTGACGGATAAACGCCTGACGATTCGAGGCAAGAACGGGATCAAGGTCATCGATGACACCTACAACGCCAGCCCGGATTCCATGAAAGCAGGCATCGATGTGCTGATGCACACCAGGGGCCTGCGGAGCGTGGCCGTTCTGGGCGACATGCTGGAGTTGGGAGAGACCAGCAAAGAGCAGCACCGGCTGGTAGGCAGCCATGCGGCCCGGCAGGGAGTCGAGCTGCTGGTCGCGGTTGGAAGCGAAGCGAGGCAGATTGCCGAAGGCGCAAAAGCCGCAGGGCTGGAACAGGCCTTATGGTTTCCGAAAAAAGAGCGTTTTCTGACGGAGATGGACTCCATCATCCAAAAGGGAGACGTAGTTTTGGTAAAGGGATCCCGGGGCATGGCCATGGAGGATGTCGTGAAAAGGATTATGGAATAGCAGGAGTCATTATGGATTATGTCACAATCGGTATCGCAGTAGTCGCAGCATTGATAGCAGCCCTTGTCTTTACCCCCCTGGAAATACCTGTGCTGCGGCGCAAGCAGGCAGGGCAGAACATTCGGGAGGAAGGACCAAAATCCCATCTTTCCAAGGCAGGAACGCCCAGCATGGGAGGAATTGCCATCATCGGGGCGACCATCGTTGGATGTGCGGTGGGACGCTATTATTCGATGCAACAGGCGGTTGTCGTATTGGTATTTGCGCTCTTTGGCCTCATCGGTTTTCTTGATGATTATCTGAAAGTGGTCAAAAAGAACAACCTGGGACTGAGGGCGTACCAGAAGTTCGGGTTGCAGATCATCATATCCGTAGCATTTGCCGTCTATATGGCCATGTATTCGGGAGAAGGAACCTCCGTGTGGGTTCCCTTTATCAATGTCAACATTGATTTTGGCATCTGGTATATCCCTTTCATTGCCTTTGTCCTTTTGGCCATGACCAATGCGGTCAACCTGACGGACGGGCTGGACGGGCTGGCATCGGGCGTGACTGCGGTGGTGTCCCTGTTCTTTGCGGTAGCGGCTGTCGCATATGGAGCCATCGCCGGCGCAGGCGTTTTTTGCTCTGCAGTGACGGGAGCCTGCCTTGGCTTTCTGGTGTACAACAAAAATCCAGCCAAGGTGTTCATGGGCGATACCGGCTCCCTCGCCCTGGGGGGCGGCCTGGCGGCGGCGGCCATTGTCATGCACTTTGAACTGCTCCTTCCCATCGCCGGTTTTGTCTATGTGATGGAAGCCTTGTCCGTCGTCATGCAAGTGTGTTATTTCAAGCTATCCGGCGGAAAGCGCATTTTCAGGATGGCACCCATCCACCACCACTTTGAGTTGAGCGGCCTGAAAGAAAAGCAAGTAGTTGCCATGTTCTGGGGCATTGCCTTGATTTGCTGCTTGTTTGGGCTTTGTATTTTGTAGGAGCAGAGATATGAGAACGAACCTGGACAATATGAAGGATCTGAATATACTGATCGTTGGACTGGGGAAGTCGGGAATTGCAGCCCTGCAGGCCATGCTCAAGCTAAATGCCAATGTTTCTGTACAGGACTCCAAGTCGGTCGAAGAAGTGGATCCCCAATTGCTGGCTTTTCTGGAAAGCAAAAATGTGAAGGGCTATTTTGGAAAAAACCCGGAGGACATGAGGGCATTCCACATGCTGATTTTAAGCCCTGGCGTTTCTCCCAACCTTGCTTTTGTAAAAGCGGCGCAGGAACAGGGCGTGGAAATCATCGGCGAACTGGAAATCGCCTACCGCATTGGAAAAGGAAACTATGTAGCCATCACCGGCACCAATGGAAAGACCACGACGACCACCCTGGTAGGCGAAATTTTCAAAAAAGCCGGGCGAAAGACGGATGTGGTTGGCAACATCGGCGTAGCGGTGATTTCCAAAGCGCTTACGGCAACAGAGGATTCCTGGCTCATCACGGAAACCAGCAGCTTTCAGCTGGAAACCATTCGCTATTTTAAGCCAACGGTTTCTGCCATCCTCAATTTGACGCCGGATCATTTGGATCGGCACAAGACCATGAAAAACTACGGGAAAGCGAAAGCCAGGATCTTTGAAAACCAGGGGGAAGGGCAATACCTGGTCATCAACTACGATGACAAGGCATGTTTTGCTCTTGCCGAAAACTGCAAAGCCGCCGTGGTGCCTTTCAGCAGAAAGGAAGCCTTGGATTTCGGTGCGTTCGTGCGGGATGGCGTCCTCACCATAAAGGATGAGGATGGGAAGAAAATTTCCCTTTGCAGGGCAAAGGAATTGCGCATATCCGGGGATCACAATTTGGAAAATGCTTTGGCGGCAGCGGCCATGGCCTATTTCGCAGGAATCGATCCGAAAACCATTTCAGAAGTGCTTACCAGCTTTCAGGGAGTAGAGCATCGATTGGAATTTTGCGGACAAGTGGATGGCGTGAATTTCGTCAACGATTCAAAGGGAACCAACCCGGATGCTTCCATCAAAGCGGTGAAAGCTACGAAGGGCGGCATCGTTCTCATCGCCGGGGGATACGACAAAGGCGCTTCCTTTGAAAACCTGATTCGGGCTTTTGATGGAAAAGTCAAACATATGGTGTTGCTTGGGGCCACGGCCGAAAAAATCAAAGAAACGGCAGAACGCATGGGCTTTTCCAATTCCGTCATTGCCAAAGACATGGAAGCATGCGTGGGAAAAGGCTTTCAGCTGGCGGATCCAGGCGACACGGTCCTGCTCTCTCCCGCATGCGCCAGCTGGGACATGTACACCGGGTTTGAGCAGAGGGGCGAGCATTTCAAAAGCTGCGTTGAAAGGCTTGGAAAATAGGATCGGGCGGGTTGGAGACATTCATGAGAGGAAAGAAAAACAATTTAAAATCGGGGGATTTTTTGCTGGTGTTCCTGACCTTGGGGTTGGTGGTTTTTGGAATCATCATGGTGTTTTCTGCCAGCTATTACCAGTCCATCAATGAAACTTCCGTCTCCGGGGAGGGGAATCCCTACGCTTACCTGGTGCGGGATCTGGCGTGGGCAGGCCTGGGGCTTTTGTTGATGACGTTCACGGCGATCTTTGACTATCGGAGATATCGGAGCATCGCCTTGATCGGCTTGATCGTCAGCCTGGCTCTGTTGATCCTGCTGATGGTGCCAGGGGTGGGCACTGAAATCAACTATGCGGTCAGGTGGATTAAAATCGGGCCAATCACTGTCATGCCAGGGGAAATCGCAAAGATTGCCCTGATCATCTTTGTGGCCTGGTTTCTCAGTGAAAAGCCGCAGCGAATCAAATCTTTTACCCGGGGGATCCTTCCGTTGCTTGTGATTTGTGGCGTTTTCGGAGGTCTGATTTTGATGCAGCCCAACATGTCTACAGCTATCACGGTGGTGGCCATCGTCATCCTCATGATGTTCATCGCAGGGATGAGCTGGGTGTACTGTGGCGGTCTGGTTGGCCTGGGAGCAGCGTCCCTGGCAGCGATCATCATCATGAACCCAGACAGCCACTGGGCAAAGCGATTCACCAGCTTCCTCGATCCATTCTCAGACCCCCTGGGCGAAGGGTTTCAGGTGGTGCAGTCCCTGATGGCGTTAGGATCCGGAGGGCTGTTCGGCGTTGGACTGGGAAAGAGCATCCAAAAGCATCTTTACCTTCCAGAACCGCAGAACGACTTTATTCTGGCTATCATCGGGGAAGAACTGGGGTTTGTGGGAATCCTGCTGCTGCTGCTGGCTTATGTGGCTCTCATATGGCGGGGCATCCACATTGCGGTCAATGCGCCGGATCAGTTCGGCACGCTTTTGGCCGCTGGAATCACAATTATGGTTGCGGTTCAAGTTTTGTTTAACGTTGCAGTCGTCACCTCATCGATGCCGCCAACAGGCGTGACGCTTCCCTTCGTCAGTTATGGGGGGAACGCATTGATGCTGTTCATGGGGAGCATGGGAATCCTCCTCAACATATCGCGGCATACGGCACAGGTGAAATAGGAGCATGAATGGATGAAAGTAATTATGACAGGCGGGGGCACGGGCGGACACATTTATCCAGCGGTTGCTATCGCAGACAAGATCAAGGAACGCTATCCCGACTCCCAGATTCTCTTTGTGGGAACGGAGCACGGCCTGGAAAAAAAGCTGGTGCCAGAGTGTGGATACGCCATTGAATTTATCACCGTGGCAGGCCTCGACAGAAAGCATCCCCTGAAAAACATCGAAGTGATGAAAAAACTCCAAAAGGGAAACAGGCAGGCGAAAAAAATCGTGGAGGTTTTCAAGCCGGATCTTGTGATCGGAACAGGGGGATACGTGGCAGGCCCAGTCGTAAGGGCGGCGCATAAGGCAGGGATAAAGACGTATGCCCATGAGCAAAACGCATTCCCCGGCGTAACAAACAAACTGCTGGAAAACTATGTGGACAAATTGTTTCTGGGGTTCCCGGAGGCGCAGCAGCACTTTAAGCATCGGAAAAAACACATCGTTTCGGGGAATCCGGTGCGAAAGGCATTTTTTGAAGCAGACCCGGTTCAATCGCGGAAAAAACTCGGCTTTTCTTCCGAGGATTTTGTCCTCCTGGCCTTTGGCGGGAGCCAGGGGGCGGGACGAATCAACAAAGCCATGCTCAACGTCATCGAAATGCTGAACGGCATGGAGGGAATCCAGGTCTGCATGGCAACGGGCGGACGATACTACGATGCGATTTTGAATGAACTGCAGGAGGAGCGGGGTCTGACCCTGGCTGACAACATCCATGTCCTGGAGTATATCAGCAACATGGAGGAATACCTTTCTGCGGCGGATTTGGTCATCAGCAGGAGCGGGGCGCTGACCGTGGCGGAGGTGACGGTATGCGGAAAAGCGGCCATCTTCATTCCTTCGCCCATCGTCACGGGGAATCACCAATACTACAACGCCAAAGCAGTGGCCGACAATGGAGGGGCGCTGCTGTTGGAAGAAAAGGATCTGGATTCGGAAAAGCTGACCACCCAGATTTTGCGGATGAAAAACGACAGGAGTATCGTAGAGGAAATGGCGGCTCGCAGCAAAGAAAGCGCCTTTGAAGATGCGGCGGAAATCATCTGTAACAATTTAGCGGTATAGCGTCCAGTTAATTTGGGGATGCGATACGAAACATTCAGTAACTTAAAAAAGCCCTCTGGCATACTATGAAGTATGTTTTGGAGGTGGTTTTGACTTGGAAAGCTATCAGATACGAGGTGGAAACCCCATCAGCGGTGAGCATGCCGTAAGCGGCGCGAAGAATGCGGCGCTTCCCATACTGGCTGCATCCATCGCAACGGGAGAGGAAAATGTTTTTTCCCGATGCCCTCGGATTTCCGACACCCTGATCATGCGGGAAATCCTGCGCTGCCTGGGGTGCAAAATCCTGCTTTCCGGCGAACAGCTGCTGGTGGACGCATCCGGCCTCCATGAGGAAGAAATCCCAAAGGCTCTGATGAAGAAAATGCGCTCTTCCATTTTTCTCGTAGGCCCGTTGCTCACCAGATGCGGCAGGGCGATCATCAGCCAGCCGGGAGGATGCGCCATTGGAAAACGGCCCATCGACATACATATCAAGGCTCTGAGCCAGCTGGGCGCAGATATCGAGGAACGGGACGGTCGGCTGACCTTTACGGGCAGCAGGCTGGCAGGCGCCAACATCCTCCTGGACTTTCCCAGCGTAGGGGCAACGGAAAACGTGATGATGGCAGCCCTGGGTGCACAGGGAGAAACCGTCATTCACAACAGTGCCAGGGAGCCGGAAATCGTGGATCTGCAAAATTACTTAAACGGCTGCGGCGCACGGATCAAAGGTGCAGGAACCTCCCATATCGTGGTAAAAGGCGGAACCCCATTGCATGGGGCTTGCCATGCCATCATGGGGGATCGGATTGAAGCGGGAACCTATCTGATGGCCGCCGCCGGCACAGGCGGCGAGCTGGAAGTCAAGGGAATTGAAACGGATGCCATCAGGTGCCTGCTGAAATATCTTCGCCGCGCCGGATGCCGCATCAAAAAAGACGGTGGCGCAATTTGGCTGAAAGGACCAAAACGACTTGCCGCAGCGGGAAACATCCATACAGCGCCTTATCCAGGGTTTCCAACCGATCTGCAGCCCCAGCTGGGTGCAATCATGGCAAAGGCGAAAGGTAAAACCCATATCGAGGAAACGATCTTTGAAAATCGATTTCAGTACGCAAAACAACTGATAAAAATGGGGGCAGATATTGAAATTTCTGAAAGAACCGTTATAATAAAGGGAGTAGACGTTCTCCAGGGCAGGCATGTGGCAGCGGAAGATTTGAGAGGCGGCGCGGCCCTTGTGCTGGCTGGCCTGATGGCCCAGGGCGAAACCATCGTGGAAAACACCGATTTTATCGAACGGGGGTACTGCGATTTTCCCGAAGGGCTGAAAAAACTAGGCGGGGACGTTAACAGAAACAGATGAAACGACGAAACACTGAAAAACTGAACTGGAACCCAGAAGAGCACTCCATGTTCCAAGAGGAAAGGCCGCAAAATGACATAGAAAAGGAACAGGCCGAGGATGCGCCGGTGCGGCGCAACCCGACCCAATGTGAGAAAAAGCGGATTCAGAGAAAAAAGAAAAAGCGAAAGAAAAAACATTACATTCTGAAATTGCTCTTTTTGGTGGCCATAGGCATTGGCATTTATGCTTTCGCCCATTCGGATACGTTCCTCATTGAGAAGATCGAGGTTTCTGAAAGCAGCCGTTTCCAGGCAGAACAGCTCCAGGAATTGTGCGGGCTGAAAACAGGCATCAATTTGTTTGAATTTCGCACAGGGGATTGCGAGGAAAAACTTCTGGAAAACCCATATATAAAAGAAGCGAAAATCAGCCGCAAACTTCCCGGCACAGTCAAGGTCAAGCTGACCGAACGGCAGGAAGCGGCGACATTGCTGGAAAAGGGTCTGTACATCGTCATCGATGAGGAAGGAATCGTTTTGCGAAGGATCGAAAAGCAGCCCAGGATCCCCCTGCTGGAAGGAATCACAGTAAAGGAAGCAGAGGAAAACCATGTTGTCCAGGTGAAGGAACCCAAACGGCTGGAAACGGGAATGATGCTTTTGGAAAAGATGGAAGCGGCTGATCTGTATTTTAAAAAAATCGATGTTTCAGGCACACCGGTGAAAGCGTTTCTCATGGACAAGCTGCTTTGCGAGGGGAAAACGAAAAATTTGGTCGCCGGCATGGAAGATGGCGATTTGAAAGCCATTATTTACGACCTTTATCAAAAGAAAATAAAAAAAGGGACGATCTATGTGGGCAATGAAAAATATTATGCATTTAGCAAAAAAGTGGAGTAAACCTTGTTTTTTTGGAGCAAAGTGGGTGTCGTCCAGTAAAAAAAGGCGGATTGCATGGAAAAAACAGGTGCAACAGTCATTTCTTTGTGATATAATAAATTGCAAGTTGTATAAAATGAACAGGGGAGGTATTTTCTGAATGTTACAATTTGAAATGAACGAGTCAACCCCGGCCAAGATCAAGGTGGTTGGTGTCGGCGGCGGCGGATGTAACGCAGTTAACAGAATGATAGATGCGGGATTGCAGGGTGTGGCCTATATTGCCATCAATACGGACAAGCAGGCACTGGCTCGTTGCCAGGCTGAGACAAAGCTCCAGATTGGGGAAAAACTGACAAAGGGGCTGGGTGCCGGTGGAAACCCGGAAATCGGGCAGAAGTCCGCAGAAGAAAACCTGGAAGATCTTTCAAAGTTCATGAGCGGTGCCGACATGGTGTTCATAACAGCAGGCATGGGCGGGGGAACGGGGACAGGAGCCGCTCCAATCGTTGCCAAGGTTGCAAAAGACATGGGCATCCTGACCGTAGGCGTCGTGACCAGACCCTTTACCTTTGAAGGGAAAAAGCGGAGCGAACATGCTGAGCTGGGAATTAAATTTTTAAAGAAATACGTAGACTCCCTTGTTATCGTTCCAAATGACAAATTGCTGGATACTGTTGAAGAAAACACATCCCTGCTGGAAGCCTTCGATATGGCGGATGAAGTTTTGAAACAGGGCATCCAGGGAATCTCCGAACTGATCATCGAGGATGCGCTGATCAACCTGGACTTTGCCGATGTGACGACGGTCATGAAGGATCGGGGCATTGCGCACATGGGCGTAGGAAAGGGATCCGGTGACGATCGCGTGGCCCAAGCTGTCAAGGACGCCATTGAAAGCCCTCTGCTGGAGACAAGCATCCAGGGCGCAAAAGCCGTGCTGATCAATGTGACGGGCGGCTACGATCTGGGCATGCTGGAAGCCAACGAGGCGGCCAGTGAAATTGAGAAAGCGGCAGACAACAGTGCCATCATCATCTTCGGCGCAGCCATCAAGGAAGATATCAAGGATGAAATTTACATCACGGTAATCGCTACTGGATTTGAACCCAGGCCGGTTGCGGATGACTTGAACGGAACTGCGATCTCAGGGGCGGAACTGAAGAAGGAGAAAGAAAGCAGCCTTTCGGATACTGCCCTGGAAGAAAAGGTTGAGCGCGAAGGCCTCAATCTGACAGAAACTGAATTTGTCGTTCCGAGCTTCTTATCAACCAAGTAGAAACCATATCTATACATAGAGGGAGAGCCGGCGTTTGACCGGCTTTTCTTAGTCAAGGACAAGATGGACAAAATCGCATCAAAGGACAATTCCATTTACAAATTGTGCGGCAAGCTGGCCGTGAGAAAATACAGGGACGCATATGGCAAATATTTGGTGGAAGGGGACAAGTTGGTTGCGGAAGCCTTGAAAACGAGACAAAAGCTGGACACGGTGGTTGTGGCGGAAGGAAAAAGGCCGCCAGGCCATTTGCCTTGCAGATGGGTTTCCATGGAGGAAAGGCTCTTTGAAAAGATTTCCCAAACCCAGGCCAGCCAGGGGATCCTGGCCATTGTGGAAAAGGCACCTGTGGAAGAGGCGGAATTTTTAAAGCGAATTCAGGAAAAATCGGGAAACGTGGTGCTTTTGGACAGGTTGCAGGATCCGGGAAACATGGGAAGCATCCTGCGAACGGCCGATGCTGCCGGGTACAGCGGCCTGATGGCAATCAAAGGCACGGTCGATTTGTATGCGCCCAAAATCGTAAGGGCAGCGGCAGGCTCCCTCTTTCGGCTCCCCGTATTCATCGCCGAATCCCCTGGTCATGCGGTGTCCATTTTGGAGGCTGGGGGAAAAACCATTTTAGCTACGAGCCTTGATGCGGAGCGCTGCTATTACGACATCGATATGAAGCAAAACATCGGACTCATCATTGGCAACGAAGGAAACGGCGTGTCTGCCGCATTGATGGACATGGCTCATCATGTGGTTCGGATTCCCATGAGCGGCAGCATCGATTCCCTCAACGCAGCGGTGGCCGCAGGAATCCTCATGTACGAGTCCATTAGAAAATAGAAAAATTTGGAGAGGTAACGATATGCAAACGCAATTGAATGAAATTTTGCAGGAGGCAAAAGCACAGCTGGCAAAGGCGCAAAGCCTGGATCAGGTCGATGAAGCCAGAGTCAAGGTCCTGGGGAAAAAGGGAGCACTGACGCAAATCCTTCGGGGCATGGGAAAGCTAAGCCCGGAAGAAAAGAAGGAACTGGGACAGGCGGCCAACAAAGTGAGAAACGAAATCGAAACCCTGCTGGGAGAAAAAATGGCGCAGGTAAAGGCCGCAGCAAGGGAAGCCCAGTTCAAGCTGGAAAAGATCGATGTGACGGAACCGGGCAGGGACGTGAGCCTGGGCGTGAAACACCCCATCACCATTACCATTGAAGAGCTGTCCAGGATTTTCATGTCCATGGGGTATTCCATTGCGGAAGGCCCCCAGGTGGAAAGCGTGTTCAATGCCTTTGATGCGTTAAACTCCCCGCCGAACCACCCTTCCAGGGATATGACAGACACCTTTTACATTTCAAAGGATACGGTGCTGCGACCCCATACGTCCTCCGTGCAGATTCGGACGCTTTTGAACCAACAGCCGCCCATCAAAGTCATCGCCCCAGGCAGATGCTTTCGCTGCGATACGCCGGATGCCACCCATTCCCCCATGTTCCACCAGGTGGAAGGGCTCATCGTGGACGAAGGCATTACCATGGCGGATTTGAAAGGGACGCTGGACAGCATGGCAAAACAGCTCTTCGGCTCCTCCACAAGGACCAAATTCAGGCCTCATCATTTTCCATTTACGGAACCCAGTGCGGAGATGGACGTGTCCTGCTTCAAATGCGGCGGCAAGGGCTGCAGGATTTGCAAGGGCAGCGGCTGGATCGAAATCCTGGGCTGCGGCATGGTTCACCCAAAGGTGCTTGCGGTAGGAGGCATTGACACGGAAAGATATACCGGCTTTGCCTTTGGCGTAGGCGTGGAGAGAATGGCAATGTTAAAGTATGGCGTTGATGATATCCGTCTTTTCTATGAAAACGACATGCGGTTTATCAACCAATTCAAGTAGGAGGTGCCGTAGATGTTAGTTCCAATCGAATGGTTGAAGGATTATACAGATATAAAAGGGGATACGAAGGAATTTTGCGACAAAATGATCATGTCAGGTTCCAACATGGAAACCTGTGAGCATTTCTGCGAGGAAATGGAAAATGTAGTCGTAGGGAAAATCGAAAAAATTGAAAAACACCCCAATGCGGACAAGCTGGTGGTGTGTCAAATCAACATAGGAAAAGAAGATCCGGTTCAAATCGTCACCGGCGCACCCAATGTGTTTGAAGGCGCATGCGTTCCTGTGGCATTGCACAAGAGCCGGATTCCAGGGCCGCTCCACGGAAAGGCCAAGGAAGAGGGAGGCACGAAGATCACAAAGGGAAAACTGCGGGGCGTGGAATCCCTGGGCATGTTGTGCTCCGCAAGCGAACTGGGCTTTGACGACAAAGTGGTTCCCGTTGCCCACAAGGATGGAATCTGGATTTTGGAAGAAGAATACCCTTTGGGGCAGGATTTTGCGGAAGCCCTGGGGTTGAAACAGGCTGTGGTGGACTTTGAAATCACCCCAAACCGGCCGGATTGCCTCTCCATGACGGGAATGGCCAGGGAAGCCGCCGCCACCTTTGGCGAAAAGCTGGTTTACCCGGATACTGCCTGCGTTTCGGAAACCCGCCAGCAGGCCAGGGATTTCATTCAGGTGGACATCAAAGAGCCGGAGCTGTGCAGGAGGTATGCGGCCAGGATCGTCACGGATGTGAAAATCGGCCAGTCCCCGTGGTGGCTCCAGAAGAGGCTCATGTACGCAGGAATGCGCCCCATCAATAACATCGTGGATATCACCAACTTTGTCATGCTGGAGTTTGGACAGCCGATCCACGCATTTGACATCCGTCAGATCGAGGACAACAGAATCATCGTGGAATGTGCGAAAGAAGGGGAAACCTTCACCACCCTGGACAATGTGGAACGGACGCTGAGCGAAGGCATGCTGCTCATCAAAGACGGAAAAAAGGGCGTAGCCATCGCTGGCGTCATGGGAGGCCTCAATTCGGAAATCGAGGAGGATACCACTACAATCCTGGTGGAATCGGCCAACTTCAATGGGGACAGCGTGCGCGCCACTTCCAAAAAGCTGGGGCTGCGGACAGAGGCTTCCTCCCGGTTTGAAAAGGGCATCGATCCCAACCTGTGCCAGGCCGCCGCAGATCGGGTGTGCAGGCTGATTGAAATCCTGGGCTGCGGAAAAGTAGCCTCCGGTACGGTGGATGTTTATCCAAAGACCTTCGATGCGCCGGTCATCAACGTGCGGGTGGAACGCATCAACCAGGTTCTGGGAATCCAGCTTTCCTCGGAGAAAATGACGAAGATCTTCGAAAGCCTGGAAATGAAAGTGGAAGGAACCGGCTCCGTCCTCAAAGTGACGCCGCCCACCATCAGGCAGGATCTGCTGACGGAAGTGGATTTCATAGAAGAAGTAGCCAGGATGTACGGCTATGACAACCTGCCTGTAACCATTCCAAAGGGGAATACAGAAGCGGGAAAATCCAGGGAAAGAAGCCTCATCGACCATGCCAGGGACACGTTGTGCGCCCTGGGGCTCAGCGAAGTGCAGACCTATTCCTTCGTAAGCCCAAAGGGAGTGGACGACATTCGCATCGGCGAGGATTCCTGGGAACGGGATTTCATAAAAATCCTGAACCCCCTGGGAGAAGAAAACTCCGTCATGCGGACGATCCTCACGCCCAACATGCTGGAAGTGCTGGGAAGGAATTATTCCCGAAACATCGAAAGCGTGAAAGCCTTTGAAATTGGCAGCACGTTTACCACCAACTTTGTCAGGCCAGAGGATTTGCCAGAGGAACAGACTGGCCTTTCCATGGGGCTTTACGGGAAGGATGCGGACTTCTTCCTTCTCAAGGGAATCGTTGTGGAGTTGCTGCGAAACCTGGGAATCAAGGACGCATGCTTTACTGCGGAAAGCGAGTACGGCGCATATCATCCGGGTCGCTGCGCAAGAATATCGGTAGACGGCGAAGAACTGGGCATCTTGGGCGAAGTCTATCCGGATGTGGCAGACAAGTTCGGCATTGGAACCAGGGCTTACTGCTGCGAACTGTTCTTTGATTCTGTCATTCGCCATGCCAACATGGAAAAGGCTTATGAACCCCTGCCCAAATACCCGGCTACCTCCAGGGACATTGCGCTTCTGGTGGACGAAGACGTGCAGGTAGGCCGCATGGAAACGATCATCCGGGAAGAAGGAAAACCCATCCTGGAACGCGTCCAACTCTTTGACGTTTATCGGGGGAAACAGGTGGAAGAAGGCAAGAAGAGCGTTGCCTTTACCCTGACTTATCGAGACAGGGAGAAAACCCTGACAGACGAAGAGGTAGCGAAAGTCCATGACCGCGTTTTGGAAACGCTGAAAAATAAAGTTAATGCGGTTTTGAGGGAAATGTAAGGGGAGGTACACTTGTGGAAAGCAATAGTAAAGTAAGTGTAAAAATCTATGGACAAGAATACGTCATATCTGGAGAAAAAGACAGGGAGCACATCGTCAAAGTGGCCGCCTATGTGGACAACCAGATGCATGAAATCGCAAATGCCGCAATTTCCTGTCCGGTCAACGATCTGGCAGTGCTATCGGCGGTGAACATCGCAGATGAGAGCTTTGACTGCAAAGAAGAAGTCGCAGAACTGAAAAAGCTCAACGTCCAGCTTGAAAAGGATGCCCAGCATTATGTGCAGTTGTGGGACGAGGCGAAAAAGAATTTCCATCAGTACAAAGAAGAAACCCAGGGCATGATGGAACAGAATGAAAGAATGCGCAAGGAACTGACGGATAAAGACCGTGAAATGCGGGACATCAAAGCTGCCAGCGAAAAAGCGGCCGAAAAACTCCTGGAAAATTCCGAAAAAGAGATGGAGGAGCTGCAGGAAAAGTGCAGGGAGTTGGAAAACACCATCTTTGAACTGCAGATGGAAAACCTGCAACTGAAAAAAGACCTGGAATCCTGCCAGCGAGAGCTGCAAGAGGCGCAGAAACGACAGGAATCCCAAGAGGCGCAAAATGGGGAAAACGTTGCGGCAGCAGAGGTTGTGCCGAATATCGAATAAAGGGAACAAATGAAGGAAAAAACAACCCATGTTTTAGAGTACGACAAGATCATAGCCAAACTTGCGGAACAGGCCGGCTCCGAAATGGCGAAAAGGATCATTTCCGAGCTGCGGCCTTTTCGAGAAGCCCCTGTGATCAGGGAATTGTTGACGGAAACCACGGAAGCGGTGACGCTCATCGTCCACAAAGGATCCTTGCCGCTCAGTGGTTTTTATGATATTGAGAACAGCCTTTATCTGGCGAAAAAGGGTGGCACCCTCACCATGAAAGAGCTGTTGCAGGTTCAGTACAACATGAGCCTGGCCAGGCGGGTGACAACCTTTCTCAAAGGCGATTTACCGCCACTTCCCATGATCGAGAGCATTGGGGAA
This sequence comes from uncultured Zhenpiania sp., assembly GCA_964625475.1. Lineage (GTDB taxonomy): Bacteria > Bacillota > Clostridia > Peptostreptococcales > Anaerovoracaceae > Hominibacterium. The sequence goes on along the minus strand of CAZVBL010000003.1, from coordinate 50,044 downwards.
GTCCTTGCGGTACACAAGGGGCTGGAAGAGGAGATCCAACGCTGCATCTTGTCGGAGGACGAAATGGCTGACAACGCCAGCCCGGAACTGCGGAGCATTCGCAAGGCCATTTCCAGGCAGGGAGATGCGCTGAAAGCCCGCATGAACCAGATTTTAAATGCTGCGGACAACAAATCCATTCTCCAGGATTCCATCGTCACCATGCGGGATGGCAGGTATGTGATTCCCGTCAAGCAGGAACATCGAGCCAAAGTGCCTGGAATCGTCCATGACCAGAGTGCGACGGGAGCAACTTTGTTCATCGAACCCCAGGCCATCGTCAATCTCAACAACGAACTGCGCGAACTGGAACTGCAGGAAAAGGCGGAAATGGAGCGAATCCTAGCCGAACTTTCCAGCCGGGTAGCGGAACGCCATCGGGACTTGCTCAACAACCAAAAGCTGCTCATCCAATTGGATGTGATCATGGCAAAGGGCAAGCTTTCCATGGAACAGCATGGGGAGGAACCCGCCATCGTCACAGGGGACGAATTGATTCTAAAAGAAGCCAGGCATCCCCTCATCGATCCAAAGAAAGTGGTGCCTATCGATGTTTCTCTGGGCGGGGAATACAATACCCTTGTCATCACCGGCCCCAACACGGGAGGGAAGACCGTCACCCTGAAAACCGTGGGGCTGCTTTCCATGATGGCGCAGACCGGTCTTCATGTGCCAGCGGCCAGCGGCAGCCAGATTCCGGTGTGGCAGGATATCTTTGCCGATATCGGCGATGAGCAGAGCATCGAGCAGAGCCTTTCCACCTTTTCCTCCCATATGACAAACATCGTGGATATCGAAGAACGCGCCGGATCGGGCAGCCTGGTCCTGGTGGATGAGTTGGGGGCAGGCACCGACCCTACCGAGGGCGCGGCGCTTGCCATTGCCATCCTGGAAAGCCTCTATGCCAAGGGAGCCAGAACCATCGCCACCACCCATTATACGGAGCTGAAAAAGTATGCCGTTTCCAGGGACGGGGTGGAAAACGCTTCCATGGAGTTCGATGTGGAAACCCTTAGCCCCACATATCGACTCACCATCGGCATACCGGGGAAATCAAATGCCTTTGAGATTTCCCAAAAGCTAGGACTTTCTTCGGAGATCATTGAGAAATCCAGGCAGTTGCTGGACGGCGGAGACATCCGCTTTGAAGAAGTGATTTCCGCCTTGGAAGCCGACAAAAAAGCAGCTGAGGAAGAGCGGGATGAGGCCATCATGCTGAATGTCGCCATGAAAAAGCAAAAGGAGGAGCTGGACAAAAAACAGCAGAGGCTGGAAGAGCAAAAGACCAAAATCCTCAACGAGGCAAAGGAAAAAGCCCGCCGGATGGTTCGGGAGGCCCAGGAGGTCTCCAAAGAAGTCCAGGAGGAACTGCGAACGCTCAACAAGTTGGAAAGCATGGGAGAGCGAAACAGGAAGTTCGAGGAAAACCGAAAGCGCATCAAGGATGCGGCAGGCAAGTATCGGGAAACCATCATCCGGGAGGTGAACGACAATCCGGTCGCCCCCGAGGATTTGAAGCTGGGGGATCGGGTCAAAGTCCTGAGCTTGGGGCAGAAGGGCGAAATCGTGGGTTTGCCGGACGATAAAGGGGAGTTGGCGATCCAGGTGGGGATTTTGAAAGCCAAAATCAAGGTGGACGATATCATGCTCATCGAAGGCGGCCCCTTGGATACCAATCGGTCAAAAAAGGTCAGGAAACGTTACGGGTCCATGTATCGGGCAAAGTCCCAGAACGTATCGGCCAGCATCGATGTGCGAGGGGAGAACCTGGACGACGCCATCATGGACGTGGATAAATACCTGGATGATGCCATCATGGCAGGCTTGCCGGAGGTGACCATCATCCACGGCAGGGGCGAGGGTATCCTGAAAAAAGGGCTGCAGGACATGATGCGCACCCACAAACACATCAGCAAATTCCGAAAGGGGACATTTGACGAGGGCGGCGATGGCGTGACGATCGCGACGTTGAAATAGAAGAGTTGGGAACCGAAGATAAAATCGGAATGTTGCATACTGGCATGGAAAGAAGCTGCGGGGCGGGACGAACCCATAGAGGGCGCCATTTTGAAAGCCAAGAGCCCGTCCTGCGGAAAGGATCGGATTTATGACGGGACGTTTTCCCATAGGCTGACGGATGGGAACGACTATCTGGAGGATCGGTTAAAAGCGGATGGCATTCCCATCATTACGGAAAAGGAGACAATAGAAGATGATTGATTATAAAGGGAAAATTGCACAGATTTTACAAACTGCCATAGAAGATTTTACACAAGAGGAACTGGGGCAGATGATAGAAGTTCCAGCTGACGGCAAAATGGGAGATTATGCGTTTCCATGCTTCAGGTTGGCCAAAGTGATGCGCAAAGCGCCGCCCATGATCGCGAGGGAAATCGCGGAGGCCATCGGCGGCGATCCACTTTTTGCGAAGGTGGAGCAGGTCAACGCCTATGTGAACATGTTCCTTTCCAGGGACGCATATGTGCGGGACACGATTGGGGAAGTTCTGGAAAAGGGAGAAAACTACGGACGCAGCAACATGGGGCAGGGGAAAACAGTCATTGTGGAATACTCTTCGCCCAACATTGCCAAGCCCTTTCACATTGGCCATATCCGAAGCACGGTCATCGGCAATTCCATCTACAAGATCTACGATTTCCTGGGCTATGACACGGTGCGCATCAACCACCTGGGGGACTATGGAACCCAGTTTGGAAAGATGATCTGCGCTTACAGAAGGTGGGGCAACGAGGAAGACGTGGTACGGGAGCCTATCAAAACCCTTTTGTCCTATTACACAAAATTCCATGTGGAGGCGGAAAAAGACCCAAGCCTGGAGCAGGAGGCCAGGGACATTTTCGCCAGGCTGGAAAGAGGGGAGCCGGAGGAACAAAAATTGTGGCAGTGGTTCCGGGATGAAAGCCTGAAAGAATTTACCCGCGTTTATGACATGCTGGGCATTACCTTCGATTCCTATGCCGGCGAAAGTTTTTATTCGGACAAAATGCCTCGCTTTGTGCAGGAATTGAAGGATAGCGGTTTGCTGGAGGAATCGGAGGGTGCGCAGATCGTTGACCTGGAAAAATATGGTATGTCCCCGGCTCTGATTACAAAGTCGGACGGTTCCACCCTGTATATCACAAGGGACATTGCGGCGGCGGTTTACAGGAAAGAGCATTACGATTTTTACAAGAACATCTATGTGGTGGCTTCACAGCAAAACCTGCATTTTCAGCAGTGGATTCAAATCGTGGAGCTTTTGGGATACGACTGGGCGAGGGATTGTGTCCATGTTCCCTTTGGCCTGGTAAGCCTGGAGGACGGAACCATGTCCACCAGAGAAGGCAGGGTCGTGTTCCTGGAGGACGTGCTCAACAGGGCTGTGGAGAAGACCAGGGAAATCATCGAGGAAAAGAAGGTGAACACGGACAGCATCGATGAGACGGCGAAAATGGTAGGCATCGGAGCCGTCATGTTCCAGGAACTTTCCAACAACAGAATCAAGGATTACGTGTTTTCATGGGATAAAGTCCTCAACTTTGAAGGGGAGACAGGTCCCTATGTGCAGTATACCCATGCCAGGGCAGCCAGCGTGCTGAGGAAAGCGGGCAAAGCCTTTGTGGAGCAGGCCAAATCGCGACCCATCGATGCCCGCTACATCACCAGCGACAGCGCTTACGAGCTGGTGCGGCTGATTCATGATTTCCCCGCCGTTGTGACAGAAGCCGGCGACAAGTATGAACCTTCCATCGTCACCAGACATATTGTAGATATCGCACAGGCATTTAACCGTTTTTACCACGATGAGCATGTCCTGGTGGATGACGAACAGGAAAAGGCCGCCAAGGTCGCGCTGGTCATGGCGACAAAGGACACCATCAAAAACGGACTGGGCCTTTTGGGCATCCAGGCGCCGGAAAAAATGTAAGGCGTGGAGTCGCCCAGGAGCAATTTTGAAGAAATGGCGCAGGATCCATGCGCACAGACAGGAATGCGAGGAACAATGAAATGCGATATGAAGGAATGATTTACAGGCCGCCCAGCGAAGCCTACAGCTTGATTTTGCAGGTGACCATCGGGTGCGCCCACAACCAATGCACCTTTTGCGGCATGTTTCGGGAAAAACGTTTCCGGGTGAGGAACCTGGATGAAGTGCTGGAAGATCTGGATATGGCTCGAAAGCAGTACAGGCGGGTAGATCGGATTTTCCTGGCGGACGGAGATGCCCTGGTGCTGGCCAACGACAAGTTGATGCGGGTCCTGGATCACATCAACAAGCTGTTTCCCGAATGTGAAAGGGTCAGCGTTTACGGCTCTCCCCAGGATGTGCTGCGCAAAACGCCGGAGGAACTGAAGGAGCTTTGCGACAATGGCGTCGGCATCGTTTACATCGGAGCCGAGTCTGGCAGCGACAAGGTGCTGCAGGATATCTGCAAGGGCGCGACGAGGGCGGAACTGATCGAGGCGGTTCGCAAAATCGAGGATTCAGGCATCAAAGCCTCTGTCACCTTTATTTCCGGCATGGGCGGCAGGGATGGCTGGGAAGACCATGCCATCCAGACCGGCACTATGATCAGCGAAATGGAACCTTCTTATGTGGGGTTGCTTACGCTGATGATCGAGGAGGAAGCACCGCTGTTCCGCGATATCCAGTCAGGGAAATTCCAGGTTTTGACTGCGGAAGAGGTGGTAGCGGAAACCCTGCTGATGCTGAAGCACATCGATGTCAGGAGAACCTGCGTCTTTCGCAGCAACCACGCTTCCAACTATGTGTCCCTGCGAGGCGATTTGCCAAAGGACAAGGAGAACATGATGGCTTTGCTGCGAAAAGCCATGAAGGATCACAACATGCTCAAGGACGAACGTTTCCGCATGTTGTAAAGGAGGGACAGGGATGACAGCCAGGGATTCCGGCGCAAATTCCGTAAAAAGGAAGCATCATGCCGAGGTTTCCGCGCTTTCGCCTGTTCCCTAAGGAAGAAGCGGAGGATCTGCTCGAGGCTTTCGCTAAAGACCGATCTGGAGGCTGCCATGAATTTTGGCACAAGAAAGAAGTTTAAGAAAAAGGGTGGGCATCGTCCCACAGGAGACATTATGGCGGAAAAAAAGAAAAAAACATTGGCACAAGCCATGGGCATCACAAGAACGGTCATCCGGGACGCTTCGGAGGCCGACATCCAGCTGAGGGAGGACAGGATTGGCCGATACTTTAAGAAGTATCTCAATAAATTTGTCTTTGACGAGTTTTCCCCAAAATTCATGGCGCAGTCCAAAGCGGGCGATTTGATGAAAGGGGTTCCCATACCCCTGCGGAAAAAAGATCTGAAAGCCTTCGCTGGCGGACAGGGTTTGGACATGCTGGTGATTGCGGAAAACATGGCCTGGATCATGGGCTGCGACCCCCATTTCAAGCATACCAGGGACTATGTGGCGATTTTAGGAAAACTGTATAATTACAAGCTCTACGAGGGGATGCTGAAGGAGGGGCGCGATGCGGCGGAGCGAGGCGCAATGGACGATGCCTGCATCCATTTTCGAGCCGCCCTCTGCATGAAGCCGGATTACCTGCATGCCATGTACAGTTACGCCAGGGCATGCAGGGCTATGTACCTGAACAGCAAGAACGAAGAATATGTGGGGCGCTTTAAAGCGGAAGCCCTGGATTATTTTGAGCTGGTGACGGAAACCCATCCCCGTTTCGCCCAAGGGTACTATTACCTGGGCTACGCTTACCTCAACATGGGACTTTATATCAAGGCGGATTTGACCTGGCGGGAGTTCCTTCGTTTCAGCAGGAATGGCAAGGACAAGAAAGAGATTCGCACCAGGCTGCAGCAGCTGCAGGAACCCATTCAAATCGAGCAGGGCTACAACGATGTGATGGCCGGGCGCTACGAAGAGGGAAAGGCCAGGCTGGAGCCGTTTCTCGAAAGCCGCTTCAATACCTGGTGGCCGCTTCATTACTACCTGGGCGTGGCTTATGAAATGACGGGAAAGAAAAGCAAGGCCGTTTCCAGCTTTAAAAGAGTGCTGACCATGAACGCCAGCCACGTTGAGACCATGGAAGAGCTGGCGGCCATTTATGCCCAGGAAGGGGACAGGGAGAATCGGCGCAAATACGAGAAGAAAATCCAGCTGATTCGCAAGACCCAGGCGGAGGATCAAAGGACGTTCAAAAAGGAAATCGAGGAAGAGGACAAGCGGCTTCGGGAGCAGGAGCCGAAGAACCAGGAACCGGAGTTCATCGAAGAAGTGAAGGAAACGCCGGAGGAGCAGCCAGAATCAAAGGGAAAGGCCGCAGGCAAGCGCAAAATCAGAAGGCTGGACAACAAATAAGGAGGGAATTCCATGAGCAGGGAAGAAGGGCAAGCTGGAAAGGGCAAGGTCATCGTTTACATCGTCATACGGGTTTTGGTCGTGGCGGTGATGGTCGCCCAGATTTTCAATAAAAACTGGCACAATGTGTTCACTTGCGTACTGACGCTGTTTTTGCTGCTGCTGCCGTCCATTTTGTCAAAGCGTATGCGTATCGTTTTGCCCAACACGCTGGAAATCATCATCGTGTGCTTTATCTTTGCCGCGGAGATTTTGGGCGAAGTGCAGGAATACTATGTGATCTATGAGCGGTGGGACGACATGCTCCATACCATGAACGGGTTTCTGGCAGCGGCCATCGGCTTTGCCATGATCGACATTCTCAACAGGAATGAACGGATTTCCATGAATTTGTCCCCCAAGTTTGTGGCCATGGTGGCCTTTTGTTTTTCCATGACCATTGGCGTTTTGTGGGAGTTCTTCGAGTTTTCCATGGATTATTTCGGGGGCGCGGACATGCAGAAAGACACCTGGCTTTCTGCTTTCAATTCCGTTGCCCTCAATCCGGACGGAGCCAACGTGCCGGTGCATGTGGACGTGGAAGACGTGATCGTCAACGGCCAGGCCTGGGACAAGTATCTGGATATTGGACTCTTTGATACCATGCACGATCTGTTCGTCAACTTCATCGGCGCAGTGGTGTTCTCGATCCTGGGATTGGTTTACATCAAGAACAGGGGCAAGGGTCTTGCGGCCAGGTTCATCCCCAGGCGGGGCGTTCAAAAATAGACGATAAGGGGACAGAATGATCCATGATCCAAATGCCCTGCAAGGCGTTTTAGTGGGTGGGCAATGGTTATGGTTATATGCGTTTTACACTGCCCGCCTTGCCTTTGCGCCTGGAAAACCGCTTAGATGAAGGTCTTTTTAACCCTTGAACGGCCACATCGACAAAGAAAAATAGAAAAAATTGTTACGGGAATTTCACAACAATGTATTTACAAAAGACATGAAAGTGCATACAATAAAGAGAAAAGGGGTTGACTATTATGGCTGCAAAGATGGATACCAGCATGACAATTAGAATGAATAAAGATATTAAGCAGCAGGCTCAAAGAATTTTTTCTGATCTTGGTATGGATATGACCACGGCAATCAATGTTTTTTTGCGCCAAGCGATTCATTACCGCGGTTTTCCTTTTGATGTTCGGCTTGAGGAACCAAATGATACAACTCTTGCTGCATTGGCAGAAGGGGACAGAATGATCCATGATCCAAATGCCCTGCGTTTTTCCAGCGTGGAGGATCTGTTTGCGGAGTTGGATACATGATGGAACTGAAATACGAAATTCAGAGGACCACCCAATTCAAGAAGGATTTGAAATTAGCAAAAAAACGAGGCTGCGATATAGAGAAGCTGCAGTCAGTTTTACTTATTAGCTTTTTTGTTTTTCAGGCTGTTTGCATACAGTTCTTTCAAATGTTCACTAAGCAACATGCTTGATCGGAATGGGCGGAAGAAATAGTATTTTTCTCGAATATTTTCCTGCTTTGTCCGAATATGCGCTTTCACGGTTTCATATTTTATAATAACGTCATGCTCCTTTGCAAAATGCTTAAACCTAATGACAAGTTTTGTCGAATTTGCGACATCTACGCTGAACACGCCAAAAAACAGTCCTATCACAAAGGAAAAGGCCAGGTTTCCTGCAAGCCATTCCAAGGCATCTAAAATGTGTTCGTGGATAAAGAAATAATACACAGCACCTAGAAGCGACCATACCAGCGAAAACTGCGGGCATATGATTCCCTGGATATTTCCGGGGAAGTCGGAATAATCCCACAATCGCACATTGAAGAATTTCAAGCACACAATGCCCGCTATATATTCAATGGCTGTCATTCCAATCGCCATTGCCACAAATAATACTGTTTTATTTAAAACCAAATTGTTGAACATATCATACTTTTCAAGTGAGGCGAGCAAGTATAAAATACAAAGTCCTACCCCATACAAAGGCACATAAGGACCGGTACAAAAACCGGGGTTAATCCATTTATCTCCTTTGCCGTTAAGGTTCCTGTACAAAAGCTCTAAAACCCAGCCTAAAGATGAGCCTATGAAAAACAAAAATGCCAGTGTCAAAAATATTCCCAACAAAATTCCTCCTGTTACGTTATTTTTTCAAAGTTGGGCGTGATCACATAACGCAAGCTTTTGCACTTGGGCGAGTGCCCGCATGCCTTGAAAACCCAATAAATTTTGGAAACAAAACGGCATAAAGCCGCACTTTTTGGTATCATAGAATCGCTATCAAACCATTGCCAAACAGCGGATCCGTGTCATGGGTAAAAGTATAGCACAAACCACATCAGGTGATAAGCAATTTCAGAAACTATCCGCAACTTTTTTATGGAATGCCATGTTGGCCTTGCTTTAAAAGTTGTCGATGCCTATTACATTTATATATTTTTGTTTTGTGATGATTCAAGTATAACATAAAGAGGAGTCTATCCTCGCTTTTGATTATTCAGTTGTAACACATGCATTGCAACCTTACAAAATTTTCCTTTATTTTGCAAGGTTTTCCTTGCCTTTTTGTGATTATGTGATATAATTATTGTATTAGTATAATATGTGCATCTTGGCGGGCGGTCATGTTTTTCGAATGCATAAAGAATAATGGTACCGATTATCTCTGTCTTGTAAAAGGGGTTCGTGTAACAAATAAAAATGGCATGCGAACTTCCCAGAAAAAATAGGGAATATAATTGAGGGCATCCCGCAGACATCATTTCCGCTCAACTGGGCAGACATGCCAGAAGGAACGAAACGTACAAGAATTCCACCATGATTGTTGCAATAGCAAATGAGCTGGGCGGCTTATGTAGGGCAAAGGGTGATTTTGATCGTACAAAGAGGCTTTATAAACGAGTGTTGGATGTTCTTGATCAGGCACGGCAAGATAATACAGAGAATGATGCAGATATGTATATGGGCACAAATGAAATGTTTTCGGCGCTGGGTTTTTAAAGCGCAGACCCATTTTTGCTATGTGAAGTTTTAGTATATTATATATCACATGGAAGGAAGGTGAGGAATCATGAGCAGGCTTGATTTTAAGACAAAAGACAGAGCCCAGATGGTCGTGGAAGGCCTCTATGGGGATCTGGAAAGAAGGATCATTGCAAGTCCGCCGGGACAATGTCCCGTGGATATGGCAGAATCGTTCCTGAAGTTGTGCCATGCCCAGACCTGCGGTAAATGCGTACCCTGTAGATTGGGAATCGGCCAGCTTCTGAAATTGTATGAGAAGATACTGGATCTCAATATGGAAAACTGTATGGAAGACCTGGAATTGATAGAAAGCACAGCATTGGCCATCCGGGATTCCGCTGATTGTGCCATCGGAACAGAAGCAGCCAATATGGCGATGAAAAGTCTTCGAGGCTTCCGGGAAGATTACGAATCTCATATCAAGCGCAACAGATGTGCTGACAGCATCACCAAAGCCAGGCAGCCGGTGCCTTGTGTCGCACTGTGTCCTGCCGGTGTGGATATCCCGGGATATACAGCACTCGTCATGGCAGGAAGATACGATGATGCAGTGCGTCTGATCCGAAAGGACAATCCATTCCCAACGGTCTGTGCGCTCATCTGTGAACATCCATGTGAAGAGCGCTGCAGGAGGAAGCTCATAGATACGGCAGTGAACATCAGAGGAATGAAGCGATTTGCTGTAGACAACTGCAGCGAGACGGTGCCTGTGCCTGAAAAGATGGACGATACGGGAAAACGCATCGCGATCATCGGCGGCGGACCAAGCGGACTTTCCGCAGCATATTTTCTGGCCCTCATGGGTCATCAGCCGACTATTTTCGAAAAGCGCAGCCAGCTTGGAGGAATGCTGAAATACGGGATCCCGAATTACAGACTCCCAAGAGAACGCCTTCAATGGGATATCGATGCCATCCTTTCGGCAGGCGTGGAGATCAGGCTGGACTATGATGCGGAGAAAGAGCAGAGCATGAAGGAGATCATCGATGATTATGATGCCGTGTATATTTCCATCGGAGCTCACACTCATAAGGCACTGGGCATCGAAGGAGAGTATGGAGAAGGCGTTATCCCCGCTGTGGAGATGCTGCGAGGCATCGGTGATGATGCTATGCCTGATTTCAGGAACAGATCCGTTGCTGTTATCGGGGGAGGCAATGTGGCCATGGATGTAGCAAGGACTGCAAAGAGGCTGGGCGCTTCGGAAGTCAACATCGTATACAGAAGGAGAAAAGACGATATGACAGCATTGCCGGAAGAGATCGATGGAGCCGTAGCTGAGGGTTGTACACTGATCGAGCTGAAAGCGCCTGTCAGGATCGAACTGGATGCTGATGATAGTGTGAAGGCACTATGGGTAAAACCGCAGATCGCAGGAGAAGCTGACAAGTCAGGCAGGCCGAGGCCTGTCGCTGCGCAGGCAGATGAAGAGCGCATCCCATGCCATATCGTCATATCGGCTATAGGTCAGGGCATCGATTATCATGACTTCGAGGATTCCGGCGTGCCGGTGGTAGAGTCCAGAGGGTTGTTCTCCGCCAACAGAGCAGCGGAGGTAGACGGCATCGATGGCGTGTTTGCGGGAGGAGATTGTGTGACAGGACCGTCTACGGTGATCAATGCTATTGCGGCAGGAAAGGTAGCCGCTGCTAACATCGATGAATATTTGGGATACCATCATGAGATCTCTGTAGATGTGGATATCCCTGAGCCAAAGATCATGGATAAGAAACCGTGTGGAAGAGCAGAAATGAAACTGCGGTACGCCAACCAGAGAGGAAGCGATTTCCTGGAGATCGAGCAGGGGCTTTCTTTGGAAGAAGCCATGCAGGAAGCCGGCAGGTGTCTGCGGTGTGACCGCTATGGATTCGGTGCATTCAGGGGAGGGAGGAACGAGAAATGGTAAATCTGACCATCAACGATCAGAAAATATCGGTAAATGAGGGCACAACGATTCTGGAAGCTGCCCGCAAAGTAGGTATCGATATCCCGCATCTCTGTTTTCTGGAAGGCATCAATGAGATCGGTGCATGCAGAGTCTGTATTGTGGAAAACGTCGGCATGGAGACCCTCATCACTGCATGTAATACGCCTGTAGAAGAGGGCATGCAGCTCTATACCAACAGCCCGAAGGTAAGAAAGACCAGAAGGATCAATGTGTCGTTGATCCTTTCCGACCATGACTGCAAATGTGCTACATGTGTGCGAAGCGGCAATTGCAATTTGCAGAAGATCGCCAATGATCTGGGGATATTGGAAAACCCTTATGGGAATACGGCAGAAAAGAACAGGTGGAACAGCAAAAGTCCGCTGATCCGTGATGCTTCCAAATGTATCAAATGCATGAGGTGCATCCAGGTGTGCGATAAGATACAGGGCATGAATGTATGGAATCTGTCCGGCAGTGGTTACAGGACGACAGTGGGTGTGGCGCAGAACGCACCGATCGAAGAGGCGGACTGTGCTTTCTGCGGACAGTGCATCACCCATTGTCCGGTGGGGGCTTTACGGGAAAGAAACGATACGCAGAAGATGCTGGACGCTTTGGCAGATCCTGACAAGATCACTATGGTGCAGATCGCCCCTGCAGTCAGAACTGCATGGGGAGAGGGCGTAGGTCTTTACAGAGAAGAAACCACTATGGGAAAACTCATAAGCGCTTTGCGGCAGATCGGCTTTGATTACATATTCGATACGGTATATAGCGCAGACCTGACCATCATGGAGGAAGGCAGTGAATTTGTAGAGCGATTTAAGGAAAGGGAAAAGCATCCCTGGCCTCTTTTCACGTCCTGCTGTCCGGGATGGATCCGATTTGTCAAGACTCAGTATCCGGAATTCGCCGGGAATCTGTCCAGCGCCAAGTCTCCGCAGCAGATGTTCGGTGCCGTCAGCAAGACATATATCGCCCATAAACTGGGGATCGATCCTGAAAAGGTGTTTTCCGTATCCGTCATGCCGTGTATAGCCAAAAAATATGAGTGTGATGTAGAGGCCGTGAGTGACTCCGGGCATGGGCAGGATGTGGATCTGGCGCTGACCACTCGTGAAATGGATCGTCTCATCAATGCAGACAGGATACGTGTGAATGAACTGAAGGAAGAGTCATTTGATGATTTCTTCGGAGAGGGAACAGGAGCAGGCGTCCTATTCGGCGCAACAGGCGGGGTTATGGAAGCAGCGCTGAGATCTGCATATTTCCTTTTGACCGGAAAGAATCCGAAGAACGATGCTTTTAAGAAGGTGAGGGGCATGGACGGATGGAAGGAAGCCATATTCGAGATCGGGGGAATCGCAGTGAAGGTAGCAGTTGTCAACGGTCTCGGCAATACACGAAAACTGATGGAGGCTCTCAGGGAAGGCAGTGTGCAGTATGATTTCGTGGAGGTCATGGCATGTCCGGGAGGATGCGCAGGCGGCGGCGGACAGCCGATCCATGACGGGGAAGAATTGGCAGAAGAACGCGGAAAGACGCTCTATGGCATGGATCGTATGGCAGCAATTCGTTTTTCCCATGAAAACCCTACTGTTCAACTGACTTATGAAGAATTTCTGGAACATCCACTTTCCCACAGGGCCCATGAGCTCTTGCATACCAATATAGCAGAATGGGTGTAAAGTATTTCGTTCTGAAGAATGAAAGCACAAATCGTTGGGGCTGCCGCATTAATGGATATAATTCGTTAGAGCGGCGCCCTTTTGCGATCAAATCAACCAGACTGGAACGAACCAGTTTTTTTCGTCCACAGGCAGCAAATCGTTTGCCATGCAGATGACGTTCCCAGTCCCTATCTCCACTTTTAGGGCTTCCAGGCCTCCGAACGTTTCTCCATGGGCCACAGGTTCCAAAACATTGAAATTCTTAATTGCGGTTTTGCCAGGGGACGCCGCTTTTTTAATTTCTATCGGGGAAAGCACGCCGTTTTGATAAATCAACAGATCGATTTCCTTCTGGTCCTTGTCCCTGTAATAGAAGATGGGCGGTTCTTTCCCTGCGTTCAGATAGCTCTTGTAGATTTCCGAAAACACATGGCTCTCAAAGAACGCCCCGGACATCGCCCCTTTTTCCAGCGCTTCAGGGTTTCCCCATTTCAAGAGATAAGCCGCCAGGCCGGTATCCAAAAAGTGAAGAAGGGGCATTTTGACGACTCGTTTCAGCGCATTGTTGTGATATGGCTGCACAAGCGCGACAATATGGGAGGACGCCAGAACAGAAAGCCATTTTTTCGCTGTCGGTGCTGAAATATCGGCGGCATTTGCCAATTCCTCATAAACGACAGGCTTTGCGGTATGTGCGGCAACAATCGTCATAAAATTGTAAAACTGCATTTCATCAGCAACCTGTGCAAGGCTGCGTATGTCCCTTTGCAGGTATGTGTCTACATAGGAGCGGTAATAGGTTTCCCAATCCACAGCTTCATCTGCGTAAAGCTCCGGCATGGATCCTTTGAAAATCCTGCCGTAAATCTCGTTTAAGCCCTTTGGCGTCCTTTCAGACAAACGGTTCATCAGGTATTCCCTGTCCGTTTGGAACGGTTTGCCCGGCTCCTGATAAATTTCCGCATCTGACAAGCCCAATAAATTCATGATGCCAACCCGTCCCGCAAGGCTTTCGCTCACATTTTTCATCAGATGGAACACCTGCGAACCGGTAATCCAAAAATCGCCTTTTCTTTTGGAACGGTCCACGCTCATTTTGATATAAGGCAGCAGTTCCGGTGCATACTGGATTTCATCGATCAGCACCGGTGGGTCATATCTTTGTAAAAATAATGCGGGGTCATGTTTTGCCAAATATCTTACGTCAGGATCGTCCAGCGTTACATATTTTCGTTCTGTCCCCGTACCTTGCTGCGTTTCTGCCAGCCTTTGCAGCAGCGTTGTTTTTCCAACCTGTCTGGGACCCGTCACCAACAACACGGGGAACATTTTGGAAATCCGAAGAGCCGTATCTTCTGCGGTTCGTTTCATATATGTCATGACAACCTCTCCCTTCGATTGCAATCGGTCTTTTCGGAATGAATGTTCGTCTAAACTAAATGACTGTTTTATTATAGGCGGATTCAGGGCGACTGTCAACAAAGACTTTCAGCTGCTGCCAGAATCGTTTTTTATTTGCCGCCTGTTGGGACAACGAAAAAACCATGTGGAGTTGTTCCTCGTCCATGCCATTTTCACCAAATCTACAAGTACTTTTCATAAAATGATCTTGTCCAACTTAACCAAATCTTAATTTAAACCGTTTATCCTGAAAAAGAATCGAGTGAAAGAGAAGACAAAGGAACGCCATGAGGTTGCTTGTAGTAGAAGACGAGAAAGACATGAATCGAATTTTGGTTCGGGAATTGAAATCGGAAGGATATGCCGTAGATGCTTGCTTCGATGGGGAAAGCGCGTTGGACTACCTGGGCCTGGCCGAATACGATGGCATCGTCCTCGATGTCATGCTCCCCCAAAAGGACGGTTTTGCCGTTTTAAAAGAAGCGAGGGAACGGGGCATCCTTACGCCGGTGTTATTCCTGACTGCGCGAGATGATGTGAAGGATGTCGTTTATGGGCTGGATTTAGGAGCCAGCGATTACCTGGCCAAGCCCTTTCACATGAAAGAACTGCTCGCCCGGATCAGGGCAATGACGAAGCGCGTGCCGGAAGTGCCGGATCACATTTACCGATGCGAAGACTTGTCCGTAAACCAGAACAACCATGTGGTGATGCGGGGAGACCAGGAAATTTCCCTGACCCCGAAGGAATTTTTTCTCCTTCTGTATTTGATTCGGAACCAGGGAGTGGTGCTGACGAGGGAGCAGATGATGTCCAATATCTGGAATTATGAAGACAGCGCAAATTCCAACGTGGTGGACGTGCATATTCGGTATTTGAGGAAAAAAATTGACGATGGATATGACAAAAAACTGATCCATACCATACGAGGGGTGGGATACTTATTAAAAAGCGAGGCGTGAAACAGCTGACGATTACCCATTATGTCTGTGGGTTGCTGATGATCCTGATCGTGCTGTTTTCGTTCCTGGCCATCGTATTCGTCCATATTTTTAGCGATACCATCGTCCGGCAGGAAATCGAGATGCAGTTAAACCACAAGACAAAAAACGAATGCAGGTACATCGAGCTAAATGGAAACAAGCTTAACATATCGAACCAGTTTCAGTACAAGGATGAAAACTATCATTTTGTCGTAATGAGCAGAACCAGGGGTCTGCTGTCGGGCAGCTACCCACAGGGCTTTCCTTCCGATTATTCGAAGCAGAAGGGGAGGAAGGTGCAGCAAGTGGAGGTTTCCGGAATGCGGTTTTTTGTATGCGACAGGAGCGGGCCTTATCTTTTTGATACGGACATCTATGTACGGGGGATTGCGAATTACTCGGATGTTTCCAAACAGTATGGCAAGCTGAAATACTTCGCCTACGGCTGCATTGCTTTAGGAGCCTTAGTCATCATAGGCATCGGCGGCCTGTGGGCAAGGAAGCTGTCCAGGGATCTGAAGTCCATGTGCCAGACGGCAGAAAAAATAGGGGCGGGTCGGGATGTGACGCAGCGCATTTCCTACGAGGGAGGCATCAAGGAGATGTCTGTTTTGGCACAGGCGAACAACCGCATGTTGGATCGGATCGAGCAAATGCTTTCCTCCCAGGAGCAATTCGCATCCAACATTGCGCACGAGCTGCGCACGCCCGTTGCCGTAATCATGGCCGAAAGCCAATACGGGAGCGAAAAAGCGGACAGCGTGGCGGGCATGCGGCAATCCTTTGACCTGATAAACAGGCAATCCGAAAAAATGCGCCAGATGATCATGCAGGTTCTCTATTTGTCAAGGCTGGAGCAAGGGCGGCAATCGATGGAAAAAGAGATGGCCAACATGGTGGATGTGGTGGAAGTCGTCTGTGAGGATGAAAAGGAACGGATGGGGAAACAGATCGATTTTCGTTTTGGACTGAAAGACGCATGGGCGATGATGGATTTGAATTTGGTGGTGATCGGCGTTCGCAACCTGATTTCCAATGCAGTGAAATTCAGCCCGCCAGGCGGCGAAATATTCATCGAAACGGGGGAGGCGGACGGGAAGGTGCACATGTCCGTTACGGATCAGGGGCTTGGAATCAGTGAAGAGCATTTGGATAAAATCTTTACCCGCTTTTATAAAGCGGACAGTTCCAGGGGGACGGAAGGCATTGGCCTGGGAATGTCCCTTGCCATGAAGATCGCAAAGCTCCACGGCGGTACCATCGAGGTGGAAAGCAAGGTGGGAGAAGGAAGCACCTTCCGCCTTTGGCTTGCGAAGGAATAGGGACAGTTGGCATCCTGGATTGAAAAAACGGCGGTCTTCCGCTGGGGATCGCAGAAATTGGAGGTGAAAGGCATCGTGGCCACAAAAACGTAAAAGTCATAAAGAGCAAAGGGCAAAAGAGGCTGCCTCGTATGGGTCGTCCCATAAAGGGAAGCGGCGCATAGGCAGGGACAAAGGAGACGAAGGATTCATTTCGCCATTTTCAGCCAATGATGTAGGATGATTTAGAAAGAAGTAGAACAATTTAGAAAGAAGAGGAGAAAAAATGAATAAAAAAATAATAGCATTTCTGCTTTCCTGTTCCGTTGCAGCGACAGGTTTCGGTTATTCGGCCATTGCAGTCGATACGGCATCGGCGACAGATGTAAGCTCATCAGAGACAACCTCCACAGAAGCAACGAATACAGAGGCAACCAGCACAGAGGCGACCAG
Source organism: uncultured Zhenpiania sp. (assembly GCA_964625475.1). Classification (GTDB taxonomy): domain Bacteria; phylum Bacillota; class Clostridia; order Peptostreptococcales; family Anaerovoracaceae; genus Hominibacterium. The sequence goes on along the minus strand of CAZVBL010000003.1, from coordinate 32,894 downwards.
CACGGAAGCGACGAATACAGAGGCGACAGCGCCTGCCAAGGGGACGTCGCTGGTTTCCGGCAAGGACAAGTACAAAGTGACCGTGCAGGGATCCCAGGTGGCTTATGCGGGTACGACGGCGACAAAAGCGACAGTGGCGATTCCCGCATCCGTTACCATCGATGATGTTTCCTATCAAGTGACATCCATCTCTGAAAACGCATTTAAGGATTGCATCACGCTCAAGAACGTATCCATCCCGGATTCGGTTGTGACAATCGGAGCAGGAGCCTTTAAAAACTGCAGTGCGCTGAAGACGGCATCCATCGGCTCTGGCGTGACGTCCATCGAAAAAGAAGCCTTCATGAAGTGTCAGTCCATCAAGACCATCACCATTCCAAAGTCCGTGAGGTCCATCAAAGCGAGAGCCTTCCGGGACTGCACGAAATTAAAGACGGTTTCCATAGAAGTGGGCACGACGATGATCGGCATCGGCGCTTTTCGGAACTGCGCGGCGCTGACTGCGATCAAGATCCCAAAGAGCGTCACTGCGGTGAAAGGGTATGCGTTTTACAGCGATGAAAAACTCAAGACCGTCACGCTGGGCATAGGCGTACAAACCTTGGGGCAACGGACATTCCAGGGCTGTTCAAAGCTTGCGACGATCACCATCAACTCCAAAGTCCTGACCAGCGTTGGTGCAAAGACGTTCAAGGGGATCAAATCCAATGCCGTCATCAAAGTCAAAAAGGCAAAATTG
>CAZVBL010000003.1:0-32055 GCA_964625475.1 uncultured Zhenpiania sp. | reverse complement strand
AAGACGCTTTTTTGAGAAAACGCTGCTGGATATCGCAAAGGTTTCCGATGAAGCATACCCCTGCGTCCTCTGGAGTGCAAAAGATGCCGAAGCCTTTGCGGCTGCTTACGATGCGGACAACCAAAAAATAGCGGACGCTTTCATTGGGGACGGGCAGCCGTTGTTCCGCAACCGTTATCGGGATGGCGAGGTATGGGAGAAAGACAACCCGCATATGGTTGATGACATCCTTCGTTTTGCGGCGATGTCGGATCTGGCCTTGCTGCGGGAACTGCAGGAGTTAAAAAAGCAAAACCTGGCGATTTGGAAGGCCACTGAAGGACTGCGCATGTTCCGCACGAAAATCAAGCATCCGGTTTCCACGATGGTTCGCAGCGTTTCCGGCAAGTTGGGGTTTGAAAAGAGGGAGTAGGCAAAAGGACAGGCATTTCAGGCGCACCTGCGGCAGCGGGCGCAAACAAAATGAAGAAAACGCAGACCTCTAGGGACTCCAGGCATATGGGATTTTTGCAAAAAAACAAGGGCATTGCCCTTGTTTTTTTGTTATGAGATGTTAAACTGGAAGCTGGAGGTATGAAACCCATGAGACAAAGCCAGGATTTAAGCAAACACATTCGAACCATAGACGGAAAAAGCTACGGCTTGTACAAGGAACTGCGAGGCATGTACCAATTCGATGGATACCAGCTGGGGCTTGATCGGATACAGGGCGATCCCTTTGCGCCGCCCTCTGCCCTCAGCGCCAGGATTCCATGGAAAGATACCGGCATTCCCCAAAGCTGCATCGAGAAAAAGCATATGCGCATCGCATTGCAGGATTACCTGACTCGCAGGCTTGCGGCGCAATTCGAGGCTGTCACCTTCAAGGCCAGGGGAACGGGGAAGAGCGGCCTCTTGTCCACGTCCAGGTGCGGGCAGACTGTGCTGGAGCGGACGGCCTGCCAAATCACGCAGCGGGAATTGATCGTCCGTTTTCACGCTGGGTTTCCGGCAAACGGCAGGCGCATCAATGGCCGGGAATTGGAGAAAATGCTGTTCCAATTCCTTCCCCGGTGCTTGGATCAGGCTCTTTTTTATAGGAACATGGACGCAAAGAAGGTGGAGCAAGTCGTATGCCTGGCAGATGACCAGCATGCCATTCGACGGGAATTGAGAAACCGCCGTTTGGCCGCATTCGTGGCGGATGGAGCCGTCCTGCCCAGGGAAAGCGGCGTGTCGGATCGTCCCATGAAAGGGGCTATTTCCTTTTATTCGCCGGAAAGCCTGCGCATCGCATTGGAACTGCCGCACAAGGGGAAACTGACGGGAATGGGAATCCCTCAGGGCATCACATTGATTGCCGGAGGCGGCTATCACGGCAAGTCCACGCTCCTGGCGGCTTTGCAGCAGGGCGTTTACGACCACATCCAAGGGGATGGCAGGGAGTATGTGATTGCGGACGACACGGCAGTCAAGCTGCGGGCCGAGGATGGGCGATTCATCAAGGACGTGGACATTTCCCTGTTCATCAATGACCTTCCCAACGGAAAGGACACCACCAGTTTTTCTACCCTGGATGCCAGCGGCAGCACATCGCAGGCTGCAGGCATCGCAGAAAGCATGGAAGCCGGGAGCAAGCTCTTTCTCATTGACGAGGACACGTCCGCAACCAATTTCATGGTGCGGGACGTTTTCATGCAGGAAGTCATCGGGCAGGGCAAGGAACCCATCACGCCCTTCATCCAGCGGGCGAGGCAGCTTTATGAGGACGCCGGGATTTCCACCATCCTGGTGGCAGGCAGCTCCGGCGCGTTTTTCCATATCGCCGATACGGTGATCCAGATGGATCGCTACAGGCCGGAGGACATTACGCAAAGGGCAAAGGCATTGTGTGAAAAATATAGGGAGGCGGCACCGGGAAAAAGCCCGGATTTTGCCGTGCCAGAAAGCCGCAGGGTCATGAACTGGCCCCGCAGGCTGCTGGAAGAAAAGAAGCGCAAGCCGCTGAAAGTCAAGACGCAGGGGAAGGATTCTTTTTCCATCGGAAAGGAAACGGTGGATCTGCGTTATGTGGAACAATTGGAGGATGGGGAACAGACGGCTGCGCTTGGGAAAATCCTGCTATGCTGTCTGGAAGAATGGACGGATGGCCGCAGGACGCTCTATGAAATCGCCGACCAGCTGGACGGCATCCTTCGGGAGAAAGGCATGGAGGGCTTGCTCAAGGGAACTGCGGCCTGCGGATATGCCGCAGTTCGCAGGCAGGAGATCTTTGCCTGCCTCAATCGGTTTCGCCGCTGATGGCTCTCCCATTTTCAGTCAGGAGGCCAATAGGAAGGGGGTTGGCAGCCAGCGCTCCAGCGCTGCGTCAGATTTCAGGGGAAAAAATGCGCTTTTCTGCCGCAGGATGCGAGCCGGACCATAGGTCTTCCCATCGTCCGGCATGGCGTTTTGGAACGGCAGGAATCGTCAAAAGGGGATTAAAGTAAGGGGATCAATCGAGAAGAAATGTTAGCGAAATTTAGTGTAAAAAAACCGTTTACCGTGCTGGTAGCCGTTGTTTTAATCGTTGTGTTCGGCATTGTGTCCTTTTCCAGGATGACGCCGGATCTGTTTCCCAGCATCAACATGCCTTATGCCATCGTTGTGACGACGTATCCGGGAGCCAGCCCGGAGGAGATTGAAAATGACATTACCCAGCCATTGGAGCGGCAGCTGGCCACGCTGGATCATATCAAAGATATGACTTCCCAATCCAATGACAGCTATTCCATGGTTGCCCTGGAGTTTTCCGATGACGTGGACATGGATAGCGTTTCCGTGGACATTCGGGAGAAGATCGACCTCATCTCCGGGGAATGGGACGAGACGGTTGGCACGCCCGTCATCATGAAGATCAACCCGGATATGATGCCGGTCACGGTGGCCGCCGTCAATTTGAAAGACCAAAGCGCCGTTGAGACTTCGTCTTTCGTGGAAGAAAACCTGTTGGCGTCGCTGGAAGGAATCGAGGGCGTAGCCAGCGTCAACGCCACAGGGCTTGTGAGCGAGGACATCCAGGTTGTCCTTTCCCAGGATAAAATCGATAAAATCAATGAAAAAACAAGCGATGCCATCTTAAAGCAGTTTTCCGGTTCCAAGGGGAAGCTGAAAAGCGGCATCAGCAAAGCAAAAGATGGGCAGGACAAGATTCAGGATGGGAAGGAAAGCATTGCCGATGCCCAAAAGGAATCCGCGGAAAAGATAGAAGCGGCCAGAACCCAGATGAAAGAAGGGCGGGAGCAGCTGGTTCAGACGAAAGAGCTGGTTGCGCAGCTGGAAACCCTTGAGGCGGCCAAAAAAGAAATGGAACGGGCTTTAAAAAAACAGTATCCTAACATGTCAGAAGAAGACCTGCAGAAAATGCTGTCGGCCAATTCAGCATATGCGGAGGCGGTTTCTGCCTTGCAGGATCTGCAAAAATCCGTGGAACAAAACGGCTTGGATCTGGAGGATCTCCCATCCTCCAAAGAACTGGATGCGCAAATCAAAGCGGTGGACGAAGGGCTTTCCGAATTGAACGTGCAGCAGGCTCAAGCTTCTGCAACGCTGGGAAACAACAGGGCGGATCTGGCGGCAGAGGAAAGCACGCTCCAGTCTACGGTGGCACAATTGCAGGCTTCCCTGGAACAGGTGCAGTCCTCGGAGGAAGCGGCGCTGAACAGTGCGAACCTGACGGGCGTACTGACCATGAGCAACGTTTCATCGATTCTGGATGCCCAGAACTTTTCCATGCCCGCAGGCTATGTGAGCGATGGCAAAAGCGAAATCCTGGTGAGCGTTGGAAACAAGATCAAGAGCGTGGAGGAACTGAAAAACCTGGTGTTGCTGGACATGGATGTGGATGGCGTGGAGCCAGTCAGGCTCTCCGATATCGCCGATGTGACAAATGCGGACAATTCGGCTGAAACCTATGCCAGGATCAACGATGAAAACGGAGTCCTGCTCACCTTCACAAAGCAGTCCGGCTATGCCACGGCTGAGGTGGCCGATCGCATAGCCTCGGAGTTTGATACGCTTTCAGAGCACCACGAGGGGCTTGATTTCACTGTGCTGTCGGATCAGGGCGAATACATCCACATGGTCATCAACTCCGTGTTGCAGAACCTCTTGCTGGGTGCGATTTTGGCGATTTTGATCCTGCTGTTTTTCTTAAGGGACATCAGACCGACGCTGATTACCGCTATCAGCATTCCGGTCAGCGTGACATTTGCCATTGCGCTCATGTATTTTTCCGGCGTGACGCTGAACGTCATATCCCTGGCGGGTCTGGCGGTAGGAGTGGGGATGCTGGTGGACAACTCCATTGTGGTCATCGAAAACATCTATCGGCTCAGATCCATGGGGTATGGGCATACGAAAGCCGCTATTTCCGGGGCAGCACAGGTAGCGGGAGCCATTACGTCCTCTACGCTGACGACTATTTGCGTTTTCGTTCCCATCGTCTTTGTGGAAGGCATGACCAGGGAAATTTTTACCGACATGGCGCTGACTATCGCTTATGCGCTTCTTGCCAGCTTGTTCATTGCCCTGACATTGGTTCCGGCCATGGCGCGGGGGCTGCTAAAACGTGACACAAAGAGAACGGCGCTCAGCCAGGACAGCTTCCTGGTCATGAAGTACAGAGACATCGTGGAATTGGCCCTGAACCACAGGGCGATCGTGCTCATTGCGGCGGTGCTCTTGCTGGTCGCTTCCACTGGGCTGGCATTGATGCGAGGGTTTTCTTACATGCCCGCCATGGCCAGCCCTCAGGTATCTGCGACCATCCAGATGCCTGAGGACAGTGAACTGGAAGATACGGCGGAGACGGCCGATGCCATTGCGAAGAAAATAGAGGACATGGATGGCGTGGAAACAGTAGGAGCCATGTTGTCCAGCGATGCGGGGAGCATCGTGGGAATGTCCGTAGGCGATGAGAAAGATGTGACCCAGGTCATGATGTACATCATGTTGGACGAGGACAGGCTGGAGGAGGGCAGCCACATTGCAAAACAGATAGAAGCCATGGGAAAGGAGTATGACTGTGAAATCACGGCTCAGGGAGATACGGACCTGATGAGCATGCTGGGCGACTCCGGCATTCAAATCAACGTATATGCGGATGACTTGGACAACTTGCGGACAGCCGCCATTTCCATTGAGGAAAAACTGAAAGAGATGGAAGGCCTGGAGGATGTGACCGACACGAAGGAGGACAGCACGCCAAAGCTGCAGATTGACATCTATAAAAATAAGGCCATGTCACACGGTTTGACCGTGGCACAGATATTTGCCGATGTTTCCGCCCAGCTGTCCAAAGACGATGCGGCTACGACCCTGGTGAAAAACGGGGAAGAAACGGATGTGGTGGTTTCCAGCAAGGACAGCAACTCCATGACGAAGGAGGATCTGGAAAAGCTGAAGGTCACAGGGGAAAAAGCGGATGGCACAGAAGAGAAAGTCAACCTGTCCAGCATTGCGGACATTGAGGAAACAGAAACCCTGAGCGTCGTCAGCCATGAGTCTCAAAAGCGCGTGCAGGCAGTCAGCGCAGCCGTGAAGGATGGCTACAACATCACCAAAATGACCAGCAAGGCCAAAGATGCGGTGGAAGCCATGGATTTGCCGACCGGGGTGAAAGCAGAGTTTGAGGGGGAAAACGAAACCATCATGGACGCCATGGAACAGATGATGCTCATGCTGGGGATGGGGATCCTGTTGGTATATCTGGTGATGGTAGCGCAGTTCCAGTCCCTCCGTTCGCCGTTCATCGTCCTGTTCACAGTGCCGCTGGCCTTTACGGGCGGCATGATGGGTTTGCTGATAACGGGTCAGGAAGTGAGCGTTGTGGCGCTGCTGGGGTTTGTCATGCTGGTGGGCATCATCGTCAACAATGCCATCGTGCTGGTTGACTGCATGAATCGTTTCCGCCTGGAAGAAGGCATGGATCGCCATATGGCCATCGTGGAGGCGGGAGCGGTCAGGATGCGCCCTGTGCTCATGACCGCCATTACGACCATTTTGGGGTTGCTGCCGCTGGCCATCGGCATGGGAAACGGTGCGGAAATGATGCAGCCCATCGCCACCGTATGCATCGGTGGCCTGATTTATGCCACGCTCATGACCCTCATCGTGATTCCCGTCATGTACAGCCTTCTGAGCAAAAAACAGATGACGGACATCAAGCAGGAGGATTTGGAAATTGTGGATGCATAGCCTTTTCCAGGCAGAAATCTATAAAATCGTTCCAGAAAAATAAAAATAAGCTGTTGTCTGGCCACCCAAAACATGCTATAATAACTTCGTTGTGCCGGCGTGATGGAATTGGCAGACGTGCGGGACTCAAAATCCCGTGGTGGCAACACCGTATGGGTTCGACCCCCATCGCCGGCACCATTTGTTTCATATTGAAGTAAGAGCAAGAGATTGAAGGAGGCTTTAGGTTTATGAATGGTAGTACATGGGCTACGTTGATCCCTTTAGTAGTGCTGCTTTTGGTGATGTATTTCCTGCTCATCAGACCGCAGAAGAAACGAGAAAAGCAAGTCAATGAAATGAGAAGCAACGTCCGCGTGGGCGATGAAATCATAACCATCGGGGGAATCTGTGGGAAGATCGTAAAGACAAAAGAGGAATCTTTGATCATTCAGGTCGGCGCGGACAAAGTGAAGTTCGAAGTCATGAGATGGGCCGTTTCCAAAGTAGTGGAAAACGCAAGGGCAACGAAGAAGGTAAGTGCCCCCGCCCCTTCCGAAGAGGATGAAGGAGATACACCCAGGAAAGCGAAGCCAAAACGGTTGAAGAAAAAGTCCGATGCAGCAGCGGAAGAACCTGCCGGGAAAGCCGCACCCACAGAAAAAGAGGACGAGAAGCCGGACGCAGAGAAGCCCGCTTCAGAACAACCGACAGAGGCTTCCGAAGATTCCAAAGAAGAAGCAGCGCCTGCGGAAGAGGGAAAAGAAAGCTGACATATCTGGATTGCAGGAGCGGACACACTGTAGAAGGAATTTCACAGTGTGTTTTTTCGTGATGCGAAACTTGTGCTTGTGAAAGTTTGATGGTTTAGGAAACAGGGGATTTTCACAATGCGTTTTTTTGCAATGCAACACCGTCCATGGGGCATGTGCGAAATTTGGGCAAGGCTCCTTTCCAGAACAGAAGCGCCGGTGGCGCTCCTGGCCTTGAAAAACTCCCTGGAGCCATTTTCCTTATGCGTTCTGATTCTTTTTCCTTGCTCCGGGAAATATATTGGTAGCAGGGAGGTGACAGGTTCATGGAAAAAATCACGAGAATATGCAAATGCTATGCCATCAGCCTGATGGGGTTTGGCGTCCTCACCTTGCTGGGGGCGTTGCTGACGAGGCTGACTCCGTTTCCCGAGGAATGGGGATTTTCCTTTGTCGTGGCGGCGATGACGCTTTGCTGCCTGTTCGCAGGCATGTACATGTCCAGTTGTTTCCAGAAAGCCGGGCTGCTCGTTGGGCTGCTCTCGTCGGTGGCGCTCCTGGCGTTCGTGCTGCTCCTTGTGGGCGCATGGTTCTCTTCGTTTCCCAATTTGTCCATGCTCAAGCCAGCCTATCTGATCCCAGTGGGAGGCGGCATCATCGGTGGCATCTGGGGCGTCAACATAAAAAAGTAAAGGAAAAGAACAAAAAAGAAGATGGTTTGCCCTTGTAGAAGCAGCAAAAAAGTAGTAAAATGTTACGAATATAGTTTAAATTAGCAGGTTTATGGCTAATTTCAAAATAGATGCATACAAAATCACAAAAAAGACGGAGGGCAAAATGAATTATACGCTTAAGCGAATTTTAGCAGTTGTGGTCGTACTATTGATCGCATTCGGGTGGTATGTGACCATTTTTGGTTTAGGATCCGCAATGGAACCCACAAAGGACAAAATCAAAATGGGGCTGGACATCAAAGGCGGCGTCTACGTTGTCATGGAAGCGCAGACCGACCTTGAAGGGGACGATCTGACGGAGCTGATGAACCAGACCCAGGCGGTCATCGAGGAACGGGTCAACCAGATGGGACTGGCGGAACCGGTCGTTACCATAGAGGGCCAGAAGCGGATTCGCGTGGAACTGCCGGGGGCAGAGGATGCAGAAGAAGCCATCGATCAGATCGGGCAGACGGCTCAGCTGGAATTTGAGCTGGCGGACGGCACCAAGGTCCTGGATGGAAGCAACGTCAAAGACGCGACCACTGGCACTGCGGAAGATGGCGGCTATGCCGTTCTCCTGGAGTTTGACAGCGAAGGCGGGGACAAATTCGCGGAGGCTACCCAGAAAGCTTACAGCGGCGCAGTCACGTCCACATACACGGACGAAGGCGTGGCGGATAACGCCATCATGATCCTCCTGGACGACCAGATCATTTCTGCGCCATCGGTGAACAATGGCCCGATCTCCGGGGGCAGCTGCGAAATCACGGGCGGCTTTACCCAAGAAGAAGCCAAGAACCTGGCGGCTCTCATCCGGGGCGGCGCATTGCCTGTGGAGCTGGAGGAAGTGACGTCCTCCGTCCAGACGGCGAAGATTGGCTACAATGCCCTGGAACAGAGCATCATTGCAGGCTTCATCGGCCTTGCGCTCATCTTTATCATTATGTTGATCAGTTATCGGATCCTGGGGCTTGCGGCAAACATCGCCCTGCTGTTGTATGTAGCCATTATTTTGAACGTTATGGCACTCATGGGGAGCGTCCTTACCTTGCCGGGAATCGCAGGCATCATTTTGTCCGTTGGCATGGCCGTCGATGCCAATGTCGTCATTTTTTCCCGAATACGGGAAGAGATCATTTCGGGAAAGAGCATCCGGGTAGCTTCACAAGCCGGCTTCAAGCGAGCCATGAGCACGGTTGTCGATTCCCAGGTGACGACTTTGATTGCGGCGGTGATCCTGTACCAGATCGGGACCAGTACCGTAAAAGGCTTCGCTTGGACATTGATGATCGGCATTCTGGCCAGCCTGGTTACGGCAGTTCTGGTTACCAGGCTCTATGTCAACATTTTTTCCGAAAGCAAAGCATGCGCAAAAAAAGGATTTTTCGGAATCAAGAAGGACAATACGGCCACGTTCCAAATCAACAGGGAACTGCATTTCATCAAGCATAGAAGAATTTTTTACTGCGTTACCGTTGGCCTGATGCTCATCGGCCTGGTGTTCGGCCTGGTGCGGGGCCTGAACTATGGAATCGACTTCACAGGCGGCACCATGCTGCAGGTGGACATGGGCAAGCAGGTGCCGGTGGCTGATGTAAAAAAATCCATTGAGGAATACGATTTGGATCCGGAAATCATCTATTCAGGCGATGACAACGAGGAAGTGGTCATTCGTACCATTGAAGCCTTGGATTCCGACAAGAGGGCGGAAGTCCTGGGAACTTTGCAAGAAGATTTTGGGTTTGAAGATGAAGACGTGATCGCACAGGAGCTCTTCGGTCCATCGATTGGAAAGGAACTGCGCAACAATGCCATCAAAGCCGTACTGTTGTCCGCCCTGTGCATGTTGATCTACATTCGGCTTCGGTTCTCGGAGTGGAAATTTGGAGGAGCCGCCTTGCTGGGCGTGCTCAACGATGTGCTGCTGGTCATCGCATTCTATGCGATTTTCAACGTGCAGGTCAACAACCCCTTCATTGCGGGCATCCTTACGGTAGTAGGATATTCCATCAACGACACCATCGTAATCTTTGACCGGGTTCGTGAAAACCTGAGGTACAGCGGGAAAGGCAGTACAGAGGAAATCCTGGACAAAAGCATTACCCAGACGCTGGGAAGGTCGTTGATGACGTCCTTTACCACATTGATCGTCATGGTTCCGCTGTTTGTCATGACCGGGGAAGCCATTCGGGAATTTACGCTGCCGCTGATGGTAGGCGTTCTGGTGGGAGCAGCTTCTTCCATCACCATTTGCAGCCCGCTGTACTATGAATTTTCACGCAGGGGAAACCAGAGCAAATATTTGAGAAATACAAAAAAGAAGAAAAAGAAAAAGCCGGAGCGGCGCGATCCGAACCATGGAGCGCAAGTATAGGGTGAAAAAAAGAGAAGGACAGCAAATTGAAGAGCAGAGAAGAATTTTTACAAACCATTTCCGGCTATAACCAAAGCTACGACATGGCACTGATCGGTCGAGCCTACGACAAGGCCAGAGAAATGCATGAAGGCCAACTGAGAAAGTCCGGCGAGCCCTACCTGGTCCACCCTATGGCGGTAGCGGAAATTCTGGCCGACTTGGGGATGGACGAAAATACCATCGTAGCGGGACTTCTTCATGATGTAGTGGAGGACACGCCTTATACCGCAGAAGAACTGAAACAGGAATTTGGCGAAGAAGTGGAACTGCTGGTAGATGGCGTGACAAAGCTGGGCAAGATCAAATTCGAGAGTAAAGAAGAGCGGCAGGCGGAAAACCTGCGCAAAATGTTCCTCGCCATGTCCAAGGATATCCGCGTGCTCATTGTAAAGCTGTCCGACCGGCTCCATAACATGCGCACCATCAACTACATGACGGAGCAAAAGATCATCGACAAGTGCAAGGAAACTCTGGAAATTTATGCGCCGCTGGCCAGCAGGCTGGGGATTTATGCCATGAAATTCGAGATGGAGGACATTGCGCTCAAATGCCTGGATCCAAAGACCTACTATTATTTGGTGGAAAAAGTCAGCGAAAAAAAGGAGAAGAGGGAAGCGGCGATTCAACAGGTCATCGATGAAATCAAGGAAGCCCTGGCGGATTTGAACATCCATTACGATATCATGGGGCGTTCCAAACATTTTTACAGCATTTACAAAAAGATGAAATATCAACACAAGCAGTTGGATGAGATTTTCGACCTGACCGCAGTGCGCATCATCGTGGAAAACGTCAGGGACTGCTATGCGGTGCTGGGAATCGTCCACACGCTATGGACGCCCATCCCAGGCAGGTTCAAGGACTATATCGCCATGCCGAAACCCAACATGTACCAGTCTCTCCACACTACGGTCATCGGCGACACGGGCAATCCCTTTGAAATCCAGATTCGGACCTACGAGATGCATAAAATCGCAGAATACGGCATCGCAGCTCATTGGAAATACAAAGAGGGCATCGACCACGACAAGGAAGAGGTCAAGCTGGCCTGGCTGCGGCAGACGCTGGAGTGGCAAAAGGACATGAACGATCCGAAGGAATTTATGGAAACCCTGAAGGTGGATCTTTTTGCCAGCCAGGTATTCGTGTTCACGCCCCAGGGAGACGTCATCGAGCTTCCTGCCGGTTCCACGCCGCTGGATTTTGCTTTCAAAATCCACTCGGCCATCGGTTGCAAGTGCGTGGGAGCCAAAGTCGATGGCAAGATGGTCACCATCGACCATACCCTGGAAAACGGGAACATCATCGAAATCATCACGTCCCCCAATGCGGCAGGACCCAGCATCGACTGGCTGAAAATGGTCAAAAGCAATACGGCCAGGAACAAAATTCGCCAGTGGCTGAAAAAGGAAAACAAGTCGGATGCGGTAGAAAAAGGAAAGGATATCATCGACAAATACGTCCGAAAGAAAGGACATGATCCGAGGGATCTTTTGAAGAACTCCTTTGTCAATCGGGCGGTAAAGGAACTGCACCTGAACAACCAGGAAGAGCTTTATACCCAGCTGAGCCATGGCGGTTCTTTCCAGAGCAAGGTGACTGCGTTGCTCCTCAAATATTTCAACGAGGAAAACCAGGAGCGGCTGGAAAAGGAAGAAAAAGGGCTGGAAAAGAAGGGTCCCAACGAGCGGCAGCAAAAGGAAGCGCTGAAGCGGCGCGAAAACGCCGGCATCACGGTAGAGGGCGTGGACAATCTATTGATTCACATCGCCAGGTGCTGCAATCCGGTTCATGGAGACGATATCATCGGCTACATTACCAAGGGGAGGGGGATCTCCGTCCATCGGGCCGATTGCCCCAACATCAAATCCCTCCCGGCATCGGAAAAGGCCAGGTTCATCAAAGTGTACTGGAACAAAAACAGGCCGGAACAGCTATATAGTGCGGACGTAAGCATCCTCGCCCAGGATCGGAAAGGTCTGTTTTCGTCCCTTTCCAGAGTTTGCGAGGACATGGATGTACACATTGACGGCGTAAACGCAAAGGCTGGCAAGGATGAAACGGTCAACGTGACCTTGACCCTGGCCATTTCCAATAGAGAACAGATGGAAAAGATCCTCCGCGCCCTGAAACAGGTTCCCGGTGTTACCGATGCGTTCCGGGCGAGGCCGTAGCTGTCGTTCCGCAGCGGTTGGCGACAATGGGGCGGAGGGAACTTCAGGCAAGCTTTGGTTCAGTTCATTGGAAAATGCGATACGACACAGGAGGAAATGCCATGCGGGCAGTTGTACAGAGAGTCACCCGGAGCAGCGTGACGGTGGATGGCACGGTCACAGGAAAAATAGAAAAAGGCTTGCTGGTGTTGTTGGGCGTGGAGCAAGGCGACACGGAAAAGGATGCGGCATACATGGCGGGAAAGGTGACGGGGCTTCGCATCTTTGAGGATCAGGAGGGAAAAATGAATCTGTCCATCGCAGACGCTGGGGGACAAGTCCTGGCCGTTTCCCAGTTCACCTTGCTCGGTGACGCAAGGAAGGGCAGGCGGCCCAGCTTTGCAAAAGCAGCCGACCCAGAGGATGCGAATGAGCTGTATCGGCATTTCATCGCACTCGTCCGGCAACAGGGCGTCCATGTGGAAGAAGGCGTTTTTCAGGCGCACATGCTGGTAGACATCTGCAATGACGGCCCGGTGACCATGTTGCTGGACAGCAAAAAAACATTCTAAGGAGAAAACGTTATGAAAATCACCAACCTGCCCAGCGGTCAGCTGGCAGCGAATGCGTACCTGGTGGAGGATGAAGGGACGAAAAAGGGATTCATCGTAGACCCCGGCGGCTACAATCCAAGGCTGACAAAGCTCATCGAAGAAGCGGGCATCGACATCGCATATATTATCCTGACCCACGGACACAGCGATCACATCGGCGGCGTCCAGCGGCACAAGGAAGAGCTGCCTGGCGCAAAGGTAGTGGCAGATGAGGCGGAAGTCCCCATGCTGGCGGATGCCAGGATGAACATGAGCAGCATGATGGGAGAAGCCGTTACGGTGGAACCGGACATTACGGTTCGCGATGGCGATACACTGTCAGTGGGAAACCTGGAACTCCAATTTCTCCATACGCCGGGACATTCGCCGGGCGGCATGTGCGTCCTGGTGGGAAATGTGGTGTTCAGCGGCGATACGCTGTTTCACGGTTCCATCGGCAGAACGGACTTTCCGGGAAGTTCTTTCAGCGCACTTTCCGACTCCATCAGAAAAAAATTATACGTCCTTCCCGATGACACGCAGGTGTTCCCAGGACACATGGATCCTACCAGCATTGGATACGAAAAGGAGAATAACCCATTTGTACAACCTTAAATTACATGGGATTGAAAACACGAACCCATATGAAGAATTGATCAGGCTGTTTCTCCTGCCGTCTCAGTATCGGGTTTTTACGGACGAAGATGAGGCTGTGCCAAAAGATGCCCGGGAATTTACCGATGAGGGCGACAAGAACGCATTGAAGCGCCAGATCTACCAGACGCTGGCACAGATGACGGGAAAACGTCCCAAGTGGGGCATCCTGACGGGGATTCGCCCGGTGAAGCTGGCGGGAGAACTGCACGAAACCTTTGGAAGCTGGAAAAAAACCAGGCAATGCCTTGAGGAAACCTATCTTTTGGACAAGGAAAAAGTGGATCTGATCTGCAGGATTTATCAGTACCAGCAGAAGCGGTTGGGGCGGCCTGATCCGAAATCCGCAGGCGTTTACATCAGCATCCCCTTTTGTCCTACGAGATGTTTGTACTGCTCCTTTCCGTCCAACCAAGAGGGAATGGGCGAAATCGAGCGGTATTTGGATGCGCTTTTTCGTGAGGTTCGCTTCGTTGGGAGACAAATGGAAAAAAGCGGGATCCAAGCGGATTCCCTGTACATCGGCGGCGGAACCCCCACTACCCTGACAGTGGAACAATTAGAGCAACTGTTTCTCCATGTGGAAGAATCTTTCGATTTGTCGGGGTTAAGGGAATTTACAGTGGAAGCGGGAAGGCCGGACACCATTACCTCGGAAAAACTGGAAGTGATGGAGCGTTTTGGGGTGGGGCGCATCAGCATCAACCCCCAAACCATGAACGATCAAACCCTGGAGCGCATCGGGCGTTCCCACACTGCCCAGCAGACCAGGCAGGCTTTCCAAATGGCTCACGAAGCGGGGATTCGGGTCATCAACTCAGATTTGATCGCAGGCCTGCCGGGAGAAAAAACGGAAGATTTTCACCAGTCCCTGGAGCAGGTGCTGGAGCTGGGAGCGAACAATGTCACGGTTCATACCCTGGCGGTGAAACGTGCTTCCAGACTAAAAGAATTGGATGAAGAGATTTACCATCGCCAGGCGGAACAGACGGAAGCAATGCTGGAGCATGCGGCGGGGGTGCTGGGCAAAAGCGGTTACCACCCCTATTATTTGTACAGGCAAAAGCATACCGCAGGAAATACGGAAAACATCGGATACTGCAAAAATTATGCCCTGAGCCTTTACAACGTCAGGATCATGGAGGAGGCTCAGACCATCATTGCGTTAGGCGCCGGAGGAATTACCAAGGTCTATGATCCAGAGGAAAACAGGTTGGAACGCGTGCCAAACGTATCGAATTACGAAATATACATAGAGCGCATCGAAGAAATGCTGGAACGAAAAGCGAGGAATCTATTCAGGAGGTAACAAAACCATGTTGACAAACGCGCCAAAAGGCACGAAAGACGTGATGCCTGCGCAAGTGTACAAATGGCACTTTGTGGAGCAGGCATTCGCAAAGCTCTGCGCAAAATACGGATTTGAAGAAATCAGAACCCCGATCTTCGAGCATACGGAGCTTTTCGCGCGGGGGATGGGGGATACGACGGATGTCGTCCAAAAGGAAATGTATACGTTCCAGGATTATGGAAAGAGAAGCATCACCTTGAAGCCGGAGGGAACATCTTCCGTTGCCAGGGCGTTCGTGGAGCACAAAGCCTATGCGGACGTGCAGCCCTCCAAATACTATTACAACACGCCTTGCTTTCGCTACGAAAAGCCCCAATCAGGCCGGCTGCGGGCATTCCACCAGTTTGGGATCGAAGTGTTTGGAACGAATGACATGATTGCGGATGCGGAAGTCATCTGTCTGGGTCACGATTTCCTGCAGGAGCTGGGCATCAAAGATGTGGAGCTGCAGATCAACAGCGTTGGCTGCCCGGAATGCAGGCAGGTTCACAGAAAGGCACTGCGCGATTTTTTGCGGCCAAAGTACGATGAATTGTGCAACACCTGCAAAGATCGGTATGAACGCAACCCGCTGCGCATCATGGACTGCAAATCGGAAATTTGCCAGGAACTGGTGAAGGACGCACCGTTGATGCTGGACTACCTGTGCGATGACTGTCGGACAGCCTTTGGAGATTTGCAGAAAAACCTTACCAGCATGGGCATTGCGTTCACGGTGAATCCGAGAATCGTAAGGGGCCTGGATTACTATACCAAGACCGCTTTTGAATTCGTAACCGACAGCATCGGCGCACAGGGCACGGTCTGCGGCGGCGGCAGGTACGACCACCTGATGGAAGAGTTGGGAGGGCCTCCCATTCCGGGAGTCGGCTTTGGCCTGGGAATCGAGCGGCTGCTGTTGACCATGGAAGCAAACGGCATTGAAATCCCAAAACCAGAGGGCGTTGATGCGTTCATCGCCGTCATGGGAGACGATGCCAGGGCATTTGGCCTAAAGCTGCTGCGCCAGCTGCGTCAGGCAGGGCTGCATGCGGAAATGGATGCCATGGCCAGGAACATCAAGGGTCAGTTCAAGTACGCCAACAGAATTGGCGCAAGGAAGACGGTCATCATTGGAGACAACGAATTGGCGGAACAGAAAGCGGCCATCAAGGACATGGAAACTTCCACCCAAAGGGAAGTGGCCATGGATGCTATCATCGAGGAACTGGTAAAATAGGAGACAGGAATGAGCGAGGTATACAAAAGAACCCACATGTGTGGAACGCTGACAGAACAACACATCGGAGCGCAGGTGACGCTCAACGGATGGATCCAAAAGAGAAGAAATCTTGGAGGCCTGGTTTTCTGCGATATAAGGGACAAAACAGGAATCGTCCAGGTGGTATTCAACGATTCCATCCCCAAAGAGCTTTTTGAAAGAGCCAGCAGCCTGCGCAGCGAATACGTAGTGGGCGTGAAGGGAACAGTCAGGGAGCGGGAATCCAAGAACCCCGGCATTCCTACGGGCAGCATCGAAGTGCTGGCAGAGGATTTGCTTATTTATTCCGAAGCCGAAACGCCGCCCATTTACATCAAAGACGATGACAACGTGGACGACAACCTGCGACTCCAGTATCGCTACTTGGATTTGAGAAAGCATCAGATGCAGCAAAACCTGACCTTTCGCCACAACCTGACCAAGCTGGCAAGGGATTACTTTGACAGCCAGGGCTTCACGGAAGTGGAAACGCCCATGATGATCAAGTCCACGCCGGAGGGTGCGAGGGATTACCTGGTTCCAAGCCGGATTAGTCCAGGCAGCTTCTATGCGCTGCCCCAGTCCCCTCAGATGTACAAGCAGCTGCTGATGGTGGCAGGCACGGATCGCTACATGCAGATCGTCAAGTGTTTTCGCGATGAGGATTTGCGGGCTGACCGACAGCCTGAATTCACCCAGATCGATCTGGAGATGTCCTTTGTGGATCAGGATGACGTGATGGAAATCCAGGAAGGCTTCCTGAAAAAAGTCTTTCAGGATCTCATGGGAATCCAGATTCAAACGCCCTTTCCCCGGATTCCTTACCATGAGGCCATGGAGCGGTATGGCAGCGACAAGCCGGACACTCGCTTTGGCTTTGAGCTGAAAAAGCTCAATGATTTGGTTGCTGGCTGCGGATTCAAGGTATTCACGGACGCATTGGCCGCAGGCGGCGATGTGCGGGGCATCTGCATCGATGGGGGCGCAGCCGTTTACACCAGAAAGAAAATCGACAAGCTGACGGAGGCGGCCAAAAGCTACGGCGCAAAGGGCATGGTCTGGATCAAAGTGGAAGAGGACAAAATCTCTTCTTCCGTCAACAAGTTCTTTTCCCCGGAGGCTTTGTGGGAAATTGCAGATGCATTTTCGGCAAAGGCTGGAGATTTGATTCTCATTGTTTCCGACAAAAAACAGGTGGTCTTTGACAGCTTGGGATTCCTGCGCCGCCACATTGCGGGGGAATTGGGGCTGCTGGACGATAATCAGTACAACCTCCTGTGGGTGGTGGACTTTCCCCTTTACGAGCAGGATGCGGAAACTGGGGAATTTCATGCCAAACACCATCCCTTCACCGCACCGGATCCAGAAGATTTGGACAGGCTGGAAACCGATCCCGGCAGCGTCAAAGCCCAGGCCTACGACATCGTCCTCAACGGCGTGGAGTTGGGAGGCGGCAGCATCCGTATCCACGACAGGAAGCTGCAGGAACGCATGTTCAAGGTGCTGGGGCTTTCCCAGGAGGAAATCGAGGAAAAATTCGGTTTCCTGGTGGAAGCTTTCAAGTACGGCGCGCCGCCCCACGGCGGATTGGCGTATGGGCTGGATCGGCTGGTGATGCTCCTGACCCATCAGAGCAGCATCCGGGAAGTCATCGCCTTTCCCAAAAACCAGGCGGCTCAGTGCATGGTCAGCCAGGCGCCTGCCCCAGTTGGTCGGGAGCAGCTTGCGGAGCTGGGAATCAGCGTGAGGGCGCAGGCAGGTGCGGATGATAGATAAGAGAAAAAGCCATGAAGCGAATTGGAATTTTAGGCGGAACCTTTGACCCGATACACAACGGGCATGTGGATCTGGCAGAAGATGCGAAGGAACAGGTGGGGCTGCAGCGCGTGCTGCTGATCCCTGCCAGGCACCAGCCTTTCAAGCTGGACAAACAGGTTGCGGGAGCCGTCCATCGACTGGAAATGGCGCGCCTTGCGGTGGCCGGGATTCCCGGCCTGGAAGTTTCAGACCATGAATTGCGGCAAAATCGAATTTCTTATACGTATTTGACGCTGGAGGACATGCAGCGGCAGGAGGGTGCAAACGCCAGGCTTTTCTTCATCACAGGCACGGACGCTTTTTTGAAAATCTCTACCTGGAAATGCGCCGAGCAGATGCTCCATAATTATTCCTTTGCCGTTGGATCCAGGCCGGGGTATCGGGAAGAAGAGCTGACGTACTGCATCGAGGCCTTGAGAACCTCCTACGATGCGGACATTGTAAAAATCGAAAACCGGAGGAGAAACATTTCCGCCACGGAAATTCGGCAGCGGCTGGAAAGGGGAAAGAGCCTGAAAGGACTCGTTCCGGAAACGGTAGAAAGGTATATCGAACAGCATGGACTCTATTGAGGCATATCTGAAAACGCACTTGTCCGAAAAAAGAAAAGCCCATGTAAGGGGCGTAGTGGAGACATCCGCCCAGTTGGCCGAGGCATATGGCGCAGACGTGGAAAAAGCGAAGCAGGCGGCTCTGTTCCATGACATGTTTCGCGGTGCGCCCATGGATGTGCTCAACAGGCATGTGTGCCAGCTGGGATTGGATCCGGTTTACCTGGACAATGGGAACCTGTCTCATGGCCCTATCGCAGCCGCAGTCATGGAGCGGGATTACGGCATTGCGGACACAGACGTGATCCAGGCGGTTCGCTATCACACGACTGGGAGGGCGGGCATGTCCCTGTTGGAAAAAGTGTTGTTCCTCGCAGATGCCATTGAACCGGGGAGAGATTATCCAGGCGTGGAAAAACTCAGGGAGCTGGCCAGGGAATCCCTGGACAAAGCCTGCCTTTGTTCCATGGAACGTTCCATCGCCTACATCCGGGAGCGGGGACTGTTCCTCCACGAAGATACGATAAAAGCGCGAGACGATTTGAAAAGGAAGGGAGAAGTAAATGGATTGTAAAGATATGGCGTTGTTTTCGGCCAAAACCCTGGATGACAAAAAGGCGCGGGATGTTACGGTCATCAACATCAGCAGCAGGGCAGCCTTTGCCGATTACATGGTTTTGGCCTCCGGCGGCAGCGAGCGGCAGGTGAACACCTTATGTGAAGAGTTGGAGGAACGACTGGAAAAGGAGGGCGTTTTCGTAAAGAGCATCGAGGGAAAGAAAAATTCCGGCTGGCTCCTGATGGACTATGGCGATGTGATCGTAAACCTGCTTACGGTAGACATGCGCAGCAAATACAATATCGAAAAAGTATGGGCTGACTGCGAATTTTTAGATCTGGAGGATGAAGATGATAGCGAAATATAAGTTTACGGAAATCGAAAAAAAATGGCAGGAAAAATGGAAATCCGCCGATGTGTTCAAGACCGTTGAGAGGGAGGACAAGGAAAAGTATTATGTGCTTGAAATGTTCCCATACCCTTCCGGCAAGCTGCATATGGGTCATGTGAGGAATTACTCCATCGGCGACGTGATTGCCAGGTTCAAGACCATGAAGGGGTACAACGTGCTTCATCCCATGGGGTGGGACTCCTTTGGCCTGCCGGCTGAAAATGCTGCTATCAAACGGGGTGCGGCGCCCAGCGAATGGACCTGGAACAACATCGATGAAATGCGCAGCCAGCTTTCGGAGCTGGGGCTTTCCTACGACTGGGATAGGGAAGTGGCCACCTGCCATCCCGATTACTACAAGTGGATGCAGTGGATTTTCATCCAGTTCTACAAAAAGGGGCTGGCCTACAAAAAGGAAAACCCGGTAAACTGGTGTCCCAGCTGCCAGACCGTGCTTGCCAACGAACAGGTGGTGGACGGATGCTGCGAACGCTGCGGTACGGAAGTGGGAAAGAAGGAACTTTCCCAGTGGTACTTTAAAATCACCGATTATGCGGAGCGACTCCTTTCCAACCTGGAAAAGCTGCCGGGCTGGCCGGAAAAAGTCAAAACCATGCAGAAAAACTGGATCGGAAAGAGCATTGGCGCAGAGGTGACGTTCAAAATCGAAGGCTACGACAAGAGCATGGAGATTTTTACCACCAGGCCGGACACCCTGTACGGCGTCACTTACATGGTCATGGCACCGGAGCATCCCTATGTGGAAGAACTGGTGGCCGGAAGCGAATACGAAGCGCCGGTCAAAGCGTACCTGGACAAAGTGCAGCATATGTCTGACATCCAGCGAACTTCTGCGACAAACGAAAAGACCGGGGAATTTATCGGCAGGTACGCCATCAACCCGGTGAACGGCAAAAAAGTCCCGATTTATATTTCCGATTATGTGCTGATGGATTACGGAACCGGCGCCATCATGGCGGTGCCGGCTCACGACCAGCGGGACTTTGATTTTGCAAAGAAATTCGACCTGGAAATCATTCCGGTGGTAGATACGGAAGATCCCGATATCGATGTCTACGACTTGAAAGCGGCTTTCGCTGCCGAGGGCAACATGATCAATTCGGAATCCTTCACGGGGATGAACAACAAGGAAGCCATCGCCAAGATCATCGACTATCTGGAAGAGAAGGGCATCGGGAAAAAATCCATCAACTACAGACTTCGGGATTGGCTCATTTCCAGGCAAAGGTACTGGGGGACGCCGATTCCCATGATTTACTGCGAGGACTGCGGCTGGGTACCGGAGAAGGAAGAAAACCTTCCGGTTCTGCTGCCCACAGACGTGGAATTTACAGGAAAAGGCGAATCGCCGCTGACGACCAGCAAAACCTTCGCCCAGGCCGTATGCCCCAAATGCGGCAAACCTGCCAGACGGGAGATGGACACCATGGACACGTTCCTGGATTCCTCCTGGTATTTTTTGCGCTATTGCGATGCGAAAAATGACAAGGAAGCCTTTAATCTGGACAAAGTGAAATACTGGATGAGCGTTGACCAGTACATCGGCGGGGTGGAGCATGCCATTTTACACTTGATGTATGCCAGATTCTTCCAAATGGCGCTCTACGACCTGGGGCTGGTTCATACGGAAGAGCCTTTTATCAACCTGCTGACCCAGGGCATGGTCATCAAGGATGGAAAGAAAATGTCAAAATCCATCGGAAACGTGGTAAGCCCTGCGGAAATCATCGAAAAATACGGTGCGGATACGGCTCGGCTCTTTATCCTCTTTGCGGCCCCACCGGAACGGGAGCTGGACTGGTCCGACCAAGGCGTGGAGGGCTGCTATCGGTTCATCAACCGCGTTTACCGGCTGGTCTACGAATTTGCGGACGAATGCAGGGATGCGGCTACGGATTACAAGCTGGAAGGAAAGGCGGACAAAGAGCTGGCCTATGTGATGAACTATACCATCAAGAAGGTTTCCGATGATGTTGGCGATCGGTTCAACTTTAACACGGCCATCAGTTCCATCATGGAGCTGGTCAATGAGATGTATAAATACAAAGAAGGAACCATCAACCGGGGACTCTTTCGGGCGGCAATCGAGAACCTGGTGCTGGTGTTGTCGCCGTTTACGCCCCATGTCTGCGAAGAAATGTGGGAGCATCTGGGTCACAGCACCTTTATCTACAAAGAATCCTGGCCTGCTTGCGATGAGCGCGCATTGGTGAAGGATACGGTAGAAGTCGTCGTTCAGATCAATGGAAAGGTGAAAGAAAAGATGGACGTGCCGATGGGTCTGAACAAAGAAGAATTTGAAAAGCTGGCGATGGAGAACGAAAAGATACAGCAGTTAATCAGCGGCAAGAACGTGATCAAGGTAATAGCAGTGCCAAACAAACTGGTTAACATTGTGGCAAAATAAAGCGTTCGCCAGCTTTTCTCCAACGAAGAGAAAGAAGAGAGAACGAAAATTTATGAGAACGAAACAACAGAATACGAACAACCGGGGCGGCCTTCCGGTAAAAATCATTCCTTTGGGCGGGTTGAACGAAATAGGCAAGAACATGACCGTCCTGGAGTACAAAGAAGAAATTCTGGTCATTGACTGTGGCTTGTCCTTTCCAGACGATGACATGTTTGGAATCGACATGGTAATCCCGGATTTCGATTATCTGATTAAAAATCGGAAAAAAATCAAGGGCATCGTCATTACCCACGGCCACGAAGACCACATTGGCGCAGTGCCTTATTTGCTGAAAGTGCTGAACGTGCCAATTTATGGGACTCGTTTCCCATTGGGGCTGATCGAAAACAAATTGAAAGAGCACGGGCTGAAAGGCAGGCTGCATCCCATCAAGGCCGGACAGAAGTTCAAGCTGGGATCCTTTGAAGTGGAGACCTTGCGGATTACCCATTCCATTGCAGATTCCATCTGCCTGTGCATCAATACGCCGGCCGGAAGGATTTTCCATACTGGAGACTTCAAGATCGATTATACGCCGGTGGACGGGGAACCCCTGGATTTTGCCAGGCTTGCGGCATTGGGCTCCAAAGGCGTCATGCTGATGATGGCAGACAGCACCAACGCTACCAGAAAGGGATATACAGCTTCGGAAAAAATGGTAGGACAGACTCTGGAGGACATTTTTCGAAAGTCCAAGACCAGGATTATCATTGCGACTTTTTCCTCCAATGTACACAGATTGCAGAAAATTATCGACATTGCAGTGATGTGTGGACGAAAAGTGGCGGTTTCCGGACGGAGCATGGTGAACGTTGTGGCCTTGGCTCAGGAACTGGGATATATCAAGATTCCGGCAAACGTGCTGGTGGACATCAATAAAATCAAAAACATACCGGACAAGGATCTGGTCATCATCACCACAGGCAGCCAGGGCGAGCCAATGTCCGCTCTTTCCCGCATGGCGACCTCCGACCATAAGGCCGTGAAAATCAAGAAGGGCGACATGGTGATCTTGTCGTCAACACCGGTGCCCGGGAATGAAAAGACCGTTTCCAACGTTGTGAACAAGCTCTTTGAACAAGGGGCTGAGGTCATCTATTCGGACATTGCGGACATCCACGTTTCCGGCCATGCCTGCCAGGAAGAACTGAAGCTGATGCATTCCCTCATTCGACCCCAATATTTCATGCCGGTTCATGGAGAGTACAGGCATCTGAAGCGACATTCGGAAATCGCACAATCCTTGGGGATGCCGGAGAACAGGATTTTCATCCTGGAAAACGGGGATGAGCTGGATGTGAACAAACGACAGGCAAAGATCGTAAAGAACGTGGCAGAGGCAGAAGGGGTGATGGTGGACGGCCTGGGGGTAGGCGATGTGGGCAACATCGTGCTTCGCGACAGGCGACTCCTTTCCGAGTCGGGCCTGATCATCGTCGTGGCTGCCATTGACCGGGCAAATAACCGGGTGGCATCAGGACCGGACATCATTTCCAGGGGCTTCGTCTATGTGCGGGAAAATGAAAAGTTGATCGAAGAGGCCTGCAGCCTGGCGGAAAAAATCCTGGAGGACTGCTGCCGCAAGAACATTCGAGATTGGAATGCCATGAAAACGGCAGTCCGGGATGGCCTCAGGAAATTCATCTACAACAAGACCATGAGAAGTCCGGTCATCCTGCCCATATTTTTGGAGGTGTAGAACATGAACGTATACGAGGAAGCGCACAAGCTGGAACAGGCGATTCGCGAATCGGAAGAATACAAGCAGCATCAGGCGGCAAAGGAGAAAATCAAAGCAAACCCGGAGTTGGAAAAGAGCATCAACGACTTCAAGACAAAGCAGCTCTCCCTCCAGGCCAGCCAGATGATGGGGCAACAGGTGAGCCAGGAGGCCATGTCCCAGGTTCAGAGCCTGTATGCCATATTGTCCCAGGATCCGCTGGCGGCGGAATACCTGCAGTGTGAAATGCGGTTTTCCCTGATGATCAACGATATGTACCAGATTCTGGCGAAGGTCATCGACTTGGGAATCCCCGGAATGGGAGGTGCGGGCAGTGGTCAGTAAGGATAGCTGCAATGGCGGCGGCATGGTAAAGACGCCGGAGCAACTCCTGAGCATCATGAAGGCGGAGGCCATGGGCGACCTGTGTTTTTCCCATATCCTGGACTTTATGAAAGTGGGGATGACGGAGTTGGAAGTGGCAGAGGAAATCGAGCGGTTCCTCCTGTCCCTGGGGGCAGAGGGGTTGTCCTTTCCAACCATTTGCGTTTCCGGCAGCCGCACGGAGTTTCCCCACGGGGAGCCTTCGGACAAAGCGATTGCGGATGGCGATTTGGTGACCATCGACATGGGAGCCATCGTAGACGGCTACTGCGGCGACATGACCAGGACTGTGGCAATGGGTCATGTGACGGAGGAGCAGCGGGCGGTTTACGATATCGTGCTCTGTGCCCAGCGGGCAGGGCTTGCGGCTGTGAAAGCCGGGGTCAGGTGTTTTGACGTGGACAAAACGTGTCGGGACATCATTTCGGACGCCGGTTACGGCGAGCATTATGTCCATGGAACCGGGCACGGCGTGGGAAGGGAAGTCCATGAATCACCTACCCTCAATGCGAAGAGCAGCGAAACCCTGGAAGAATCCATGCCAATCACCATTGAACCGGGCATTTACCTGCCGGGAAGATTCGGCGTGCGCATTGAAGACTTGGCAATCGTGACGGACTTTGGTATAATAAATGCGACTAAGTCAAAAAAAGAATTGATCATACTGTAGTACAGCGTTTTTGAATTAGCCCGACTTCGTCAATATCGCATTTCAGTCATTGCACCAAAAATAAAGTCGAGCTATTTAGCAGACGGCGTACCAGAGGAGGATCGCACAAAGTTGGCTCCGCCAGTTTGATATGCGCAGCCGGTTTTGTGGATGCTTTCGGAATTATTGCGAAAGCATTTTCCGTACAAGAAAAAGAAAGGTTGAGAGAATCATGATTTACGCAGGAGATTTTAGAAAAGGCATGACATTTGAAATCAACGGAGCTCCCCATGTGATCCTGGATTTCCAGCATGTAAAACCGGGCAAGGGCGCAGCTTTTGTCAGGACAAAGTACAAGAACATCCTGACCGGGGCAACGAGGGAGGAGGCTTTCAACCCCAATGACAAATTCCCGAAAGCGCACATTGAAACGAAGACCATGCAGTATCTTTACAATGATGGAGAACTGTATTACTTCATGGATCCGGAAACCTACGATCAGATTCCCCTGCCCCTCGAGCAGGTGGAAGACGCTATGCAGTATTTGCGCGAAAACGACGAAGCTACCATCAAATTCTACAAGGACAATGCGTTCCTGGTGGAAGCTCCCAATTTCGTGGATTTGAAGGTCACGGAAACAGAGCCTGGAGTCAAAGGCGACACGGCTACCAACGTGACGAAGGCCGCTACCGTGGAAACCGGCGCAGTGGTTCAGGTTCCGATTTTCATCGAAGAAGGGGAAATCATCCAGATCGACACCAGAAGCGGCGAATACCTGGGGAGATCCAAATAAAGCTCTTTGACATCCGAGCATTCGCTCCCCCTGGACGAATGCCCCGCTCCCGCATGAATCGCAGGAGGAAGATGTTCGGTAGTGGACATTTTGGGCATTTGTGAGGCTTTATCCGAGGGGGGGAGCGCATCCAGCTTTCAAAATGCACGCAGTATTGATTGTGCGGGAAATACCGTTTCAAGCATTGCGTGCATTTTGCGTGCGTGGTAGGATGGGTGAGAAGGCAAAACAACTCAGGCTTGAAATTTTGGAAAGGGAGTGGATGCGATGACAGTGACATTGCAGCAGATCGCAGAAGCAGCGGGCGTTTCCAGGGGAACCGTGGATCGCGCCATGAACAATCGAGGCAGGATCGATCCTGCGGTTGCGGAAAAAATCCTGAACATCGCCCAGGAGATGGGATACAAACCAAATCGGGCGGGACGTGCGCTTGCCATGTCCCGTAGTAAATCCATCATGCTGGGTATCGTGGTGCAGGCAGCGGAGACGCCTTTTATGGAGAAAGTCCTGGAGGGGATCCAGGAGGCAAAGAAAAACGTGGAACAGATGGGCGCCCAGGTGGTGGTAAAAACCATACGAGGCCTGAGCGCGGAAAAAACCATAAAAGCCATGAATGAGTTGAAAGCCGCAGGCTGCAGGGGCATTGCCATTGTGCCTGTGGACGATGAAAAACTGAAGGAAACCATCGATGGCTTTACAGATGAGGGGATCGCCATCGTTACGTTCAACTCCGACATCGAATGTTCGAAAAGGCTTTGCTTTGTCGGAGCCAATGCAACGCAAAGCGGAAAAACGGCGGCAGGGTTGATGGCGGAGATTATCCCGGACGATGGAACGGTGCTGGTGATTTCGGGCTATCCCTCCAATTACGCCCACAAACATCGGACGAACGGCTTTTGCCAGGAACTGGCGGCATGCAGGGACGACATTCGGATTTTAGACGTACAGTACGCTTTCGACAATAACGAAATGGCTCGAATGATTACGCAAGGGATGCTGGGGGAATACCGGGATCTCGCCGGAATTTACTTGTCCGCTTCGGGCGTGGAGGGCGTATGCCAGGCTCTTGAAGAAGAAGGCTTGTCGGAAACGGTAAAGGTGATTTCCAACGATTTGACCGATCAGAACATTCGATATTTGCAGGAGGGCAAGATCCGTTTTTTGCTGGGTCAGGAGAGTTACAGGCAAGGCTATGACCCCATGATCCTTCTCTTTGAAAATCTGCTTGACGGAAAGGAATTTCAGGAAGAATTTATCTACACGAAAATCGAAATCAAGACAAAATACAACTTGTGATCAGGACTCGGCTAAAAATGGCGATGAAATACGATCCACCATCGGCCCTGTTTCAAGCAGCACAAGTTTCAGAGCGGAAAACAATGGCAGGAGCGTAGGCAAATGCCATTTTTTTTGAAATTTTATGATAAATGAACAAAAATACGTTGCGTTTGCGTGAACGCAATGTTAAAATAAATATAAGAAATGTGCTGGAAACAGAAAATCAAAAAAGAAAGGCGGGAAAAACAATGTTGAAAGTAGGTGTCATAGGCTGCGGTGGGATGGGAAGGGATCATGTTCAACGGATCACAGAGAGGATCCAGGGCGCAGCAGTCGTTGCGGTTTCCGACGTTTTTGAGGAGAATGCGAAAAAGGCGGCGGAAATTGCAGACGGCGCGGCGGTTTATACGGATGGGAAGGAATTGATCCGCAATTCGGATGTGGAAGCTGTGCTGGTGGTATCTCCGGGGCATGCGCACTGCGATGATCTGCTGGCGGCAATCGCAGCTGGCAAACGGGTTTTTTGTGAAAAGCCCTTATGTACCATCGCAGACGATTGCAGGAAGGTCATGGATGCCGAGGTCGAGGGAGGAAAGCACCTGATCCAGCTGGGTTTCATGCGGCGTTATCATAAAGGGTATCTCCAGATCAAGGAAGCCATCGCCACAGGTGAATATGGGGAACCCCTGATGATGCACTGCACCCACAGGAACCCGGAGGTGGGAACTAGCTACGATACGCCGATGGCTGTGCATGATACGGTGATCCACGAGATAGACCTTTGCCACTGGCTGGTAGGCGATGATTATGAGAGCGTCCAAGTGATCATGCCGAAGGCCACAAAGTACACACATCCAAAATTGAAGGATCCCCAGATCATGCTCATGCGCACGAAGAGCGGCATTTGCATCGATGTGGAGTGCTTCGTGAACTGCAAGTTCGGATATGATATCAACTGTGAGGTCGTATGTGAGGACGGGGCGCTGAAGATGGGAACTCCCATGGCTCCGTCAATCCGCAAGAGCGCAAAGGTTTCCACGGATATTACAACGGATTGCTTCGTGTTGTTCCGGGAGGCCTATGATGCGGAACTCCAGAACTGGGTTGATTGTGCGGCAACAGGCGTCATCGAGGGTCCTAACGCATGGGACGGCTATCTTGCGGCCGTAACCGCAGATGCCCTTGTAAAGGCTCAGGATACCGGCAATATCGAGAAAGTAACGACGGTGTCCAAGCCGGATTTCTACAAATAAAGAAAATATTGACAAACTCAAAGAAGCCGACCTTTCATAAAAAAGAACAAAATCGGCTTTGCGGGTTCCATTTCAGAAGGCGGGATTTGCTGCCATTTCAGAAGGATTGCGAATTGCGGTTCTTGTATGGCCGCAGGATCACTGGCGATTTATCGCCTGGGCTCTGCTGATGAGAAGGAGGCGCATACGCATTGCGTGTGCGGAAACGCAGCGCATATGCGCTGTAACGAAAGGATGTATCGACAATGAAAACAGGATTCAATGAAGCGACGGCCCTGGAATGCAAGGGGCAATCGCTTGCGGCGGATTTGGAGGCGTGCGAGAAATATGGATTTGACTACATAGAAATCAGGTTCGACTGCATCAAGGATTATTTGAAGGAGCATACCCTGGAGGAACTGGCGGATTGGTTTGCGAACCACCGCCTGAAACCCTGGGCATACAATACGCTGATCTTTTTTAACCAAAGAGATGAGGCGGGGATCAAAGAAATCGATGAGGAAACGGAATTTATCATCAAGGTATGCAAGGCGATCGGCATGAGAATGATGATCACGGTTCCCCAGTTCGATGTGAAGGACAAGAGCGTGTCGGAAATCAAGGAAGAGGCGGTGTCAAGGCTTCGCTACCTTTCTGACAAGGTGGGATCCGATATTCGGATTTCCCTGGAATTTTGCGGCGCTCCCAATTGTTCCATCAATCAGTTTGGCACAGCCTACGATGTCGTAAAGGCGGTTGACCGAGAAAATGTTGGCATCACAGTGGATACGTTCCATTTCCATGAGATGTGCTCAAAAATCGAAGATCTTGAAAAAGCGGATGGAAACAAAATTTTTGCATACCACCTGAACGACTGCGAGGATCTTCCACTGGGTTCTTGCGGCGACGAGAAGCGGCTTTGGCCGGAAGAAGGCGTCATCGACCATGCAGCCATTGCGGGAGCCTTGAAGAAAATCGGGTTTGACGGCGTATGCACCATCGAAGAATTTCGCCCGGAATATTACGCAATGCCACATGATGCAAATGTAAAGAAGGCATCGGAAGTAACAAAAGCATTTGTGGAAAAGTATTTCGCTTAGAACGAGAAAGGAACAGACAAATGACATTTTTGAATTCAACGGCATGGATAGGGATTTCATTTTTAATGTTCACCGTTATGGTAGCGGTGATATCCGCAATAAAGACAAGGAACGACAACCAGGAATCGGCAGAAGGCTATTTCCTGGCTGGTCGAGGGCTTCCAGGCATCGTGATCGCAGGCTCGCTGCTTTTGACGAACCTTTCTGCCGAGCAGTTGGTGGGGCTTAACGGCCAGAGTTGGGCTTCCAATATGGGGCCCATCGCCTGGGAAGTAGGTTCCATGTTCACACTGTTGGCATTGGCTTATTATTTTCTGCCGCGCTATCTGAAAATGGGCGCCATGACGATTCCATCCCTGATGGAGCAGCGTTATGGAAAAGGGACGAAGACCATGTTCTCCCTGGTGATTGTCATCATGTATTCCATTTTGAACCTTCCGGTCATTCTTTATTCCGGTGCGGTCGTATTCGAGCAGATGTTCAACATTTCCGACATGCTGCATATTTCCAAGTTCCAGGCAGTTGCACTGCTTTGCATCCTCGTGGGAGTCGTAGGTGGTTGTTATGCCGTATTTGGAGGACTGAAAGCGGTAGCCGTATCGGATACCATCAATGGAATTGGGCTGATCATTGGCGGCCTGATGATTCCCTTCCTTGGATTTGCCGCTTTGTCGGCGGCTACGGGCGGCGATGGCATTTTTGATGGCATCAAGTATATCATTGATGCTGATCCGGCCAAGATGAATGCGATCAATTCGTGGGATGCCGCAGAACCGGAGGTTCCATGGCCTCTAATTATCACGGGCATGTTTTTCAATAACCTGTACTGGTGGTGTACGAACCAATCCTTTGTACAGCGTTCCCTCGCTGCCAAGAGCCTGAAGGAAGGACAGAAGGGTGCTATTTTCTGCGGTTTTCTCAAGTGCCTGGGACCGCTTTACCTGGTCGTGCCGGGGATTATCGCTTTTTATCTGCCATCCATCCAGGACAAACTGGCGGCGGCAGGGGACTCTGCCATTGACTTTGCTTATCCGGCGATGATCACGGCGATTGTTCCTGCTCCGGTGTTGGGATTCTTTGCGGCTGTTTTGTTCGGGGCGATTTTATCTTCCTTCAATTCCGTATTGAATTCCGCCTCCACCATGTTTACACTGGATTTGTACCGTTCTATCATCAAACCAAACGCAACGGACATCCAATGCGTAAAGGTTGGTAAAATTTATGGGATCCTGGCAGGGTGCGTTGCTATCGTAATCGCACCTTTTGTCATGTATGCCGGCGGTATCACAACCTTCCTGAACTCCATGAGCCAGTTCGTGTCCCTGCCAGTGCTTTGTACGATCCTGGGCGTGTTTATGTTCAGGAGGCTGCCAAAATATACGCCAAAGCTGATTACGGCTCTGCATGTAGTGGTTTACGGCGCATTTTTGCTCATCGCTCCCAATTATCCGGGAACCGACACGCCGATTCATTATCTGTACGCCATGGCGGTATTGTTCCCCATCGAACTGCTTGTAATGTGGTACTTGAACAAATATCATCCTGAGGAAGAATTTGTCATTGAGGATGTGGGGGCAGTCGATCTGACGCCGTGGAAATACCGTCATATCGTATCGATCATTGGCATCATTTTTGCCGTTTTGATTTATGTGCTGTTCTCACCGCTGGGCATTGCGGCCTGATCTGGGAATGGCGCATCGTGGAACGAGTGGGTTTGAAAGCGTTTACATAGAGAAGAGGAGGCATGAAACATGCTGAGCAAAGAGAAAGTGAAGCTGGGCATTGCGCCCATCGGATGGACGAATGATGATATGCCGGAACTTGGCAGTGAAAATACATTTGAACAGACGATAAGCGAAATGGCGCTGGCGGGCTTTCAGGGTTCGGAGGTTGGGAGTCATTATCCTAGCGATCCAGCAAAGCTGAAAAAGGCTCTGGATTTGAGAGGGCTTACCATCTGCAACCAGTGGTTTTCCTCATTTCTGATCAGCAAACCTTATGAGGAAACGGAAGCTGCTTTTGTCAAACAATGCGATTTCCTCAGACAGGTGGGATCAAGGTGCATCGGGGTTTCGGAGCAGAGCTACAGCATCCAGGGCATGCAGGATCATCCCATCCTGGAGGGAAAGCATGTGATGAACGATGAAGAGTGGAAGCTGCTTGTCGATGGCCTGAACAAGCTGGGAAGGATCGCCAGGGCCAAGGGAATGTCGCTGACGTTCCATCATCATATGGGAACCGTTGTGCAGACAGAGGGGGAAATTGACCGATTGATGGGATCCGTGGATCCGGAATTGGTGTTCCTGCTGTTTGACAGCGGGCACCTGTCCTTTGCGGGCATTGACCCGGAGCAGGTGCTGCGCAAATATGCGGATCGGGTTCGCCATGTGCATTTGAAAGACTTGCGCAAGGACGTAGCAGAAAAATCCAGGAAAGAGAAATGGAGTTTTTTGAAAGGTGTACGGGCGGGAACTTTCACCGTGCCAGGGGACGGCGATGTGGATTTCAAGCCGATTTTTGAGATCCTGGAGGAAGCGGACTACAGGGGCTGGCTCGTCGTGGAAGCGGAGCAGGATCCGGCGCTTGCCAATCCGCTGGAATATGCCATGAAAGCAAGAAAGTACCTTGCGGAGCATACGGGCTTGTAAAATGCGTGAAAAGAGCCTTGCCGCACCAGCTGTGAAGCCGGTTTGGATGCGTCAGATCGTCAGATGCGAAGTCGGTTTCGATGGCCAAATGTGAAGTTCGTCTTCGATTTTGTGCCAACAGGGGCAAACGCAGCAATGCGTGCATTTCCGTTAAGCGACCCGTATGCTTGATTGGCACGGGTCAGACGAGAGTGGGATATGGACATTGGGGGGCAGCAGTTTGGAAAACGGAGCTGCTGCCCCCTTATATGTGATAAAAAATCATCATAATTCCATTATGATGTCATCAATATCCCTGTCAATGCAAATGGACTGCTTTTTTATTTCATCTGGGCAAACAGCCTCGCCGTAATTGATGCAGCAATATACCGCTTTCGGGTTCTTGGCAGTCA
>CAZVBL010000002.1:76308-83254 GCA_964625475.1 uncultured Zhenpiania sp. | reverse complement strand
AACCTTGGCGTTGGAAGCGATCATGATTTTGTTGGACAAGCTCTTTAAAAACAGGGATGTCGAATTTTCTGCGCTCATGTCCGGCTTTCTCACGAAATCGATGGCACCATAGGACAGCGCATCGAACACGCTTACGTTCAGCGAAGAAACGAGTATCACTGGAATGGGGTGCTTTGGCAACAGTTCTTTCAAAAAGTCAATGCCGCTCATCCGCGGCATTTCGATGTCCAGCGTGATGACGTCCGGCTTCAGCTCCGGGACCTTCAACATTGCATCGTAGGCGTTGATGGCATAGCCGACGATTTCGATCTCCGATTGGAGCTGGGGCAAGTTCTCGATCAGGTATTTGCGAAACACCAGGGAGTCGTCTATGACCATTGTTCTTATTTTTGATTTTACCATAATGAATTTCCTCTTTATCTATCCTGGGGGAAACATCTGTCGTTTATCGTCACTGACGTTTCCCAAATTGCAACGAGGCCTGTCGCCACAAGCGGAGTCGCCAAAGCGGTTTTGCCGGAAATGCTGCCAACCTCAGGCGATGGTTCCAAACGTCCCACATGCTGCGGTCGCTGGTTTTCCCTCTTTTTGCCCAGTGCCTCAGGCGATGGTTCCAAAAAGCCCAACGTGCTACGGTTTCAGCGGTTTGCGGTAAGTGGCGGGCATGACGTAATCATAAGGGTTTGCGTCCTTGTTCAGCCCTTCCGAATGGCCGATCAACAGGTAAGCCCCAGGGTTGGATGCCTGAAAATAGCGTTGCACCAGGGCGTCCTTCGTTGGCTGGTCGAAGTAAATCATGACGTTCCTGCAAAAGATCACATCGAACCTGAGTCGGAATTTGATGGGATCCATCAGGTTGAAGGTTCGAAAAATCACATTGGACTTGATTTCCGGGGCAACCGTGTATGTTCCAGGGGTCTTCGTTTTGCGGAAATATTTATGCACCCAGCTTTTCTGCAGCTCCTTCAAGGACTCCTCCTCGTAGAGGGCCCTTTGCGCCGAGGACAACACATCCTGGGAAATGTCCGTGGCGAGGACGCGGGTGTCCCACGCCTGGGCTCTGGTGCCAAAATATTCTTTGATGATCATGGAAATCGTGTACGGTTCTTCGCCGCTGGAACAGCCAGCGCTCCAGATGCTCAAAACCTTGTTTTTCTTCGTTTTTTCCAGCCATGGAAGGATGGTATGCTGCAACAATTCAAAGTGGGCCTTTTCCCGCATGAAATAGGTATAGTTGGTTGTTAGCTTGTTAATGAGCGTGTCGATGTCTTCCGGATCCTGCGTCTGCAAGATGTGATC
This sequence comes from uncultured Zhenpiania sp., assembly GCA_964625475.1. Classification (GTDB taxonomy): domain Bacteria; phylum Bacillota; class Clostridia; order Peptostreptococcales; family Anaerovoracaceae; genus Hominibacterium. The sequence continues at coordinate 81,955 of CAZVBL010000002.1, read as the reverse complement.
CACGTATTTCGCAAAATTAGGAAACCCCCTTCCGAGGATGTAATTGGACAGACGGCCTACGATCAACTGCCGTTTCTGAGAAAGATCGATGCCGTAATTTTGCTTCATGAAAGCCACGAGCCGCTGAAAATCCTGGGTTGATATCTTTAGCATATGATAGAGTCTCCTTATTATGCGTGGTTTTCAATGAGTGCGCTGCACTCCAAAAACAAAATGACTGTTCCATCGATGGAAACCATGTAATTCGTCAGTTCCTGCCTGTTTTCCGTTGGGATAGGCATGGCCTCGTGGAGATTGATATCGATCACCTGTGCCACGGAATCCACCACGATGCCGATCATGTTGGACTCGATTTCCAAAATCACGATGCAGGTCTGCGGCGTGTATTCCTGGAACGGTTTCCCCATCCGCAGCCGCATGTCCACGATGGGCAGGATCTGACCTCGCAGGTTGATGATTCCCCGCACATAATCGGGAACCATGGGCAAAGGGCGGATGTTGTGGTTGGTGATGATTTCAATTACGTTGTCCGTATCGACGCCAAAGTACAGGCCATCGGAAATGAAGGTCAGGAAACGCACCGTGTTTTCTGACGCAGAGCCGTTTTCCAGTTCTTCGTTTATCGCTTTCAAATCTTCAATTTGCATAGTTTCTGGCATAATCATATCCTCCAAGTCTATTTAAAAAAACATGTTTTGCGATGCGTAATAAATGTTTACCACATCCAGGATCAGGCTGATGTTCCCGTCTCCCAAAATCGTGCATCCGCCGATTCCGGAGTTTTGGATGTTAAAGTTGTTCAAATAGCTGGGAAGCGGCTTCACAACCACTTGCTGCTCGCCCAGCAGTTCATCTGCGAATATGCAGAAAGATTTGTCGCTGGATTCCACCCAAATCAGGATGCCCTCATCGATGGCGGAGCACCCGTCCTCGATTCCATACAGGTTTCGCAGGCGGATGATGGGATAATAGCTTTCCCTGCAGCAAATCATCTCAGCACCCGACGCATCCAGCAACACATCGGATTCGGCTGCCTTGAAGGACTGGCAGATGTTTGCGATTGGAATGGTAAAGAGCTGGTCGCCCACGGAAATTTCCATACCGTCCACAATGGCCATGGTGAGAGGGATTTTCAGCGTAAAGGTGCTGCCCTTGCCCAGTTCGCTGGCTATGGACAACACGCCGCCAACGCTTTCCACGTTTTTCTTCACAACGTCCATCCCAACGCCTCGCCCGGAATATTCCGTGACTTCCGTATTGGTGGAAAATCCGGGAGCCAGCAGGAGGGAAAGGATTTCTTTGTGCGTGTACTCTTCTTCCGGCTTTACCAGCAATCCCTGAGATGCGGCCTTTGCCAGAATTGCGTCGGGATCTACGCCCCGGCCATCGTCCGTGACGGAAATGATGACCTCGCTGCCCGTATGTTCTGCGGACAGGACGATTTCGCCCTGGGGGTTCTTGCCGGCGGCGATTCGTTCTTCCTTGGAATCTTCGATCCCATGGTCCATGGCATTGCGCACGATATGCATGATGGGATCCCCGATGCTGTCCACGATGGTCTTGTCAACCTCGGTATCCTCACCGATGATGGTCAGCCGGGTATCTTTGTTCAGCGCCTTGGACATGTCCCGCACGATGCGGTTCATCTTCTGGAACACATTGGCTACGGACACCATCCGCAGGGACATGGAAATGTCCTGCAAATCGTCCGTCAGCTTGCGTAGCTGCCTGGCCGATTTCAAAAAGTTGTCCAGCTTGACGTTTTTCAGCTCCGGCGAGGAGGTCACCATGGCTTCCGTAATGACGATCTCCCCCACCACCGCCACCAGTGCGTCCAGCTTGGAAAGGTTGACGCTGATGAGGGTCTGCTTGGAGGACCCCAGGGAATTGGCCGCTGCGGCAGCTGCTGGCTTCTTGCTCTTTGCCGGTGCCTGGGCCTCTGGCTTGCTGGCAGGCTCCGCAGCTTCCTCTTTTGTCGAGGCGGGCTGTTCATCAGGCTGCTCGGGTTCCGCGGCAGCGGCGGCCAAATCTATGACCTCGTAGGAGCGGACGTTCCCCACGGTGGCGACATGGGACACGGCGCTTTCTGCCTCTTCCTTCGTCTGGAACCCCAAAAAAAATCCGTTTTCGATGATATAATTGCTGCTTTCGGTGTTGGTTTCCACATCTTCGGGATAAAAGGTAAAGGTCTTGTCCAGTTCCTGAAGGGAAGTGACCAGCATGAAAGCACGCAAATTTTCCATGCCGCACCCCTCGTCAAAGAAGATGTGGAGGGCATATTTTGCGTTTAGTTGCTGGGACGTAGGGCAGTTCCCGTTGGCCGCCGCCGTCTCCGTCCCGGCGTTGCCCTCTGTTTCCGCGCCAGGATCGCTATCGGATCCTTTGTTGCTGATTTTATTGAGAAAATCGTTGATGTCGTTGATGAAGCCTTCAACGTTCGTATCCAGCGGCTCGCTGTTTTCCACCTTACCCACTTCTTCCCGGAGTTTATCGACGGAAGCGAACATCAGGTTGAACAGCTCACTCTTTTGGTCGGAGGTCAGCATATCCATGCCGTTATCGCGTATGTAAAAGAATAAATCTTCAATATGATGCGCGATTTCCATGAGGGAATTGAACTCCAACATGGCGGAGGAACCTTTGATCGTATGCATGCTGCGGAAAATTTCGTTTACGTTGTCCTCGGTGAAATCGCCGTTTTGCTCAGCGGCAATCAGAAGCTCGTCCAACTGTTCCAAAAGCGTTCCCGTTTCAAAGAGATAAGTTTCTAATAAGCTGCCAGTTCCATTGTCCATAACGTTAGCACCACCTTATTCTAATTTATTTTCGATTTCTCACAGGATGAATATTGTAAATCCCGCTGAGATTCGTTATTATATACACATACTATAACATACTTTTCGACAAGAATAAATGAAAACATAAAAATTAGTAGGTGAAAAAATGGCAAATGTTTTGAAGGTCACGACCCCGACAACCGGATACAATGACAGCACTGCAATAAAGCCTGGACAGGACAATACCCAGCAGAGCCAGAACATCCAGGGACAGGTCAGGCCGGACAAAGTGGTGCGTCCGGATCAACGCAGCGATGCGGCGCCCCAGCAGCAGGATGCCAACCTGAAATTCCAATTTGAAACGAATTTTGACAATTTTATTCAGCAGCTTACGAGAAACGGAACCATCACAGAGGAATTTTCCACAGCCCTGCTGGAAAAGCTGGGAATTTTGGCACAGTCGGGCTTAAAGACGGGCATCGCAGGAGAAATTTCCCAATTTCTTTCCCTCATTTCCATGAACCCGGAGGAAATGGTGAAGTTCCTGAAAAACCAGGGGGACGCTTCCGTCAGGTTCAACGGTGCGTTTTTTGACATTCTGCGCCAAATCATGCAGCAGACAAAATCCGTGGAGCTGCGGTCCGGGATCCTGAACTTCCTGAAAATGTACACGGATATGGGAGAAGGGCAGCACATGCTGGAAACCATGCGGCAGCTGATGCAAAACATGAAGGGCGGCATGCTGCGCACCGACAGCGAACAGTTGGCGCAGATGGAGAAAGGGATGAACTATGGGGCGGCCAACGGAAACGTGAAAGAAAACGCCAATCTGCTCAAAAACCAGATCATGCCCTTCCTCAACGAATACATTACGAAAATGCACGACAGGGGCATGCTCCGGGAAAACACGGCCATGCTGGGCGCGCTGACCGCCCGCTACGAAAACGGAGATGCGGGCAGGCTCCAGGAGGCCTTCGGCAAACTGATGGACTTCACCCTGTTCGCAAAGCGGTTCCAGAACATGGATCCGGCCATGCTGATGAAAATCCTGGCCAACAGCGACTTTGAAAAAGCCTCCCAGAACAACGAAGCCATGCTGCGCCTGGCGGATATCATCCGCAGCGGCGTCATGGGGGAGACGGGGATCGAAAACAAAATGGCCTTCAAAGCGCTGATGCAGGCTTTTCTCCTGAACGAAAGCGTGTTCATGCCGGTGCTTCACCTGACGCTGCCGGCAAACGTGGACGGCCACCTCATGTTTTCCGAACTGTGGATCGACCCGGATGACCAAAGCGGCAACCAGCAGGAAGGGGAGGAACGCATCATCAAAGGGTTGATCAAATTCGACATCAAGGACGTAGGTTTTTTCGATTTGTTCTTCCTCTATGGGGTAGAAAGCGAAAAGGTCAGCATCCAGCTCAACTATCCGCAAAACCTGGACGCTTCCGAGAATGAAATCCGAGATGCCATCGGCGGGATATTATCCAGGAACAATTTGGAGCAGGAGCAGCTGGTGTTAGGCACAGAAGAAGGTTCCATCCCCATTTCGGCAGCGTTCCCCAATATTTTTGAAAGGAAGAGTTCAGTCAATGTCACAATTTAACGACGTCATCAACAAAAAAGCGGTTGCCCTGTCTTACGATGAAGAAAAGGATGCCGCACCGGTCATCGTGGCCTCTGGAATGGGATACATGGCAGAAAAGATCGTGGAAACGGCCAGGGAAAACGGCGTGCCGGTGTATGAGGACAACTCCCTGGTGACCGTGCTGTCCCAGCTGCAGCTGGGCAGTCAAATCCCGGAGCAGCTTTACCAGGCCATCGTGGATATTTATGTGTATTTCCTTCGGTTTGCGGACAAAAGGACGATCGCGGCCGGAGCCGCGCCTGCCCAGGCTCCAAAAGCTGGCGGGGAGGAACGGGCAAGCAGCGCAGACGATGGGGATGAATCGAAGGATCGGCAGGAAAGCGATGGGAAGGAAGCCTGAAACAGGTCGGCGCGCCATCGCAGTGTCGTAAAAGCTTTTCCCCTTTCCAAAAGACCTGCCGGGGAATCGGCTGCCGGGAATGGTTTCTCAAGCGCGCCCCGGCGCCCCTGTGCGTTACCGCTTGGAATGCCGGATTTTCAATTCCTGGCGGTAGACATATTTGCGAAGCATCGCCTCCTTGGAATTGGAGAGATCGATGAATTTGCACCCGTATCCAAAGGGCAGTTCCTTGCCGACAAAACTGTCATCGTAGAGATCCCGATCCTGCACCCGCACAACCTGGCAGTCAAAGGGCGAGGGTGAATCCAATATGTCAGAGGAGAAAATTTGCCCTTCCTTCCATTCCCGCAGGCTGACGCAGAAAAAACCGCCTGCGCTGATATCCAGCAGCAGGATGTCCGCCGATTCCAATTTGCCATCCTCGTTGATAAAGTCGGCAGTCGTTTCCATTCGAGTCGTAACCTTTACGTCCTGGCGCCTTTGGATCATATTGTCCTGGGATACGACCTGGCACTTCGCCATGCCGACCACCATGCCGAGGCGGTCATCGAACATTTGCTCATATCGGTTGATATAGCAGGTGCAGAAGACCATGCCCATGAGACCGTCCAGGAATCGGATGAAAACCTCGGTCGTGAGAAACTCGTCCACCGGTTCCCGCAGGCGCAGCGTCGCCGTTTCCTCCACATCGCCCAGCACGTCCGCGTCGCAGATGAACTCTTTATCCATGCCGTAGATCTGCGCTTTGTTGCAATACTGTAATTTCATTGAAAAACCTCCTCAGTACAGACGTCCAAATTCTACCGCGGCCTTCCACTGAAAAACACAATCTTTGACCGTGATTCTAATGAAGGCCATCTTGCGGCAACGCCGTTCCAATCGGCA
>CAZVBL010000002.1:67488-76208 GCA_964625475.1 uncultured Zhenpiania sp. | reverse complement strand
CAACTATTGACGAAACGCAAAATTTGTGGTTTCATAAAAGTATGGCGAAAATGAAGCCGTGGATGGATAGCCATGGGGCATGATGCAAGCGAAGCAGATGAAGAGATAGAACGCAAGCAAGTGAACCAATGGCAAAAATGACAGACATGCAGTCAGGAGGGACGAATCACTATGAATGTTTTGGAAACCTATTTGTTGCTGAACGGCATGAACAGTTTGACGAACGGAACCTCGTCGGTCAGCTCTTACAATTCGCTGGGGCAAGGGAGCGGGAGCAGCATCCTGGGCACGCAAAGCACTCTGTCCTTCCTCGACATTTTGCGCAGCGTGCAGGGGACGGGCAGCGGAACCGTCCAAAACGCATCGGCCAGCAGCCTTTCCACGGGAACCGTTTCCATGGATCGCCTCTTTGAACAGGCTGCGGATCGATACGGCGTAGATGCAGATTTGCTCAAGGCGATTGGAAAGGCCGAGTCCGGCTTTGACCCTTCCGTAGTATCCTCGGCGGGAGCCATCGGCGTGATGCAGCTCATGCCGGGAACTGCCCAATCCCTGGGCGTGAGCAACCCTTACGATGCGGAGCAAAACATCATGGGCGGGGCAAAATACATATCGCAGCTGCTGGACAAATATGATGGGGACGTGCAGTTGGCTCTGGCCGCCTATAACGCAGGGTCGGGAAACGTAGACAAATACGGCGGGATCCCGCCCTTTGGGGAAACGCAAAATTATGTGAACCGGGTGCTGGGCTACATGGATCAGCAGGTTTCACCGGGGAACCGGATGGTTGCGACAGGAACCAGCGACACGACCCAAAGCGCATCCCTGTTGCAGGACGCATCAACCTCCGGCTCTACGCAGGCTGACGGCAGCAGCACGGTGACAATCGACAAGGACACCCTGCTCGCATTGATCGAACTGACGCGGGCGCAGATGGCGATGCAGTGGAGTTCCACGATCAGTTCCGCTCTTTCAGGCACGGACAGCAGCGACAGCGACAGCGTATTCTCCTTGTAGGCGGCGCAGATACGGATTCGGTGAGGAACCGGGTTCGTATTTTTCGTTTGGGATGCGTGGGTTGGCCGCTGGCGGGAAGCCTGGCATCGCCCGCTGCGCCTGCCGGGATTCAGGCTGATCCATCGCCTTGCGGCGCAGGCCGTTTCCATCGGATTTTGGGACACAAAAGAACAGTTTCGGCCATCCGCAATCCCACAAAATCCACCAATTCATGGAAACTTGAAAGATTTTGGCTGATTGGGGAAATGGAGGAAATCCAGAAAAAAGGAAGCAAAAAACGTGTAAAAAAATGAAGAAATTGCGTATTTCTTTGGTGAAAATGTGGTCAATTTAATTGACAAAGGAAAGCGTTAAAGGTACAATTGTTAAAGTAGGGCAAAAATGAGGAGATTGTAAAAATGCCCTCAATCAGTAATATCGGCAGTGAGCAGGAATAAATTAAGAGATAACCGATCATTTTCTGGGGGGGGGTATCTTGTCCCACGTTTATAGTACCCGAAGAAAATGTGAAGGAATTGTGAAAGCAGCGCTGCGAAGGAACGTTGTCGTTCATGGAGACGCATCAGGAAAGGGGGCAGGCGCAATCATGATACAACTATTCGGAAACGCAATCCCCATGGCGGAAAAGTCGCTTGACTTTTTGTGGGCAAAGCAAAGGGTCATTGCGAACAATCTGGCCAACGTTGATACGCCTGGGTACAAGACGCAGTATGTAACCTTTGAAGAAACCTTCAGGAGCAAGCTGCAGGCAGCAGCCAAGACCGGCAGCAGGGAGGAAGTCAGCAGGGCGATTTCCACCGCCACATGGCAGGTGAACGATACGGAGAACGAGACTTCCAGGCTGGACGAGAACAACGTGGACGCAGACGTGGAACTTGCGGAGGCGACCAGGACGGCGCTCCAGTACCAGTACCAGCTCAATGCCATCACCAGCGACATCACCAGGCTGAGCACGGCGATCAAGGGTCAGTAAAACCGGAGGTCGAAACAGGGTCGGGAAAAATGGCGCAAAGGCGTAAGGTAAAAGCGTAAGAGCATAAGGATGTAAAAAAAAGGAAAAGCAGCGTAAAAAGCGCAGAAAAAATAAATAAAACGGAAAAAAGCAAGAAACGAGTGAGAAATGAAAAATCAGTCAGCGCACCAAGGCGCATGCGCAACATATTTTGCCAGCCGCATGCCAATTTTACAGGGGGCTTCGATAAAAGAAGCGGGATGCGGCTGGCAGGCGCAATATAGAAATGCGACAATCATATCGTTGGATGGAGGGAACAAATGGACACAGATTTCATCACCCCGATTCAGGTGCCGGATTCTTTGGAAAGCCTCATTGAGGCCAATCAGGCCGAAGAGACGGAAGAAAGCAACCTGTTCAGAAGCCTTTTCGAGGGTCTCGTCAACAACGTGACCGAATCGGAAACGAACCTGGAGGAGCAGGAATACCTCCTGTCCACCGGGCAGATCGATGATGCCCACACGGTTCCGGTAGCGGCGGCCGAGGCGCAGCTGGCCATGGACATGCTGATCCAGGTGCGCAACAAAGCGCTCGATGCGTACAACGAACTGATGCGGATTTCCCTGTAAATTGGGAATGAGCGAAAATAGACAGTTTGACGGCTGGCTGGCATTGAAACGGGAAAGGGCAAAACGTCTATGAATCTTGAGGGGATAAAAGGGAAAATAACAGAATCCAAATTGGGGGCATTTTTCGGGAAGCTTAGCAAAAAGACCAAGATCCTGATCATTGCCGCTATCGTGGCGATCATTGCCGTTGCGGTCGTTGTGGCGTTCGTGTTAAATCGGGCGAATTATGTGGTTCTTTTTTCGGACGTGTCTGAAGAAGAGGCAACGCAGATCGTCGGAAAGCTCCAGGAGGATGAGATAGACTATCAATACAAGGAAGATGGCACCATCCTGGTGGAGGAAAGCGTGGCGGATCAGACCAGGGCAGACCTGGTTTACGAGGGCTATCCCGAGAGCGGATTCACATATGATGTGTTTACTGAAAACGCAGGCGGCATGACCACCGACTCGGAAAAGCAGACCTACAAATTGTACGAGCTGCAAAACAGGATCGGTGCGACGGTGGGTCTGTTCGATGGCGTGAAGGACGCAAAAGTCACCATCGCCCTGAAGGAAGAACAAAAATATGCATTGGAATCGGATGATGACGATGAGGACAAATCCAGTGCGTCGGTGGTCGTGACCATGGAGGACGGCGGTTCGCCAACCTCGGAGCAGGCTGCGGCCATCCAGAGGCTGGTAGCCAAGAGCGTGCCCAACATGGAATTGACGGACGTGGCTGTGTTTGACGGAAATGGCATCGATGTCTCTGCGGATTCTGAGGATGGGAGCAGCGCTTCCGGGGATGAACAGGAAATCGCCGCGCTCATCGAAAATGACATTACAAAAAAAGTCGTAAACGTGCTTTCCCCTTTCTATGGATCGGACAACATTCGGGTATCTGCGAAGGGAACCGTTGACATGGAACGGGTGGTGCGGGAGTCCACCACATATGAAACGCCTGAGAAAATCGATGAAGACGACAAGCGGGGACTGATATCCAACGAAACCATCACAGAAGAGTCCAACACGGGCGGCAGCACTGCCGGCGGGGTAGCCGGCACGGAGACCAATGCGGACGTGAGCGAATATACCACCACGACGGACGATGGAACGACCACTTACACCAACAACAGTCAGGTGCGGGAATACCTGGTGAACCAGATCAAGGAGCAAGGCGAACTGGAGCCGGGAACCCTGAGCGATTTGACCGTGGCCGTTTCCGTCAATGGAAACACGCTGGGCAACCTGACGGAGGCAGAGGCCATTTCCCTTATTGGGAGTGCCACGGGCATTGCCAGGGCGCAGCGGTCGCAAAAGATCACCGTCGTGGCTGCGCCGTTCTACGAGGAAGCGGAGTTGCCTGAGGATCAGGCCAGCACGCTGGTTGCGTACCTGCCGGTCGTGGGCGGCGGAGTTGCGTTGCTCCTGCTCATCGCGCTGGCATTGGTTCTGCTCCTTAGGCGGAGAAAGCGCAAACGGGAAGAAGAAGAGCTCCTTTTGGAAGAAGAAAACTTTGTACCTGTCGTGGAAGAGGGACAGGAAGAGATGGAAGAATGGGAGAAGCCGGAACTCCTCAATATCAAAAGCGAAAAAACCCGGGAGCTGCGTGAAGCGGTTCGCGATTTTGCCAACGAAAATCCTGAGTTGTCCGCTCAGATGATCAAGACCTGGCTGAATGGAGGCGAGGCGGATGGAAGCAACGAGTAATGCCATGGAACTGGCGCCCCAGCAGAAAGCGGCAGCGTTGGTCGTCGCCTTGGGGACAGAAAAAGCGTCCAAACTTTACAAATACCTTTCTGCGGAAGACGTAGAGCAACTGACTGTGGAAGTCGCACGGCTGGGTCATCTGGAAGCGGAGCAGACCGAACGGGTCCTGGACGAGTTTTACAAAACGTGCCTGACCCAAAAGGTCGTGACGGACGGCGGCATGGAGTACGCCCGCGCGGTCCTGGAAAAGGCCTACGGAGAGGCTACGGCCAACGAACTGTTAGGAAAAGTCGCAAAGCACCTGAAGGAACGTTCCTTCAGTTTCATAGAAAAAACGGACAGCAAGAACCTGTACTCCATCCTGCAGCACGAGCGACCCCAGATGATCGCTCTGGTGCTGTCCTATGCGGAGCCGGATCGAGCTGCGGAGGTCATCGGCGAGCTGCCGGAGGACAAGCGAATCAAGGTGGTGGAAAACATCGCGCGGATGGAGAGCGCGTCGCCCGAAGCCATCAAGCTCATCGAAACGCAGCTCAGGAAACAATTTGACAATCTCCTTACAACGGATTACACTACGATAGGAGGCGTGGATTACATAGCCGATGTCATGAACCACATGGATCGGAGCAACGAAAGATTCATCTTCGACAAAATGGGCGAAGAAGATCCGGAACTGGCCGAAAGCATCAGGAAAAAGATGTTCGTATTCGAGGATATCATGGAAATGGACGACCGTTCCATCCAGCGGTTTATCCGGGATTGCGACGTCAAAGACCTGGTATACGCCCTCAAAAACGCCAGCGAAGAACTGGCTGCCTTGTTCTATCGGAACATGTCCACCCGTATGGCGGAAACCATCCAGTCCGATCTGGAGGTTACCATCAACGTGCGGCTCAGGGACGTGGAAGAGGCTCAGCAGCGCATCGTAAACCTGATTCGCAAGCTGGAGGACCAGGGCGAACTGATCATCACCAAGGGCGGCAAGGAGGACATCATTGCTTAACCTGAACCATTACCGGATATTGAAAAACGGCCAGGCGCAGGAAGAAATCAGAGCCGTTGGCACGAAAGCCGTGTTCCAGGATTTTGACCTTCCTGAGCCATCCTCCAAAGCGAGGGAAATGGGCGGGAACGCAGACGCAGGAAAAGGGGAGCAGGAATTTCTGACTCCATCGCCCCAGGAACAGTTGCTGCAGGAGGCCACCCAGGAGGCGGACGCATTGCTGGAGACAGCGAGGGAAGATGCGGAACGCATTCGGGACGAAGCCTACAAGACGGGTTACGAGCAGGGAAAGGAAGAAGGCTGGAAGGACGGCGAACACGCAGGCCGCCAGCAGATTTACGAAGAAGAACAAGCCGCGATGGAAGAACGAATCCACGATCTGGCGGAAAAAATCGGCCAGTATGCGGCGGACATGGAAATAGAAAAAACCAAAATTTTGGAGGAATATCTGGATGACTTGAAGAACATATCGCTGGCCATCGGCGAAAAAATCGTGCAGACCAGCCTGAAATCCAGCAGCGATGTGATAAAAAGGATGATTGTGGTCGCTACGGAAAAGCTGAAAAAGACAGCATGGGCCAAAATCTATGTGGCAAAGACCGGCGAGGAGATGGACATTCAGGGAGACGTGCAGCTCCTCCGGCAGCTTGCGAAGCTGTCCGACAACGTAAAAATCGTTGTCATGGAGGATGCGGAACCGGGAACCTGCATCATTGAACTGCCGCAGGAAGTCATCGACATCAGTGCCGGCGCGCAGATGGAGAACATTCGGGATATTTTGAATAACGCAAGGATCTAGCCTGCCGCAGCATCGCCATTTGGCAAGTGAGGCGGCAATGCCCCGAGCCGGGTTTGCGGTTGTTCGCCAAAACGAAGACAGATTTGGCAAGTGAGGCGGCAATGCCCCGATGCCGCAGCGTGCCAGGACGGTTCCTGACAGGACAGACAGGGACATACGCAGGGAGAAGTGAGATGCTGAAAGCCATTCCGGACATGATCAAACAGGCGGAAACCGTCAACTACATAGGCAAGATTGAAAATATCGTTGGCATGTCCATGGAAGCTTCCGGCGGCGGGGCCAGCATCGGGGACATCGTGCTCATTTACAATGAAGAACAGAAAAAACAAGTGCCGGCGGAGGTCGTAGGCTTCCGGGAAGACAAGGTGCAGCTCATGGCCTACGAGGACATGAAGGGCATCGGCACCGACAACTTCGTGCGAAACACGAAGAAACGGCTCAAAATCCCGGTAGGCGAGTTTCTCCGCGGCAGGATCATCGATGCCATGGGCAGGCCCATGGACGGCAAGGGAAACTTCCAATCGGGACGTTACTATTATGTGGAAAATCCGGAGGTCAACCCACTGGAAAGGCCGCCCATCCGGGAAAAGCTGTCCTTTGGAATCAAGGCCATCGATGGGCTGAACACCATCGGCAAGGGTCAGCGAATCGGCATCTTTGCCGGAAGCGGCGTTGGGAAAAGCACCCTCATGGGCATGATCGCCAGAAATGTCAAGACGGACATCAACGTCATTGCGCTGGTGGGGGAGCGAGGCAGGGAAGTCCGGGAATTTGTGGAAAAAGACCTGGGGCCGGAGGGGATGAAACGCTCCATCCTGGTCGTTGCCACATCGGATCAACCGGCCATGCTGCGGATGAAATGCCCCCTGGTCGCCACCACCATCGCCGAATACTTTAAGGATCAGGGAAAAGACGTGCTGCTCATGATGGATTCCCTCACCAGGTTCGCCATGGCGCAGCGGGAAATCGGCCTTGCCACCGGAGAGCCGCCTGTGGCAAGAGGCTATACGCCTTCCATCTATGCGCAATTCCCAAAGCTCCTGGAGCGCAGCGGGAATTTCAAGCAGGGTTCCATCACCGGGGTTTACACCGTGCTGGTAGAAGGCGATGACACCAACGAGCCGATTGCGGACACGGTTCGCGGCATTCTGGACGGCCATATCGTCCTCAGCAGAAAGCTGGCAAATGCCAACCACTTTCCGGCCATCGACGTGAACGCCAGCATTTCCAGGCTCATGACGGAAATCGTGTCGCCGGAGCAGCGGATGCAGGCATCCAAAATACGCGACATCCTCAGCCTGTACGAACAAAACGAGGATCTGATTTCCATTGGCGCCTACAAAGCGGGAACGAACCCCCGTCTGGACTACGCCATTTCCAAGAACGATCAGGTACAGGCGTTCCTCATGCAGGGCATCGAGGAAAAGTTCGAGGACGATGAGGTCTGGGAAGCGATGGACAGCATCGTTGGGCAGTAGGGGAAAAGGCAGGGAAGATGAAAAAGTTTGCATTTTCGTTGGACAAAGTGCTAAGCTATAAACAGCAGGTTGAGGACAATCTGCGGACGGAACACGCAGGGGCGGTGAGAGCCGTCGCAAAAAAGGAAAAAGAAATCAAAGAAATGCAAGACGAGCACCAGATTTTTGTGGAAAACATGGAAACCATCAAAAAACAGGGGTGTACCATACAGGAACTGCGGTTTTACGAGGGCTATCTGGACAGCAGCCGTCATAAAATCGAAAAACAGAAGGAAACGCTGGAAATCCTGCACAAGCGGGAAGAGGAAAAGCGGGAGCAAGTCATCGAAGCGAAGAAAGAACGTACTTCCATCGACAAGCTGAAGGAAAAGAAAAAGAGCGAGTACGACTTCATGGAACAAAAAGAGGAAGAACGCTTCATAGAGGAATTTGTTTCCAACAGCAGGTTTCATGCCGGGTAATCCTGCAATTGCAGATTACTATAGATCATATTGATGAGGAAAGGAGGTGAACGAATATGCAAGCAGCACAGGCAGCAATCCCTTATTTGCAAAATACGGTGTCCGTGAAAAAGGATTACGCATCGACGGAAAGCCGCTCCAGCCGGAAGGATTCCTTTTCCGACACCCTGAAAAAGGGACTTTCCAAAGAAACGGAACCGGTCGCAGACAATGTGCAAGGCCAGGAACAGACGGTTGGACAGCGGGAGGAAACGGCGCCGGAAACCCAGATGGAGCCGCAGATGGATGGGGTGGTTATTCCAATCATGCAAAACATGGTTCAGAACCCGTACATACCTCAGGAAGCGGCAGGCGAGACGGCTATGCCCGTCCTTGACGCAGCCGATGTGGAAATCTCAGTGATTCCCGCAGGGCAGCAGCTGGAAACCCAGGGATCGGTCGCCATGGAGATGGCGGACATGGGCAGCGAGGACGGCGCAGCGGAGGCTTTGCCAAAGCAGGCCATGGTTTCCCAGCTGCGGCCAGTGAGCGACAATGCCCAGGCACAGCCGGTCGCGCAGCAGAAAACGACAGATGCGCAGCCGGAACAAAGCGCAATCCAGCAGCCAGTCGCATCCGCCGAAAAGACTGCGGAGGCGCAGCCGAACCAGGCGAGGCAGGACATGGGGCAGCAAGCAGGGCAGGGACAGCAG
>CAZVBL010000002.1:46752-67388 GCA_964625475.1 uncultured Zhenpiania sp. | reverse complement strand
GGACAGCAGCAGGCCGGGGCGGAAACCGGGAATGGAAACGCCACGGAAACCCAGGCATCCCTTCGTCAGGACGCAGGCGCATTCAGGCCGATTGCCTTTGAAACGCCGCAAGCTTTCCAGCAGACCAGCGTGGACATGACAAACGCACGCACAGGCGTCCAAAACCTGGCGCGGGCCATGGCGGACAACATGACGGCAGGCAAGAGCGAGTTTGAAATCTGGCTGGAACCGGCAAACCTGGGAAAGATGGCGATCAAAGTCGCCTACGAAAACGGCAGGGCCATGGTTTCCATCATGTGCACCAACGAAAAAACCATGGAACTCATGTCGCAGAACGCCAGGCATTTGGGCAACATCCTGCAGCAGCACACGGGAGATGAGACGGTGGTTGTCATCGACCAACCGGAATCCGATTACCTGCAGCAGAAAACGGATCAGGAAGATCAAAACGGCCAGCAGCAGGAAGAGCAGGACGGCCAGCAGGATCAGGATCAGCAGGATCAGGATCACGAAAGTTTCCTGCAGCAATTGCGGCTGGGACTCATGTGAACAAAGCATGGGAAACATCGGCGGGACTCGATAGAGAAAGCATCCGTCGGGATATCGAGAGAACAAAACCGATGGCACAAGGCCGGAACAAACATGAAGCGAAAACCGATGGAACAGGAAAGGAGTTAGAACAATGGCAGTAAGTGGCGTAAGCGACACAGCGGATCTTTATTACCAGTCCACGGCCAGCAGCTCATCCACATCCAATTCACTGATGGATCTGGACGACTTTTACTACTTGCTGGCGGCACAGTTGAAATACCAGGACGCAGACAATCCCATGGACACATCGGAAATGATGGGTACCCTGGTACAGACCCAGATGATCCAGGCCATCAGCAGCATGACCCAGACTAACACCACCAGCTATGCGGCGTCCCTGGTTGGCAAGCAAGTCACCATAGCGGAGACGGACACCAGCGGCGTTTACAGCGGCGAGGTGAAAGGGACCGTGACGGGAGTCGTATTGGGGGACAACCCGCTCGTTTTGGTGGACGGCAAATACTATTACCTGAACCAGGTCATGGCAGTGGGCGACGTTTCAGCAGAGACGGAGACAGATGCTGCGGATACGACCGACACAGGGGACAGCAGCACTGGCAGCGATGACACGAGCGCTGATGACACCACTGCGACGACTGTGTAGACCAGGAAAGTGGTGGCAGCAATGGCAATGAAAAAAATCTCACAATTGACAAACGCCCAGGCGCTGCAGTTGCAGCATGACGCAGCCATCCAGGATCATCAGGAGAGCGGCGATCAGTTCGCCAGCATGATGCAGGAGCGGATCCGGCAGACGGAAGGCGTGCAGTTTTCCAAACATGCGGAAAACCGCATCCGGCAGCGGGGGATCGATGTGTCCGGGGATGTGATGGTTCAGTTGAACCAGGCTGTGGAAAAGGCCAGGGAAAAAGGGGCCAGGGATACCGTGGTGATCGGTTCGGAAGGAGCTTTCATCGTCAACGTTCCCAACAACATTGTCGTGACCACCATCTCGGAACAGGAGATGAAAAACAACATTTTTACCAACATTGACAGCGCCGTTTTAATGTAGCCGGACCATATTTGGAGGCGAAACCGCGGGATCCGATCGATGCCTGCGGAAACGGCAAGTCAGAGGCGCATGTACAGCGTGTGCCATTTCAGAAAGGAAGTTAATCGAATATGGTTAAATCAATGTATGCGTCAATCGCAGGATTGAAAACGCACCAATCAAAATTGGACGTCATCAGCAACAATATCGCGAACGTCAACACCTGGGGCTACAAGACCAGGAGCGCGAACTTCGCGGATGCCGTGTACCAGAATTACATTCAGGGCGGCGGCGGCAACACCAATGCAGGCGGACTTGGGGGCGTGAACGCCTCCCAGATCGGCTTCGGCGTCAACATGTCCTCCATTTCCACGGACTTTACCACAGGCAGCTGGAGCCCCACGGGAAACGGCCTGCACTGCATGATCAACGGGCCGTCCTTCTTCATCGTCAGCAGCATGAAGGATAGTGTGGGTATTGACGACCTCAAAGGCGATGGGATGAGCCTTACCAGGGTCGGGATCTTTACCATCGACAACAACGGCTACCTGGTGGACGACCAGGGGAATTATGTGTATGGGTATCAATGCACCGGCGTCAAAGCCGATGGCACGGCAACGTTCAACACAAACAACTTAACGCCGATTTGCCTGCAAAATGCGCGTAGTGCAGATGAGGTCTATTCGGATACACAGATGCAATCCTATACCATTGCGACGGATGGCACCATCGTGGGCATTGATGAGAATGACATCCCTTACACCCTGGGGAAGATCGCAGTGGCATCCGTGGAAAACGTGAACGGCCTGGTGCAGGATCAGGGCTACCTCTATACCATCGGGGACAATGCGGGCTATGCGGTGGCCATGGAGGCAGGCACCAGCGCAGTGGGCACCATTCTCAGCGGCTACCTGGAGATGGCCAACGTGGATCTGGCGACGGAAATCGCCAACATGATCACGACCCAGAGGGGCTATCAGGCCAACTCGAAAGTCATTACCGTAACGGACGAAATGCTGGAGACGCTGGTGAACATGAAGAGATAACAGGTTGACGGCTGGGGAACCGGGCGGCGGACCACATGGCAAATGCCCGGTTCCCGTTTGGCAGCCGCCTGTCGGCGCGCTGCGCCGCTCCCATCCGGCAGACCCCATCGGGCTTGTGAAAGAGACTGCCGGGCGGTGGGCGGGGCGGCATGCCGCAACCATAAGGAGGATGCAGCAATTGATTGAATTGACGAAGATCAATGGAGAAACGATACTCATCAACCCCATCCAGATCGAATATGTGGAACTCATTCCCGAATCCAAGGTCATCATGATGAACGGCAAGTTCCACATCGTTGTCGAGGGCAAGGAGGAGTTGACCCAGAAAGTAGTACGGTTCATGCAGGCCTCCCACAAAGGCGCTGAATGGGAGGCATAGAAGGATGGACATTACGACGATCGTTGGCGTGATTGTTGGATTTGGACTCATTGTGACGAGCATCTTGCAGGGCGGCGGGAGTCTGGGGAATTTCCTCGATCCGGCCAGCATGATGATCGTATTTGGTGGGACATTTGCGGCGGTTTTTGCCAGTTTCCCCCTCAGCACGCTCAAGAGCATGATCAAGCACTTCAAAATCATCACCCAGGGCAAGCGGTTCCAGCCGGGTCCGCTCATCGAATCCCTGGTGGAAATGGCTCAGATTGCCAGGAAAAACGGCCTCCTCGCATTGGAAGAAAGGGCCAACGAGTTGGAGGATCCCTTTTACAAGCGGAGCATCATGCTCATTGTGGATGCCACGGAGGCGGAGCAGGTCAAGGAAATGCTGGAAGCGGAGCTGGAGAGCATGGCCGCCCGCCATGACGAGGAGATGGCCATTTACGACAGGGGTGCGGCGTTTGCCCCGGCTTTCGGCATGATCGGAACGCTCATCGGGCTGATCAACATGCTCAAGAGCCTGAACCTGGATGATGGCGGCTCCGATACTATCGGAACCAGCATGAGCGTTGCGCTCATTACGACGCTCTACGGCGTGTTGCTGGCGAACCTTGTTTTTACGCCCATCTCCCAAAAGCTGCAAATCAGAAACAACGAAGAAATTTTGTATCGCCAGATCATCATAGATGGAGTGCTGGGCATTCAGGCCGGGGACAACCCAAAGACCCTGAAAGAATCCCTGGCGGCCTCCCTCAAGAAAAAGCAGCAGGCTCAAGTCCTGGAAAGCGAAGGCAGCGGTGAAGGAGGCGGGGACAAGCCGAAGAAAGAAAAGAAAGGAAAAAAGGAAAAAGAGAAAGAGTAAGAATAAGGGAGTGTCCACATCATGAAACGACAGAAAAAAAAGGGGGGCGGCGCGAACTGGCAGGACACATACGGCGATATGGTAACCCTTTTGCTGTGTTTTTTCGTTTTGCTGTATAGCATTTCCACGGTTGACCAGTCCAAGTGGGTAAAGCTGGTGGAGAGCTTCAACCCCGATGCGAAGGAAGTCAGCCAGGTTCCCATGGATCAGGAGCTGACGCCCGGGGAAGATGCGGTGCCAGGCAGCATCCAGTCGGATCAGGCGTTCGACCAGATTTACGAGGGACTGATCGAGGAAATGGAAAAGCTGGATGCGCAGGCGGACGTCCAGATGGTGGAAGGAGAGGATTACCAGTTCATTTCCTATCGGGACAAGGTATTCTTCGATGGGGACAGCCCTGTGTTAAAGAAAGAAGGGAAAAAGGTCCTGGACGCATTTGCGAAGGTCACGAAGCCTGCGGCGGATTCCATCAAAGAGATCCGCATCATGGGGCATACTTCCCAGGCAGAGCCGGACGTTCCCAACGACATCGAGTTCGACAGGGGACTGGCTGCGGAGCGATCCGCCAATGTGACGGCTTATCTGCAGCACAAGAACATCATCGATGCCGGCGACCTGGTGAGCGAAGGGTATGGGCAATTCCACCCCATTGCCACCTTCAATACGAGGAAGGGCAGGGAGCAGAACAGGCGGGTGGAAATTCTGATTTTGGAAAACGACAGCGCGCAAAAGAGCCTGTCCGATTACTACGATGAAATTTACGGAGAGGATGGGGAAATTGGAAACCAGTAGAAAGCGTCCGGACAGGAAGGAACCGGACAATAGCGGTTTCGCAGGACAAACGTTGCAATGATCCCTGGTGGGAGAGGAAAGGAGGCAGAGAGTCCGCATGGCTGAAGTATTGTCGCAAAGTCAGATCGATGCATTATTGAGTTCCATGCAGGATCCTGGCGGTGGAGAGCAGGAAGCTCAGCCTCAAGAAGAAGAAAAAATTGAATACCGAAAATACGACTTTAACAGTCCGAAAAAGTTCACGAAGGATAGATTGAAACTGATCCGGGGCATTTATGACAACTATGCCAGGATCGTTTCTTCCAGGCTGAATGGCGTTCTCCGAATCAACAGCGAGATGGAAGTCCTCGCAGTGGAAGAACAGCGTTATTTTGAATTTAGCAATGGACTGAGCGATGATGACATCATCACGCTGGTGGATTTAAAGCTGCCGGATGATTCCAAGAACCCGCCGCTCATCGTTTACATGAACCAGGTTTTGATGGTCAACATGATCGACCGCATGATCGGTGGCCTTGGGAACGACAGCGAAATCGATGCGTCCTATACCTATACGGACATCGAATTGACCCTGTATGACAGGATCATGGGCTATGTCCTGGGCGGCACGGCCGAGGCGTGGAAGAACTATATCAGGCTGGAATTGAAAAACCAGCGCATGGAGGAAAATCCTAGCTTGTTTCAGGACATCGGCCTGGATGAGCCTATCGCCATCATCATGCTGCAAGTGGACATGGAAGGCATCGAGGGCATGATCAGCATTGTGATTCCAGGTGCGCTCCTGACCAGCATATTCGCATATGTGGAGCGACGCAAGCATGTGGAGAGCGATTATGTGTCGGACACGGAGGCCACGAGGGCCAGCATCCTGTCCCGCATCAAGCAATCCGCCCTGACGGTGCGCGCCGACCTGGGAGAAGCGCAGGTCAGCCTCAAAGATGTATACGGTCTGCGGGTAGGGGACGTGCTGGATTTGAACAAGCCCCACAATTCCGAGGTGTCCGTGTATGTGGATCAGGAACCCTGGTTCACCGGGAAAGCCGGCGTACACAAAAAGAATGTGGCCATTCGGCTGCACAAGCGCATCGACGACGAGGATGTGGAAGACTGGCAGCCGGAACAGCTGGAGCAGGTGCAAAAGACCGAAAGGCCGGAAAACCTGAAAGAGCAGTTGGCTGAGGATCTGGCGGCTGCGAATGCGCCGCATGAATCGACTGAGAAAACGACAGATATGGAATCTGTGCAAGAATAAGTGTGTTTCTTTGTGAAACAATGAAAAAAAGAAAAGTGAGGTAAAAAAACATGGCAAAGATACTGATTGTGGACGATGCGGCATTCATGAGGATGATGGTGAAGGACACCCTGACGAAAGGCGGCTATACGGATGTGACAGAGGCAGTGGACGGCGCTGACGCAGTAGCCAAATTCAAGGAAATCAGTCCGGATCTGGTCATCATGGACATCACCATGCCCAACATGGACGGTTTGGAAGCGTTAAAGGCCATCAAGGCCGAAAACGCAGGAGCCAATGTCGTAATGTGTTCTGCGATGGGTCAGGAAAGCATGGTTATCGATGCCATCAAATCCGGCGCAAAAGATTTCATCGTAAAACCCTTCAAACCCGACCGGGTTTTGAAAACGGTGGAATCTATCGTGGGATAAAATGACAAACGAACGAATACAGGAGGCATAATATCATGTCATTTTTAAGTGCTCTGGACATCAGCGCGTCAGGCATGACGGCGCAGCGCGCCCGTCTCGATGTCGCGGCGGACAACATTGCCAACATCGAGACGACCAGGACGGAGTCCGGCGGGCCATACAGAAGAAAATTGATCGTGCTGGAGGCGCAGAACGAAACCTTCAGCCAGGTTTACAGCCATACCATGGCAAAGGCGGGCGTCGGCGCACAGACTGTGGCGGGCGTGCGCGCGACGCAGATTTTGGAAGATCCAACGGAACTAAAGGCAGTGTACGAACCGGACCATCCTGATGCGGACGAGGATGGGTATGTTCGCATGCCTAACATCGACTTGGTAAAAGAGATGACGGACAGCATGGCGGCCACTCGGTCCTATGAGGCCAACATCACCGAGTTCAACGCCATAAAGCTGATGGCGCAAAAGGCCCTGGAAGTAGGGAAGTAACCCGGTTCCCCAGCATGAAGCACAAGATTCCATAAGGAGAATGATAGAATGAGCAACAAGAAATTGACGCCTATGGAAATAGATGCGGTCGGTGAAATCCTGAACATCAGCCTTGGATCGTCGGCAACCGCCGCATCTACCATGTTGAATACCCGCGTGGATATTACAACGCCCACCGTAGAAGTCAAGACCGCAGAGGAATTTGAGTTTACAAGCCTGGAACCCGCAGTAGGCGTGGAAATCACCTATGTGGAAGGGTTGGAAGGCTGTAACGTCATGTTGCTGAAACGCATGGACGTCAAGGTCATCGTCGAAAAGATGATGGGCATGGAAATTCCCGATGAAGAGTTTGAACTCAACGAACTGAATATCAGCGCCATTTGCGAGGTCATGAACCAGATGATGGGCGCATCCGCTACTGCGTTGGCGGAGCTGCTGTCCAAGACCGTCAATATTTCTACGCCGGTTTCTTTTGAAATACAGACAAAGGAACAATTGGTAGAAAAATATTTTGACAACGAGGATCCCACCGATCCCATGGTCATCATCCGCTTCAACCTGAAAATCGGGGATGAGATGCAGAGCCAGTTCATGAACGTCATGCCCATTCCCCTTGCAAAGAGCCTGGTGTCCGGATTTTTCCCGGACGGCGCACCGGATGCGGAACCGGACGAGGGAGAAGCAGCCCCTGCTTCGGAGCCCGCAGCAGCTTCGGAACCGGAACCTGCTCCTGCTTCGGAGCCTGCAGCGGCTTCGGATGGCGGGGGCGACAAGGTTCTGGATCAGGCCGCCATCGAGGCGCTCCTCGCCTCAACGACAGCCGAAGCGTCTGCATCGGAGGCAGCTTCGGAGCCCGCAGCGGCTTCGGAACCGGAATCCGCCCCTGCTTCGGAGCCTGCAGCGGCTTCGGATGGCGGAGGCGACAAGGTTTTGGATCAGGCTGCCATCGAAGCGCTCCTCGCTTCAACGACAGCCGAAGAGCCTGCATCGGAGGCTGCGCCAGAACCGAAATCGGAACCTGCATCAGCGCAGGCAGCCCAGCCCCAGGCAGCGACACCACAACCGCAGCCAGCGCAGACGGCGACCCAGCCTCAAGCAGCGGCTCAGCCCCAGGCTGCGCAGGCGGCCCAGCCGCAAGCTGCTGCACCGGTGACCATGGCCGTGGATCCAAACGCCATGGCAGCCAATTCCATGATGATGCAGCAGATGATGGACATGATGCGGCAGCAAATGGAATTGCAGCGACAGGAGCTGGAAGAACTGCGGGGCATGTACAAGCAGGCGGCCTCGCCAAAACAGATCAAAGTCAATCCCATGCCTGCCCCCACTTTGGGGGCAGATGAGGCGATGGCAGACCCGGATGCGAACCTGGATCTTATCATGGGCGTGCCTCTGGATGTCTCTGTGGAAATAGGCCGCACCAAAAAGTTGGTTCGGGACATCCTGGAATTTAACAAAGGCTCTCTCATCGTCCTCAACAAGCTTGCGGGCGAGCAGGTGGACATCTTTGTAAACGGGCAGTGCATCGCCAAAGGCGATGTGGTCGTAGTGGAGGACAATTTCGGCGTTCGCATTACGGAAATCCTGCAGGAAGAAATCGTAATCGAACAACAGGGGTGACGACATGGCAAAGGGGATCATTACGGCAGTCGGGACATTGATCGTCGTTGCGTTGATTTTGTACCTGACCTACGTTGTCACAAAATATATTGGAAAAGGGGTAGGAATCAAAACCAGATCCGGCTGCATGAAGGTGAGGGACCAGATTGCGCTGGGCAGGGATCGCGCTGCAGCCATCGTGCAGATCGGGACCCGCTTTTTTCTGGTAGGCATTTCAGCCTCGCAGATTTCCCTCTTATCCGAACTGGAGGAGGAGGATTTGGTTCCGCTGGAGAATCCGGCGGAATCGGAAAAGACGTATCCTGATTTTAAAGATTTGATGGACAAGATTGGGAGAGGGATAAAAAGGAATGGACACTAATGCTTTGATCAACATAAACGGTGACGGGACGCCTACCCTGGAAATCGTTGTCATGATGACGATGATCATGCTGTTGCCATCTTTGGTAATCGTTATGTCGTCCTTTACCAGGACCATCATTATTTTGTCCTTCACCAGACAGGCCATGGGCATCCAGCAAACGCCGCCAAACATGGTGTTGGTAGGCATTGCGCTGTTTTTGACGATTTTTATCATGCGGCCGGTGATCAGCGACATCAACGAGCAGGCGTACCAGCCCTACACGGAGGGAAAGATTACCGAGGAACAGGCTCTGGAACGCGCGCAGGTTCCCATGAAAGAGTTTATGTTAAAGCAGACGGAGGTCAGTTCCGTGAACCTGTTCATGGAACTGGCGGACATCGAAGAGCCGGAAAACATGGAAGATCTCCCGCTTTCCGTAGTCGTTCCTTCCTTTATGACAAGCGAGCTAAAGAGAGGGTTCATGGCGGGGTTTTTGATCTATATCCCATTTTTGCTCATCGACATCATCGTTGCCAGCGTCCTGATGTCCATGGGGATGATCATGCTGCCGCCGGCGACCATTGCGCTTCCCTTCAAGCTGCTGTTGTTTGTGACGGTAAATGGATGGGAGCTGCTGTTCCAGGCCATTATCAACGGATTTAACTACTGATGGGAGATGGGAAACATGCTTACCACGGAAGAAATAACAGATGTGATGTATGACTTGTTCCTGCTGGCGATTCAGTTGGGAGGTCCTGCGCTGATTTTGAGCATGGTGGTCGGGGTGCTGATTTCCATACTCCAGGCCGCGACCCAGATTCACGAGCAGACCATCACTTTCGTGCCAAAGCTCATCGTGATCGGGCTGGTTCTCGTCCTGACGGGCAGCAGCATGCTGGAAACGCTCCAGGACTTTACCGCCAGGATCTTCGTGCTGATGGCGGGAGGATGAGAGGCAAGCCATGTGGGATCTCGGGACAGAAGAATTCATGCTCTTTAGCCTGATTTTGATGCGAATGTGCGGGTTCATCTTTTTGAACCCGATTCTGGGGAGGCGCAACATCCCATCCATGGCAAAAGTGGGAATGGCGATGGCGCTGACCATATTGATTTACCCCTTATCGACAGGGGAAATTCCGGACATCGGATCGCCTGTGGAATACGGCGTTTTGCTGATGAAGGAGTTTTTAGTCGGTTATTTGCTGGGCTTCGTGATGCAGCTCTTTGCATTTGTCGTTACACATGCGGGAGCCATCATCGATTTCCACATGGCATTGGGCATGGCGACTGTCTTTGATGCGCAAAACGGCGTGCAGGTCGCCTTGACGGGCAACGTGCTCAACATCTTCCTCATGCTGCTGTTTTTTGCGGTAGATGGGCATCTGGCTCTGATGGATATCCTGGTGACGTCGGCGGATGTGGTGCCTTACGCCCAGATCGGTTTTGGGCGCGATGCGGTCGTGGCCCTGCTGGATATGTTTTGCGATTGCGTAGTCATGGGCGTGAAGCTGGCTTTCCCCATCATCGGGATTGTACTGGTGCTGGACGTGGGCGTGGGGATTTTGATGAAAATCATCCCCCAAATCAACGTGTTCATCCTGAACGTCCCGCTGAAAATCATATTGGGGTTCGTGATGCTGATCTTCCTGCTTGCGCCCATCAGCAACTTTTTGGGAAACCTGATAACCGACATGATGCAAGCGGCACAGCATGCGCTGGCGACCATTTGAACGAGGGGGTGACGGAGTTTGGCAGCTGGCAGCGGAGAATCAAAAACTGAAAAAGCCACCCCAAAAAAGCGACGGGATCAAAGAAAAGAAGGAAACGTCTTTCTAAGCAGGGACGTGGTAAGCGTCGTATTTTTGTTCGGCGCCTTTTATTCGCTAAAGCTGCTGGTTCCGGATGTTGTGGAATCCACCAGCCTGTTCATGGAGAACATGGTGGGCATGGCGGGCAGGGCATCGGATGCTTCCATGGGAACGCTGCAGGGAATTGCGCAGAATTTTGCTTCCCTGGCGGCTCGCAGCCTGCTTCCCTTCATGCTGATTTGCATGGCGCTTGGCATTTTGGCCACTGGGGTTCAGACGAAGTTCCTGTTCTCCAAAAAAAGCGCTGCGCCGAAGTTCAACCGGCTGAA
Organism: uncultured Zhenpiania sp.; assembly: GCA_964625475.1. Lineage (GTDB taxonomy): Bacteria > Bacillota > Clostridia > Peptostreptococcales > Anaerovoracaceae > Hominibacterium. The sequence goes on along the minus strand of CAZVBL010000002.1, from coordinate 56,483 downwards.
TCCGCTGCAGGGAGTCAAACGCATGTTTTCCCTGAAAAACCTGGTGGAGCTGCTAAAGAGCATCATCAAAATCGCAATCATGGGCGTGTTGCTCTACATGGTGCTGAAGAATGATTTCGTCAGCATGATGAAGACCATGGACATGGACGTGCGGGTTTCCGTCAGCTTCGTCTTTGACATGGTGATGGATCTGGTGCTGAAGGTTTGCCTGATTTTCGTGGTCGTAGCCTTTTTCGACTGGATTTACCAGAGATGGGAATACGAGCGAAACATCAAGATGTCAAAGCATGAGGTCAAGGAAGAACACAAGCAGATGGAAGGAAACCCGGAAATCAAGGGGAAGATCAAAGGCATACAGCGGCAGCGGGCAAGGTCCAGGATGATGCAGGCTGTGCCCGAGGCGGATGTCATCATCCGAAACCCGACCCACTTTGCGGTCGCATTGCGCTATGACATCGATCGGGATCAGGCACCTGTGCTGCTGGCAAAAGGACAGGATGAAGTCGCTCTCCGCATCATCGACAAGGGCGAGGAGTGCCAGATACCCATTGTGGAAAACAAGCCGCTTGCCAGGGCGATTTACGCCACCACCGATTTGGGGCGGGAGATTTCGCCGGAATTTTACGGAACCGTGGCGGAAATCCTGGTATATGTATACAAGCTCAACAATAAGAATGGGGTAGGCAATGAAAAGAATATTGGATAACGTAGTGGCGCTCTTCGTCATTCTCATCGTGCTGCTGCTGATTATACCATTAAATACATTTTTGCTGGACGTGATGATCATCACCAACATCTCCATCTCGATGGTCATCCTCCTCATCAGCATGAACATCACGGGAGCATTGGACTTTTCCATTTTTCCGTCCATTTTGCTGGTGACGACCCTGTTCCGGCTGGGGATCAACGTGTCCTCGACGCGAAACATCCTCACCAATTCCGGTTCGGCGGGGCAGGTCATACAATCCTTTGGCGACTTTGTGCTCCAGGGAAACGTGGTGGTCGGATTCATCATATTTTTAATCATCATGCTGGTGCAGTTCATCGTCATCACCAAAGGAGCGGAGCGAGTTGCCGAGGTAGCCGCCAGGTTCACCCTGGATGCCATGCCCGGCAAGCAGATGGCCATCGACGCGGATCTTGGATCCGGACTGATTACGGAGCAGGAGGCCAGGGACCGGCGGGAAAAGATCCAGCGGGAAGCCGATTTTTACGGAGCCATGGACGGCGCAACCAAGATTGTAAAGGGCGATGCCATTATGTCCCTCATCATTACGATGATCAACCTGCTGGGCGGTTCCGCCATCGGTATGCTCCAGGGCGGCATGGCTCTCTCGGAGGTTCTGCAGGTTTACTCCATCGCCACGGTGGGAGACGGACTCGTGTCCCAGATTCCGGCGCTGCTGATTTCCACGGCGACGGGCATGATTGTAACCAGGGCGGTTTCCGAGGGCAGCTTTAACGAAGACGTGTCCAAGCAGTTCACGGCCCAGCCAAAGGCCATCATGATGACCGGCGGCGTGCTGCTGGTCTTGACCCTGGTTCCGGGAATGCCGGTGTTCCAGTTGGTGGTGATTTCCGCCTTGCTGCTGGGCGGCGGCTTTTACCTGACGCGCAAGATCCAGCGGGAGGCGCAGGTGCTGGCAGCCAGCATGCAGCAAAACGAAGTGGGCGAAACGCCGCCCCAGACGGAGGAGGATTATTATAAGGACATCAACAACGTGTATTCCCTCATTGGAGTGGAACCCATAGAGATGGAATTTGGGTACAGCCTGATTCCGCTGGTAGACGAATCCAGCGGCGGCAAGATGCTCAACCGAATCGTGATTTTCAGGCGGCAGTATGCGCAGGAAATGGGATTCGTCATTCCATCCGTCCGGCTCAGGGACAGTTCCAGCCTGAACACGAACCAATACGTCATCAAGATAAAAGGCGAGGAGGTTGCCAGGGGGGAAATCCTGGTGGATCACTACCTGGCGCTGGAACCGGCTTCCCCCACCGAGGAAATCGATGGCATCGAAACTGTGGAGCCGGCATATGGCATCCCCAGCAGGTGGATCCTCCCGGAAAACAAGGAACTGGCGGAAATTTACGGCTATACGGTCATCGACCCCTTGTCCGTCATGCTGACCCATCTTTCCGAAACCATACGCCAGCATGCTCACGAGCTGCTGAGCCGCCAGGAAGTGGTGCAGCTCATGGACAGCCTGAAAAAAACATCGCCGGAACTTGTCGAAGAGACGGTTCCAAACGTGGTGACATATGGGAACCTCCAGAAGATCCTCGTCAGCCTGCTCAAGGAGGGCATCCCTATCAAGGACATGGAGACTATCCTGGAAACGGTCGCCGACTATGCTGCGGCAGGCAGCGACATGACCGCCATCGTGGAGCAGGTGCGGATCGCCCTCAAGCGGACCATCACCAGAAAATTCTGCAGGGGCGGGCAGATGCAGGTGCTCACGCTGGATGCGCAGCTTGAAAAGCAAATGGTGGAAAGCATGGCTAAGAGTGACCAGGGAATTTACCTGGCGCTCAGCCCGGAAATCATGCAGCATGTGATCGGTCAGATCGGCGAGGAACTGAAAAAGTTCGGCGAGTTGGCGCAGGATCCTATCATCCTGACGAGCCAGGTGATTCGAGTACATGTTTACCGGATGCTGGAACCCTTTTATCCGGGGATTTATGTGCTGTCATTCAACGAAATTTCCAGCAACATACAGATTCAGGCGGTAGGAAACATTACAGAATCTTAATGCAAGGAGCAAGGCGGGATTTGACATGGAACTGAAACCGAACAGGCGGTTCGCTGAAAAATCGAATGAAGAGCTTTTACAGCAGTATCATAAGACCGGCCATCTTGAAATCAAGCAGGAGCTTGTCCTTCGGTATCTGTATGTCATCAGGAGCGCAGCCATTCGCATGCGGGACGTGTACATTGGGTTCGCCCAATTGGAGGACATCATCAACGAAGGGGTCATCGTGCTGATGAACGCCCTGGATAAATTCGACCCCAACCAAAATGTCAAATTTGAAACCTATGTGGCCAAGCGGGTTCGGGGGATGATCGTTGACTTTGCCAGGAGGCAGGATTGGATCCCCCGCAACGCCAGGCGAACTGCGAAGGCCATCCAGGAAGCGTCGAACCAATTGATGATGGAACATGGCCGCAAGCCCAGCGAGCAAGAGCTGGCGGAACGCCTGAGCATGACCACGGAAAAACTTCGCGAAACAAATGCAAAAATCAATTTGTTTTCTGTGGTATCATTGGATATGATGTTGGATGGGAACGGAGAAAACAAACAGGCGGTGTCCATTCCATCGGATGCGGTTGGCGAGCAGCCGGAAGAGCATTACCTGGAGCAGGAATCCAAACAGATGCTGGCGGATGGGGTACGCTCCCTCAAAGGAAACGAGCAACTGGTGGTTTCCCTGTACTATATGGAAGAATTGAACATGAGGCAGATTGCGGATGTGCTGGGAGTCAGCGAGCCGAGGGTCTCACAGATTCACGCCAGCGCGATTGGCAAGCTGAAAACATACATGGAGCATGAATTGCAGTTGAAAAAGAGCAGGAAAAAAGAAAGCGGGAAAGGAGAAAAGTAAATGTTTCAGGGACTATACAAGGCGACTTCGGGCATGCTGACCCAGAGCCGGAACCTGAACGTCATCAGCAACAACATGGCAAACGTTTCCACTCCGGGCTACAAGAGCGAACGGTATCTGGCCACCACGTTTCGGGAAGTGCTGATTTCCAGGATCGGCAACAAGGACAAGAGCAACCCGGTTCCCATTGGAAACATGTCCATGATACGGGCTTCCGATGAAACCGTCACGGACTACACCAATACCGGCTACTACCCCACGCGAAACGCGCTGGACTTTGCCATTTCCGGCGATGGGTTCTTTTGCGTCCAGTCGGACAATGGGGTCGTCTATACGAGGGATGGATCTTTCACCCTGGATGACCAGCGTTATCTGACGCTGCCCACCATCGGCAGGGTGCTGGGCGTGAACGGGCAGCCCATCCGCCTGGACACGGACAGGATCCAGGTGACTTCGGACGGGACCATCTACAGCGAGGATGGAAACCAGAGGTTCGGGCGGCTGCGCATCGTGGATTTCCAGGATTATGACTCCCAGCTCATCAAGACCACGGGGGACGTGTTCCTGGCACCGAACGGCGGCGCCCAGGCTGCGGGAAACGGCACAAAAGTCGTGGGGAACGCGCTGGAGTATTCCAACGTGGACGTAGTGGAAGAAATGACCCAGATGATGAGCAGCCAGAGAGCCTTGCAAAGCTCTTCCCAGGTTTTGAAAATGTACGACCAGCTGACCGGAAAAATCGTGTCCCAGCTGGGACCGGCATAAAATGGCTGGCGCGCCGGGGCAGGCCGCAGCGCGCCGCACCAACTGAAGAAACGCAAACAGGATAGGAGGTCGAGGAATAGATGGATACATCGTTTTATACGGGCGCGCGAGGCGTCAGGACGCAGCAGGCACGCATGGACGTGCTTGCCAACAACATTGCCAATCTGAATACCACCGGATTCCGTATGCACAGTTCCGCCTTTTTGGATCTGCTGTATTACAACATACGCGCCACGGATACGGAAGTGACCGATCCGGTGCTGAAAGCGGGAACCGGCGTTGTGCAGGAGCGGACGGACATCGACTTTGCCACGTTGGGCAGCCCGGTGCCTACGGGACAGCCCATGGATTACGCCATCGTGGACGAAACGGGCTTTTTCGCACTGCGGGATCCCCTCACCAATGAAATCACTTATACGAGGAACGGCCACTTTTCCGCTTCTCTCAGGGCGAACGGCACATTCCTGCTCATCAATGACGATGGAAAGCTGGTGCTGGATGGAAACCAGAGGGCGATCCGGGTCGTAGATGGGAAAGCCGCTTCGGATCCAGGCGTGTTTACCTTTGACAACACCAATGGGATGCTGGCGGTAGGGGACAACGAGTTTTCCCCGGTGGCGAAGAACGGCGATCCGATTCGGGTGCAAAACCCCAAGATACGAAGCGGTTACCTGGAAATGAGCAACGTGGATTTGGCGGAGGAATACGCAAAAGTCGTGGAGGCCTCCAGGGCGTACACCTATGCGCTCAAGATGGTGCAGACGTCGGATGAAGTGGAGCAGACCATCAATTCATTGCGATCCTAAGAGTGCGAGCGATGGAAAGCATGACATGAACATGGCGTAAACACGACATGAGCGCAATATGAACGTGACATGGAAATGACAGGAATACGACTATGGAAGACACAAGATAGGAAGCATGATGCGGAAGGAGGGTATCAATGAGCATACATAGTTACGAGGAGATGGACGGCATCGCCTTGGACGTGATGAAGGAGATCGGAAGCATTGGCACGGGAAACGCCGCCACTGCGCTTTCCTCTTTGATCGGGCAGAAAGTCACCATGACCGTGCCGGAGATCGAAATCAAGGATTTCGATGACACCATCACGCTGCTGGGTGGACCGGAGGACGTGGTCGCGGCAGTGCTGGTACACATGAGCGGGGACATCCAGGGAACCATGCTGTTCCTGTTGCGCATGGAGTTCGTCAACGCCGTGCTGAAACAGATTATCGGAAAGGAAATCGACAGTTACACGGATTTGCACGAGATGGAAATTTCCGTTTTGACAGAAGTCGGAAACATCATGATTTCTTCTTACACCAATGCGATTTCCACGCTTTCGGGAATGACAATCCATTTGACTGTTCCGGCCATAGCTGTTAATATGTTGGGGGGGATTCTATCGGTGCCAATGGCTGAAATGGGATACGAGACGGACAAGCTGATGCTGATCGATGGCAAGCTGATCGTGAACCAGGTGAAACACGACAGCACTATCCTGATGCTGCCGGACATCGAATCCCTGAACCGGTTGATGAGTAAGCTGTTAGGAGATTACAATGGCTGACAGACAAATTAAAATTGGAATTGGTGATATGAAGCTGGCGCGCCAGCAGGGAACGCTGATCACATATGCGTTGGGTTCCTGCATCGGAATCACCCTGTACGACCCCAACATCAAACTTGGTGCGCTCATCCACATCATGCTCCCCAAGGCTACGGGTTCCAACGCCGGGAACCTGTTCAAATTCGCCGACACGGGGATTCGGGAGACCCTGAGGAAGCTCTCGGCTTTCGGCGGCGTAAAGAGCAGGTACGCATGCAAAATCGCAGGCGGCGCACGGATGTTCGAAATGGCCGGAGACAGCATTGGAGACATTGGCCAGCGCAACATCGAAAGCGTGAGGCGGACGCTGCAGGAGGAAGGAATCCGAATCCAAAAGCAGGACGTAGGATCCAACTATGCCAGGACCATGCTCATGGATGTGACGACCGGGAGAGTGACGATCCGAACGATCGGCAGACCGGAGATTGTTTTGTAACGCAGGAAACGTCCTTTGCGATGTTTTCGCAATTTCAACAAAGCCCATTGCCGTATGGAATCGGCCAGGGCGGCTTTGTTCTAACCCAGGAATGGCTTTGCAGGAGTCAGACAGGAAGCGAGGAAAATTATGGCTGAAACAGAAATTTTGTTAGAATCTGGAACCAATGAAATGGAAATCATGGAATTTACCATTTACGATGAATCCTATGGCATCAACGTTGCGAAGGTGAGAGAAATCATCATGTCGGACACGGTCAAACCGATCCCCCACTCCCACGAATGCGTTGAGGGCATTTTCAAGCCCAGGGATATTGTGCTGACGGTCGTTGACCTGCCCAAATATCTGACGAACCAACCGACTGAGCTGCAGGAAAAGGATCTGTTCATCATCACCAACTTCAACAAGCTGAACATTGCGTTCCGCGTCCAGACTGTGGTGGGCATCCAGCGCATATCCTGGAAGGACATCCAGAAGCCGGACAAAACCCTGAGCCACGGAAAAGAGGGGATTGCCACGGGCATCGCACAGTGCAACGGAAAGCTCATCACCATTTTGGACTTTGAAAAAATCGTTGCGGAAATCGCACCGGAAACGGGAATCCAGATGTCAGAAGTCGAGGCCATGGGGGCGAGGGCGGAGCGGCAGCAGCCCATTGTCCTTGCCGAGGATTCCGTGCTGCTGGCGACTATGATATCCCAGTCTCTGGAAAAGGCCGGCTATACCAACCTGAATCAGTTCAACAACGGGCAGGAGGCCTGGGACTATTTGAAGAGCGTTCGGGACGATGAGGATCTGTCATCCAAGGTGGGTGCGATCATCACCGACATCGAAATGCCGGAGATGGACGGCCACAGATTGACGAAGCTGGTGAAAGACGACCCTGTGCTCAAGGAAATACCGGTGGTGATTTTCTCGTCCCTCATCAACGAGGAAATGGAGATAAAGGGAAAATCCCTGGGCGCTGATGCACAGCTGTCCAAACCGGAAATCGGGCATTTGGTTTCGGTGCTGGATCGCCTTTTGGAGGGAGTTGAACATTAATGGACAAGTGCGTAGTAAGGCGACCCATTCAGGAAGCAGGGACCGAAAAGATCATCGGTTATGAACTCTTCTTCCAAAGTGGGAGCGAGGCTCTTTACGAACAGTCTGAAAATGCGGCGGCTGATGCTATTGTGGAGTTTTTTCTCCACAACAGCCACAAAAAGTTCAGTGAAAAGCCGTTGTTCATCACCTTTACGCCATCGCTCCTTTTTCGCAATACCGCAAAGATCTTTGAAAAGGACAAAATCGTGATCCAGATCGAGGACAGCCTCGTAACCCACCCCCTGGCGATGCCCATGATAAAACGGTACCACGGCGCAGGCTACAAGTTCGCGATCAACGATTTCCAGTTCTCGCCAAAGTATTTGAGTTTCCTGGACTACGCAGATTACATCCGCCTTTCCATCAAGGAACACATGACGGAGCAGGAACGCCAATCGGTGGAGAACGTTGTCAGCGCGGCTCAGGGGTTCGACAAAAAGTGCATCGCTGCGGATTTGGACTCCAAGGAGGCATACGAAGAAGCCATTGCGTTGGGCGTGGATTACCTGGAAGGGAGTTACATCGCAGAGACGTTCACGGCAAAGGCGGAAAAGGTCGCTTACATGAAGGGAAACTTTTTCCAGCTGGTCGTAGCCGTTGCCAAAGACGAGCCGGATATGGAGGAAATCGAGGAAATCGTCAGCCGGGACGCGGGCCTGACCTACACGTTGCTCATGCTGGTCAACTCCGCTTACTTTGCGTTGAGAAAACGCACGGCATCCATCCGCCAGGCTCTGATGACCCTTGGGATCGGCCAGCTGCGCCAGTGGGTTTACATGTTGAGCTTCCGCAAGGACGATTCCGATGGATCGGAGGAAATGCTAAAGCTGTCCTTTCTTCGAGCCAGCTTTGCCCAGGCGTTGGTGCCCCATGTGGCGAATTGTCCCATTTCCAAGTCGGAAGGTTACATGATGGGGATGTTTTCCACACTGGTCTACATGGTGGATGCGCCCATGGAAGAGATTTTGGCGACGATTCCAATCAGCGATGAAATCAAAGACGCCTTGCTGGGTGGCAGCGGCACGGCGGGGAAAATGTACCAGCTGATCATCTGCTACGAAAAGGCCAACTGGAAAGAATGCACTGCCCTGGCAGAAGAACTGGGCATTGAGATTTCCATGTTGTCGCAGATGTACATCGATTGCATGGAAGAGGTCAACGACATCTGGGAGAGCCTGACCACCGATTACGACAGGCCGGATGAGGAAGCCTCGGAGCGGGAAATCGCAGAGCAGCATATCAAAGACATGCTGACCTAAAGAAAACGGGATGGAGGGAATGAATTTGGCTACCACAATCGTGCTTACGAACCAAAAAGGCGGCGTTGGAAAGACCACCACCACCAGCGCATTAGCCGCAGGCTTTGGAAAAAAAGGAAAGAAAGTCCTGGCGATCGATTTGGATCCCCAGGGCAACCTGGGGTTCAGCCTGGGCCTGGACATTGAAGAGGGCTATACGATCCACGATGTGCTGGCTCACGGCGTGCCGATCCGGCAAGCGATCCAGGAGGCGGACGGTTGCCACATCGTTCCCTCCAACATATTGCTCAGCGAAGCGGAACTGGCGTTCCAGGGGGAGGGGCGCGACCTGTTGCTGAAAAACGCCCTGGAACCCATCAGCGGCGAGTACGACTTTATCATCATGGATACGCCGCCCGCACTGAACATCCTGACCCTGAACGGTTACGCTGCCGCCGATCACCTGATCATCCCCATGGCATCGGAAATTTTGAGCCTGGTGGGTCTGGTTCAGTTGGAAGAAACCGTGGAATCCCTGAAAGCTTCTGTCAACCCAAAATTAAACGTTTTGGGCATTTTGCTTACCAAGTTCAACAAGCGGACGAACCTGGCGAGGGACGTGCTGGAAATGGCGCAATCCATTGCGGAGCAGGCGCAGACCAGCGTATTTGACGCAAAGATCCGCACCAGTGTTTCCGTGGCGGAAGCGCCGGCTCACGGCATGTGCATCCTGGATTATGCGCCCAAATCCAAACCGGCCATGGATTACCAGGCTTTTGTCGATGAAGTGTACAGAAAGATCAGGCAATAAGGGGGAGGCATGGCAAAGCGAACGAACAAAACGGATCATGTGCTGAACCTTCTGTCCCAGGGGAAGAAGGGCAGTTCCGCCGCGCCTCCCGTGCAGTTGAAAAAAAACCAAAGGGAAGACACGGAGACTGCTCCTGCCGAAGAAGCCGATGCTGCCGGACTGGCGGGCGGACAGCAGGAA
>CAZVBL010000002.1:6266-46652 GCA_964625475.1 uncultured Zhenpiania sp. | reverse complement strand
ATCCAACCGGGAGCAGGGAAAAGCGGAGCAGGAGCAACGCTCGGACGGAGCCTCCGCAACCTCGCAGGGTGCGGGGCAGGATGCCGCTGCTTCGGCCAGAGGGGATCGGCCAGCCTCAGAGCCGAAGGAAGCGGCAAAGGAAGCCCAGAAGGAAGTGCCGCAGGTTTCGGTCGTCCATGCGAAGGGCGACAACAATCCCATTGCGGACTCCGTAAAGAATGCCCTGGAAGCCGAGATGGAGGATTACCTCAAAAAGAACTCCAACGCCTCGGACTTGCCCGACCTGCCGGAGGAACCGCCAGCCAGCGCAGGGAGCGATGCCTTGCCGGACAGCGAGGAATCTTCCGGGGACGAAGGTTTGCCCAACCTGCCAAAGGAACCGCCAGCCAGCGCAGGGAGCGATGCCTTGCCGGACAGCGAAGAACCTTCCGGGGATGAAAGTTTGCCCGACTTGCCAAAGGAATCGGCGGCCAGTGCGGACGGCGGTGATTTGCCGGACGGTGGGAAAAACACCGAGGGCGAGAGCTTGCCTGACCTGCCGGAGAAATCGGCAGCGGAACCCGAAATCAAACCTGAAGCAGAATCGGAGCATGGATCCGAAACAGGGGCGGCAGCCGTAGCATCTGGCCAAAGCCAAGATGCGGCGGAATCTCCGAAACCAGCAGAACCGACAGAACCCCCGAAGCCCGCAGAATCGGCGGAATCCCTGGAACCGCAGGAATCGGAGCGGCCTCCAGTTGCGGCGGACAATGGACAGCCTGGGGAAACGCAGGCCGCCCAGCCGCAGGAAGAACAGCAGGCGGCAGCGGAACCGGAATCCAAATCCGAAACAGAAACGGCAGCGGAACCCGAAACCAAGCCTGCAACAGAAACGAAACCCGAATCCGAAATAGAACCGGAACCAGAGCCGAGCTTCACCATGATCAACGTGATGGAATATTTGGTTCGGGAACAGGTGCCCAAATATATTGAACAATTCGGCCATTGCAAGTGCAGCCGTTGCGTGGAGGACACCGTAGCCCTGACCTTGACTCATTTGCCGGCCAAATATGTGGTAGTGGATCGCGCTGCGGTGTCGCCGCTGCTGAATTTCTACGAAAAGCGGTATGCCGGCCAAGTGACCGTGGAAATTACGAAAGCCACGATGCGGGTTCAGGAAGTGCCTCACCACAACCGCTGAAAAAAGGAACCTGAATCGACACCTTTGATGTTGAAGCGAGACTTTATGCAAAGCTGTTACAAGGAGTGAGAATGATGAATATCCGCCCATCCACGGCAATCCGTCAGAATTATGACGAGATTGCTGATATGTGCAGAAAAACAGAAGAACCGATTTTCCTCACCAGGCATGGCGAGGGGGATTTGGTAGTCATGGATATTGGAACTTATGACAGAAGGGAAAAAATGCTCAAATTGAGAGAGGAACTGCTGGCCGTTGAAGAGGACAGACTGGCCGGGGAAACAGGATGCACGCTCGATGAACTGGAGGCTTATCTGGACGAAAAGATTGCGGAGGCATGACAGATGGCAGAAAGCAAAAAATATAAGGTTATTGTATCGGAGCGGGCAAAAAGAATGTTAGGGGCACATGTACGTTACATGGCACAAGTGAACAAGGATGCCGCTAAAGAACAAAAACGAAAGATTATAGTAGCCATGCGTTCCCTTTCTCAGATGCCGCAGAGGTTTCCTTTCTTCGAGGAATCCTGCATTCCCTGCAACAAATATCGCAAAATGTTTGTTGAAAAATGGTATCTTATCCTCTATCAGATCCAAGAAGACACGGTACATGTTGATTTCATTCTTGATTGCCGTACAGATTACAGTTGGCTGATTCGGCAATGATGGGATTGGGCATCGTTGTTCGGATGTGGGCAGGCACCCCAACAACTGTGACAATTTCGTGATTTTCACTTTTTTGTTGTCCATCCTATTAATTTTTAACTCAAAACTGCCGATAAACTAAAAAGATAGTCTTTAACATGCGGCACGAATAGGAGTATTGCAGGAGTTGAACATAGAAAAGGAGTGATTTGGATGGCATCAATTAATTCAATAACAGGGAGCCTTAGCTCCACTTCTTCCCTGCGGGGATATGGGGGATTGGCCAGTGGGCTGGATCGGGACGAGTTGATCGAACAGCTTACATATGCGACCAGATCCAAGATCGAAGCACAAAAGCAGAAATCAGACAAGATTGGCTGGCAGCAGACGGTTTTGCGGGATATCATAGACAAGGGCTACAATTTCGTGAACACATACGCCTCTTATGGTTCCAGTTCCAACCTGACCAGCAACCAGCTTTTCTCCAGATCCCAGGTTTCGGTGGAAGGGACGTACAGCAGCTACGTCAGCGTATCGGGCACGGCCACTTCTTCGGACTTGTTTTCCATTGCGGGGGTCAAACAATTGGCTTCCGACGCAAAGGTTTCCGGCAGCGCCATATCCACCAACGAACTGGTTTTCGGCTCTGTTGACTTTAACAAGACGACAACGGAAAACCTGGTGGCGGATCAGGAAATTTCCTTCAAATATGGCGATACGACCTATTATGCCAAGATCGAAGCCGATGCAGACCTGGATTTCAGCGATCCGGAGGATTTGGCAAAGGCGCTCAACAAGGCGTTTGAAAATACCGAGGTGACGATTGACCAGAACGGCAATACCAAAAAGCTGAGCGACATGCTGACTGCGGAGACTTATACCGATAGTGACGGTATGACCAAATTGTCCCTCGTCAGCAAGGGCGGCGGCGGAAACACGTTTGAGATTACCGGAGGAACCGGCGATGTGCTGGAAAAGCTGGGTTTCGTTGGCGAAGGAGAATCCTTTGCAAGCGTCAGCCTGGCTACCGCAGGCACGGAGTTGAAGGCGGAGAATGAGGCTAATGCCGTGAAGGAAACCACCATGACGGAGATGCTGGCCGGCAAGACCCTGACCTTCAACTACAACGGCACATCGGGGACGGTTACGCTGGGTTCCAATATCACCAGCGTGGAGGAGTTGCAGACGGAACTGCAGTCCGGGCTCAATTCCGCTTTTGGAAAGGGCCGCATTGAGGTTGGCGTGAACGATGACGGCAGCCTGACGTTCCAGACCAGGAATCTGACCACGGGAGGAAAGGATACCACATCCACCTTCTCCATTTCCAGCGCCAGTTCAGGATTGCTGGGGACGGGCGGCATCTTTGGCGTGAGCGCGGGCACTTCGAATCGGGTGAACCTGAGTTCCAAGGTTTCGGAATCCGGCCTGGCCGGGGCGCAGGGCATGGCATCGGGAGAGCCGTTGGATTTGACCATCAATGGCGTAAAGATCGAAGGCCTCACATCGGACAGCACCGTGCAGGAGGTCATCGATGCCATCAACAACAGCGATGCGGATGTGACGATTTCCTACTCGGCAAGCTCCGACCGCTTTGTCATCGCTTCCAACCAAAAGGGAGCCAGTGGCAGCATCGAGATGGAGGGAAACTTTGCAAAGGCGCTCTTTGGCGAGGCTGCGGGTACGACTGACGAAGCTGGCAATTTCAAAATCAGCACCCAGGGCAAGGATGCGATCATCATGGTTCAATATGCGGGCGACGATGAGCCGACCGAGGTTTACCGCGACAGCAATTCCTTTACCATGGATGGCCTGACAGTCAACCTGAAGAAAACCTTTGGATACGATGCCGATGGCAATCGACTTGACGACACCGAGGCCGTCACTTTCAGTTCCAGCGTCGATGTGGAGAAGACCACTTCAGTGGTGAAGGAGATGATCGAGGCATTCAACGCCATCGTGGATCAGGTTAATTCGGAGCTGACGACAAAGCCGGACAGCGACTATAAAAATCCGCTGACCGCCAGCGAGAAGGAAGACATGAGCGAGTCGGAAATCGAGGAGTATGAAGAAAAGGCCAAGACAGGCATGTTCTATGGCGATTCCGACCTGAGGATGTTCTCCCAGGATCTGTGGAACGTGATTCCTTCTTCCGACCTGGTAGCGTTGGAAGAGATTGGGATTTCCATTTCCTCCAGCTACTCGGACAATGGCAAGTTGGTCTTTGACGAGGAAAAGTTCAAGGCTGCGCTGGAATCGGATCCGGAAAAGGTAGAGGAACTTTTTACCCGTACCGCCGGAACCGATGCCGATGGCAATGCGGTGTCCTCAGGGCTGATGGAAAACATGAAGAACGTGATGAACAAATACACCAACACCATCGGCACCAAAGGCGTCCTCGTCCAGAGGGCAGGCTCCGAGCATTCGCCGCTGTCCGTCCTGGACAACACCATGCAGACCCAGATGGACGAAATCAGCGATTACATTGACCGCCTGCTGGATCAGCTGGAATCGGAAGAGGAACGCTACATTTCACAATTTACGACGCTGGAGACGCTGATTTCGCAGATGAACACCCAGAGCAGCTACTTGTCGTCGTTGACCGGCGGATATTGATGGCACAAAACATGAAAAGCGAGGAAAGATATGAGTCTAAACGACGGATACCAGCAATACAAAGAACAGTCAGTCATGACCATGACGCCCGGGGAGATGCTGTTGCTCCTTTACGATGAACTGTTGAAAAGGCTGAGCAGGGCGGAGATGGCATTGGGAAAGGAGGACTACCCCCTCTTTAACGCTTCTGTCAGCAGGAGCAGGGAGATCGTCCTCTACCTGAAGAATACTCTGAATCCCCAATATGGCATCAGCAGGCAACTGAGACAGATGTACGACTTTTTTCTCTACGAACTCAGCCGGGTGGAAGCCGGGCGCAACGCAGAGGTCATTGCGGAGATGAAGCCGCTGGTGAAGGAATTGCGGGAGGCCTTTGAGGAAGCGGAGAAGTCGGCAAAATGAACAAGCAGGAGTCTGAATACCGCAAGGAGTGGGTCATGACCATATTGAAGCTGATGCACGGCAGGCGCAGCCATCTGGAAGAGACGCTGCGGCTGACGAAAGAAGTCGGCGAAAGCCTGGACAGGAACGATCAGGTGTCCGTGCAGATGCTGCTCAAGATGCGGGGGGAAGAACTGGAGGCCATTGGGGAAAACATGCAGGCCGTGCGGAACTTTGTCACGCAGCTGCGCGAGGAAACCCAAAAGGAGGCCATTGCCCTTCTACAGGAAAAGCCCATAGAAGCACCAGATCAGATGACCGACAAAATTAGCGAGACGGCAGGGGGGTGCCAGCGACTGCTGGACGAGATTCGCACCATCGATGAACGAATGAGCAAACGGATCGCAGGAGAAGATTCGTTTTATGGGAAATGACAAAAAGGGGGATTGCAGAATCTGCTGGAGGATCAAAGGTAGGACTGCAATTCTCCTTTTTGCAGGATTAGGGGCATGACAAAAGAGACGGACATCCGATTCAAAAATGTGGACAAGATTTACGGTGGCAGGGAATATGCCCTGGAGAATGTTTCCTTTTCGGTGGAGCCGGGCGAATTTGTTTTCGTCATTGGCCGAAGCGGAGCGGGAAAGAGCACGCTCCTAAAGCTCATCAGCAGGCAGCTTTTGCCCAGCAGAGGGGAAATCTGGGTGCAAGGAATGGAAGTGGCTTCCCTTCCGGATTGGGAGGTTCCTTTTTTGCGCAGGAAAATCGGGATGATGCAGGAGGAATACGGGCTGCTGCGGGAACGCAACATCTATGAGAACCTGGAACTGGCCATGCTCGCCACGGGTCAGCCCAGGCGGATTTTCAAAAAAAGAATCGTCCAGACTCTGAAAACCGTAGGCGTATCCCACAGAATTTGGGCGTTTCCAGACGAAATTTCCGCAGGGGAGACTGCAAGGGCGTTGCTGGCAAGGGCGCTGGTCGTTGACCCCAACATCCTCATTGCGGACGAACCGACGGCCAACCTGGACTCGGACAGGTCGTGGGATCTCATGTGCCTGCTGGACGAACTGAATCGCCTGGGCGTGACTGTCATCGTGGGAAGCCATGACCGGGAGCTGGTCTCCATCATGAAAAAACGGGTGCTTACCCTGTCTGCGGGTCGCCTGATTGCGGATGAAAAGAGGGCCGCGTACAATTACAGGGCTTTCGATGCAGTGGAAGAGAGGCGCATTCGGAATGAACAAAAACAAGGATTATGAACTGCAGTGCCTTTTGGAGCTGCTGTCAGCGGTCGTCAACAACGACACCCTTCCCAGCTGGCAGAGGGAACCGGATTGGGCAGCCTTGTACAAGCTGGCCGACTATCACCATGTGACCAACGTGTTGTACGGTCCGGTCATCAGCATGTCGTCAAAGGGGCTGCTCCGGTGGCGGAGCATGTTTGAAGAGCGTTACCATTATACGGTCGTTGCCCAGGAGCGATATCGGATTGCGGAAAAAGAAGTGCTTGCCGCATTGGAAAAAGCAAAGGTCCACACCATGCAGCTGGAAGAAACCGTGCTGACGAATTGTTATGAAAAGAGGGAACAGCGCTACCCCAGCCCCTTGCGCTTTCTCATAGAACCGGGCAAGGCGAAACCCCTGATTCAGGCCATGAACCAGCTGGAATTTGAAGAAAAAACGCCGAAAGGCCAGACCGTCTATCCCGGCGATCGCTGGTTTTACAAGGGCAACGGCATTTATGTGGTGTTCATCGAAAAGCTGGACTTTACCAACAAAAGAACGACCAAATATTTTTCTCTTTCCCCGAAGCCCTTCCAGACGAAAAAGGGGTGCAAGTACATCCATCACCAGGATGCCAACGATTTCTACTTGTACTACATTGCGCTGCTTGCGGAGCGTTACGCCAGGGGTTCCATCGAAATTCGAGACATGCTGGATCTGTGGCAGTGCTACCTGCGTTGCTACGAGCGGCTGGACTGGAAAGAAATCAACAAGGAATTGATGCGCCTGGAAATCGACTGGTTCGGTGAAATGATCGTAAAACTGGCTGCGATGTGGTTTGGGCAGATCGAGGATTTTGGCGAGGATCAGGAACTGCTCATGGCCATGGAAACCTACATCACATCCAAGGGTGTGGAAGCCAGGGAGGAGAGCGAACGGCTGCTGCCCCTGGTGCGGGAGGTGGCTGACAGCTATGCCAGGGATCTAAAGCGGGAAAGGCGGCGGGAACTGGTGGAACTGTGGTTTCCGGATCGGGATTACATGGAAACGATTTACCCGGTTCTGGAAAAATCAGGTTACTTGCTGCCCCTCTGTTGGGTGGGAAGGCTCACAGGCAGGCAGTGGAGAAAAGCGAAGTACGCCATCCTTCGCCGCTGCACCAACGTCAAAGACGCTATGGGAAAAGCAAAAAAAACCGCCAAAAGCAAGCTTCACTTCATCCGTCCATTGAAAGAAAAATTCAAAAAAAAGAAAGAGAATGGGAATAACACTTAATTTTCAGGTCGAAAGTGACGATAAATTAATATAGCAGTATGAAAATGCACGAGCGAGGATTCATAAGGAGGTGCATCGTATGAAAATTTCAATAGATTCTGCAACGAACGCATATCTGAATCCGGTCAACGCAGCGGCAAAAGGCGCAAGGGCTGTTTCCGCATCGGACAAGGGGAAAAACTTTGACCAAATCATGATCAATACCAATTCCAGGGAGATTGCGGAGGAACAACTGGGGATCAGTGCGAAGAAGGAAGTTGCGAGCCAGGTGTTTCAGCCTACGCCGGACAGCAAAATTGCGGATCTCAAGGAGCAGGTGTCCCAGGGCATTTACAAAATCGACCCTGAGGCCATCGCATCGAGGATTCTTCTCCTGGGGGAGGCCGTATAGATGGAACGGTTTCAGAAAGCAATCGAAGAGACGATTTCCCTCTTTGATGAATACCTGCCCCTGGAGGAAAAGAAGCTCAAGGCAGTGGTGGAAAACGACCTGGCTACGCTGGAGGATTGCATGACCCAGGAGCAGGCTGTCGTTTTGAAGCTGCGGGGCCTGGAAAAGAAACGGGAAGAGGCGCAAAAGGCAAATGGCTGGGAAGGGAAACGCTTTCGGGAAATCATCGACCTGGTGCCGGAGGAACAGAAAGCGGAGTTCCAGCGGCTTTTTGATGATTTGGAGCGCGCCGTCGCATTGTTCCATTCCACCAACAGCAGCGCAATGGAGACGATGAACCTTCATCTGCGCCAGATCGACAAGGCAATCCAGGCGAAGGACCCAACGGGTGAATACAACCAGGAGGGCAGCGCCGTCAAGATAGATCGACCCATTACCAGCCGCAGGGTATGATGAGAGAATAAAGAACAGAAAGGGAACAAGGAGAGATTAGAGATCAGAGAAAAGGAGGATGAGGGTTTATGGCTATGACGCGTTCCACGTTCGCAGGATTCACGACGGCTCAGCTGGCCTTGGCAGCCAGCCAGAGAGCCTTGGACGTGACGGGAAACAACATTGCCAATATCAATACGTCGGGATACACGAGACAGAGGCTGGATCTTGCCAGCATCAGCCCGACAGGAGCCAGTTACTTCATGGCGCAGACCGACTGCCGGGTCGGACAAGGGGTACAGATGACAGGGCTCATCCAGATCCGGGATTCCTATCTGGATGTGCAGTATCGGAACCAGTTGGCGAAGGTGGGGACGGTGGATGCGCACGACAAGATACTGGAAGACATTGGAGAAATCTTTGATGAGACGGATTCCACTGCGGTGCGGGCGGCTTTGGAGGAGGTCATTTCCTGTTTGCAGGACATGTCCGAACCCAACAATGCGAACCAGGGTTCGTCTGATACGCTGGTTCGTTCCTCGATAGAGACGCTGCTGAGCATCATTCACGAACATGCGTCCTCCCTGGCTGACGTGCGCACTGATGCGGTGAATCAGCTGGAAACAGCTGACATTCCCAACATCAACCAATACCTGGATTCCATCGTGGAGTTGAACAAGTCCATCAAGAGCACCCAGATCCTGGGCGGCGAGGCTCTGGAACTGCAGGACCAGAGGAACTCCCTCATCGATGAGCTGGCCACCTATTTCCCCATCACCGTGGAATACGAGGATTTGAACATCGGTGCGGGAATCACTGTGGACACCCTGAAGATTTCCCTGAAAACAGCAGAGGGCGGTTCCTATGTGCTGGTGGACGATGCGGCGGATCCCGCCAAATTTACCGTCAATGTGGATAATGATGGAAAGGCCACCGTTAGTGTCACCGATGTGGAGGAGAATACCTCGGAAATCGATGCCGACACCTTGGCCAACGGCGTCATCAAGGGAACGCTGGACGCCCTCAACAAGTCCGGCGGATTCGATAGTCCTGCGACTGATTTCAACGGGATCGGCTATTATGAGCAGCTGTTCGATTCGGTTGTCAACACCTTGGCTACGACACTGAACAAGATCAACGAGAATGCGGGCGGTAAGCAACTGTTTGACACTACGGATGGCAGCGGCACGTTTACTGCCCTCAACACGAAGGTCACGGACGACTGGATTTCAGGCAATACCAAAATCATAACGGATGTGAAGAATACGGATGAGGACAGCACGGCCAATGTCAACGTGCTGAAAATGATCAACGCCATCAATTCCGACACCTATGACTTTGGCGCAGGCGTGAAGGGAACCATTTTCACCGGATATGACACGCTTCAGAGCACCCAGGCCATCGATCGAAAGGAATCGGATGCGGTTCTGACCAACAGGCTCACCGTATTGAACGAAATTGCCGACAGCAAGGATTCCGTGTCGGGCGTGTACATGGACGAAGAGGTTATGAACCTCATGCGGTACCAGCAATCCTACAATGCGGCGGCTCGTCTCATGACGACGCTGGACGAGGCATTGGATACGCTCATCAACAGTACCGGCGTAGTTGGAAGATAAGGAAGGGAGGAAGAAGACGATGGCAATGACGCGAATTACAACCAATATGATCATGAGGAACTACCAGAACAATCTTACCTCCACCCTGGGAGGCCTGGAATCCTCCAGAAAGCAGGTTGAGAGTGGGAGGCGGTTCAGCAAATCCTATGAGGATCCCACGGCTGCAGCAAAGGCGGCGGTCCTGGAACGGCGTTATGCGCGCAACCAGGATTACCAGGACAGCGTGAGCAACGTGCAGATGTGGCAGAACGCCCAGGAGGATGTGGTCACCGCCCTGAGCGAAATGGCGATCCTCATCGAAAAGAAATATTCCATCGAAGCGATAAACGGCACTAACGATTTGTCCTCGCGCCAGGCGTATGCCCAGGCGTTGGAGGAAACCCAAAACTCCATGGTGACCAGCCTGAATGCGAGATATGGCGACACTTTCGTGCTGGCTGGAAACGATGGAACCAACGTGCCTTTCACATTGGAAGATCAAGATGGGGATGGCGTGAAGGAGCTTTATTATAGAGGCACGGCTGTGAGCAGTGAAGATGCGGATGCCCAGGCAAAGCTTGCGGCGATGGCCGGGGAAACGACTTATGTGGATCTGGGCTTTGGACTGGAGGTTAACGATGATGGCACGGTCACCGCTTCCAGTGCGTTCAACACGTCCCTGCCGGGGATCAATATCGTCGGCTATGCGGGCGACAACAACGGCACGACTACGGACATGGTGACCCTGACAGGCCAGATGGCAGCGTTGTTGAGGGAAGAAGACTTTGATTCGGACGCATATAAAGAACTGATGAGCCAGTTCAGCACGCTGCGGGAAAAGCTGACGGATCAGCTTTCCGTGCTGGGAACGAAGACCCAGCTCCTCACATCTACGCAGGAGCGGCTGGAAAATGAGGAACTGGCCATTACGGAGCAATTCGATGATGCCGTGAACATTGACCCTGCGGAGGCCATCATGAATTACTCCTGGGCCAATTATGCGTACAACAGCGCATTGAAGGTTGGAGCCAGCATCATCACCCCGTCCTTGTTGGACTTTATGGATTAGGTGATTCGGTGCTTGGCAGGGAGATGGGAAGCAATCGCCGATGAAATGCTGAATGCTTTGGTGATGGATGGATGCCTGATGTCTCCAAAGAGTTGAAAGAAGGTGAAGTTTTATGGAACAGTTAATACAAATTACGACCATCCCGTTCAGCTATGAACTGAAAATCAGCAATGCGAAGCTGGAAAGACATAACGGAAGCGCGCAGATCGAGATCAGCCGGGATGAAGGCGGCATGAAGCTCAAGAGCCAGCCGATCCAGATCCAGCTGGATTCGTATGAGGCGAGAAATTCTGTGGTTCCCACTACGAGAACGGCAATATCCCAGGCAGCGCAAAAGGGCCAGTCCATGGCATACAATGCGACTGCCCAATATGCCCAGGAAGGCAAGCTCATGCTGCAGACACAGATTGGGGAGGGCGCACAGACCATCGACCAGATATTGGCGAATCGGACTGCGCCGTCTACCGGGCAGTTTGAGATGGGGTTCATTCCAACGACCGATGCGGATATCGATTGGGAGCCTGCGTCCCTTTCCATCGAATATGAGATGGACAAATTGAATTTTGATCTGCGGCAGGATACGGGCAGCGTGGAATTTGTCCCCGGCGACATTGAGATGATCATCAATCAACGGCCGGAGATACAGATTGAATATATCGGCGGTCCCATCTATGTGCCCCCCAGTGCGGCGGCACTGTTTGGAGAGGACGTGCCGGTGGCCGTGGACGTAAAAGCATAGCAGGAGGGATAGGCGATCATGGAACAGGAAAAGAAGCAGGAGCTTTTTTTCAGCGAAGAGGATTTCATCGTTTTTCAGGATGGGCTTTTTGGATTTGAAGAATACAAAAAATTTCTGCCCTTTGCCATGGAGAAAGGAAACGATGCCATCATCTGCATCCAGAGCGTGGATGACGAGGAACTGTCTTTTCTCATGATGAATCCTTTCTTGCTGAAAGAGGGGTATGCGCCGGTTTTGCCCGAGGCGGACGCAAAAATTCTGCAGGCGGATGAGGAAGGTGCTCTTTCCTATTATGTTTTGTGTGTCATCAAGGATCCTCCGGAGGAAAGCACCGTAAACCTGAAATGCCCTGTTGTCATCAATTTTCAGACGCGGGAAGCGAGGCAGATCATTTTGGATTCCCAGGAATATGGGTTTCGCCATATGCTAAAAGAATTTTCTGGTAAGGAGGGAGCGTAGTGCTGGTTCTTTATCGAAAAAAGGGAGAGTCCATCGTGATCGGGGATGACATCTCCGTGACGGTGGTAGAAAGCAGCGGAGACGGCGTACGCCTTGCGATTGGGGCGCCCAGGGAGGTGTCCATTCTCAGGAAGGAATTGCTGGAAGCGGCGGAGGTGAACCGGGAAGCGGCCAAGGCAGATGCCGACAGCAAAAAGTCGCTCGTGCAAATGAATGAAATGTTAAAGAAAAAAGAGCATGATTAGTGCTCTTTTTTGTTCAGGATTCCAAGGCGTCTACCCAGCCTCTGGCAAGGACTTTCAGAATGTTCCCAGCTGTTGGCGCAGATTTTCCAGCTACCCATCCAACCTTCGATACGGATTTTCCATCCATCCATTCAACCTTCGATACGGATTTTCCGGATGCTTGCCCAGCCATTGTTAAGAGCTTTTTAAGAAAACCATCCTGCCTTTGTTAAGAAATCCAGAATATGATAAACTGGCAGGCAGAAAGGAGAGCCTATGAACATCTTAGTGTGCGACGATGACAAAGAAATCGTGAACGCCATTGAAATTTATCTGCGCAATGAGGGCTACCAGGTTTTGAAAGCTTACGATGGGATGGAGGCGCTGCATCTGGCAGAGACAGAGGAGATCCATTTGATTCTCATGGATATCATGATGCCAAAGATGGATGGCATGCAGGCTACCATGAAGATTCGGGAGGAAAAGAACATTCCCATCATCATGCTTTCCGCAAAGTCGGAGGATTACGACAAAATCACGGGGTTGAACATCGGAGCCGATGATTATGTGACGAAACCCTTCAATCCCCTGGAACTGATCGCCAGGGTCAAATCCCAGTTGCGGAGATATGTGAACCTGGGCAGCATGGAGCAAAAGACCGAAGTTTTCCAGACCGGGGGACTGGTGGTGGATGATGAGCAGAAAACGGTGACGGTAGATGGCAGCATGGTCGCAGTGACGCCCATCGAATACGGCATCCTCAAGCTGCTTACGGAACATGCAGGCAGAGTGTTTTCCATGGAACAGATTTACGAGGCCGTGTGGAACGAGCCGGCTTACAACCCGGAGAACACCGTTGCCGTACACGTTCGCAGGATTCGGGAAAAGATTGAAATCAACCCCAAGAATCCAAAGTATTTGAAGGTGGTGTGGGGAATTGGATACAAAATCGAAAAAATTTAAAAGAGTGATTTATGGGGCTGCCTTTGTGGTGTGTGTTGTCAGTTTTTTGTTGACCATCGTTGGGGTGATGGGCGCACTTTCGTTAAATGCCTATACCGGCTACTTGGACGGATACGAGGATCCTTATTTTTTCCAGAGCAATGGGTACGATGATTTCAGCGCTTTTCTGGAGTCGGAGGCGGATTCCATGGAACTGATTTCCCAGCAGCTGCACGAGCGAATGTGGAATTGGCTGATGGCATCAGCCGTTGCCGGAGCCTTTTGTCTGGTTTCGTTGTTTTACCTGGTGGTGGCGGTAGGCGAAAGAGCCGGGGACGGCAGGATTCGGCTGACCCGGTTCGACAGGGTTTTCACGGAGATCCAGGTCTTTGGAATCCTGGCGCTTTTCTTCCTTGGTGGTGGCTTCTTCGTACATGCGGCAAACTCGGTCGTAGAATCCATCTATGGCCTTGGCTTGCGGCTTTCTGCCAGCGAAATGACACTGAACCTGGGGTTGCTGGTTTTGGATGGAGGCATCGCCGCATCTTTGGGGTTGGGGCTGCTGCTGTCCTGCATCAAAAAGGTAAAGGCCGGTCGTTTTTTGGAGCAATCCCTCTGTTGGCTGTTGCTCCATTGGCTGTATGAGGACGTTTACAAGGGCGGGAGCACCATGCGCAAGGTGACGCTGGGGATGCTGTTGGTTTGCCTGCTGTCTGCCACTATGTTCCTGGCTCCGGTGGTGTTCTTCGCCATTTTGGCGTTTGCGCCCAGATGGGTTCATCGTTACGATGAAATCAGGAAGGGGCTGCGGGAGGTCAACAGCGGCAATTTGGATTACAAGATTCCAGTGCAGGGGGACGATGAAGTGGGGCAGTTGGCGGCGGAAATCAATCGGATTACTGAGGCCACCAGCATTGCGGTGCAAAACGAGGTGAAAAACCAGCGTATGAAAACGGATTTGATTTCCAATGTGTCCCATGATTTGAAAACACCTCTGACTTCCATGGTCACCTATATCGACTTGCTCAAGACCGAGGGACTGGACAGCAAAAACGCATCGGAATACCTGGAAATCCTGGAGCAGAAAACGAATCAGCTCAGGCAGCTGACTGAAGATCTGTTTGAGGCGGCAAAAGCTTCCAGCGGAGCCATTCCGGTGAGAATGGGCAGGGTGGATTTGCTGTCGCTGCTCAATCAGGCGCTGGGGGAAATGAACGAACGGGTGGAGCAGTCGGCTTTGGCGTTCGTGGTAAATGCGGAGAAGGAACGGTATTTTGCCAATGCGGATGGACAGCTCCTCTGGAGGGTCATTTCCAATCTGCTGGGCAATGTGCTGAAATATTCTCAGCCCCATACCAGAGTGTACATCGATTTGATGCGAAGGGAGGATTGGGGCAAGGCGCAGGTGTCCATGGAAATGAAGAACGTTTCTTCCCAGTCCCTGAACATCGATCCTTCGGAGCTGATGGAGCGGTTCAAACGGGGCGATGCGGCCAGGGCCACGGAGGGGAGCGGCCTGGGGCTTGCCATTGCCAGGGATTTGATGAAACTGATGAACGGCCAGATCGAAATCAACATCGATGGCGATCTGTTCAAGGTCAAAATCAGCCTGGAGGCGGCCTCGGAGGATGATCCCATTGTTACGCCCATGGACTTTGACGATAGCGGATCCGCCGCAGGGGAAAAGGAAAGCCCCATTTCAGAGAACAGCGGGAACCCTGTTTCAGAGGGCGGTGAAAACCTGGCTGCGGAAGCAGCGACAGGGACAGACATAGACACAGCGGCAGAAGCAAAGCCAGGGACCGCGACAGAGAAATGACAGGGGCTTCAAAGCCGGGGGAGATGTGTCTGCATCGCCTGTTCCTCGGCTCGTGGAACATCACATCTCCGATTGCAGGCAATCAATGTCGAAGCATCTTTTGCCGTTCCTCGGCTCGTGGAACAATCGCATCTCTGATGCCAATATCCACATTAAACGGAACACGAACATGTTTTATATGGAGGAATTTACGTTGGCTTTGGGCGAGGACGCTCTGGTAAAGCAAATCAGGGACTGCTTTGAAACTAATTCTCCTATGCCCCCTGCCCTGCACGATGCGGCGATGCAGTTTTACCGCCAGTATCTCGTTGTCGGCGGTATGCCGGAGTGTGTCATGCACTTTGCCGACACAAAGGATTATCTCCATTGGAAGTCTGAGCGTGGAGCTGAGATTGATTTTGTCATTCAGCGCAATGGTCAGCTTATCCCGATCGAGGTAAAGAGTGCAGACAACACCAGAGCTAAGAGCTTAAAGGTGTATATGCGAACTTATAAGCCAGCCTATGCGATGAAACTTTCTGCCAAAAATTTCGGCTTTGAGGACAATCAAAAAATTGTTCCTCTCTACGCCGCATTCTGTATCTAAAAATCAATCAGGCAATCGTAACGCTCACAGAGCGGCAGGCAACTGAGTTTATAACGCTTCATAAATCTATCCCTCGCCTTCGCAAAGATGGCTTCGTGCGTGAGGCGGGATTCGTTTTCTTCCGCAACGGCATCAGCCTCGTCAAGCTTTGTCTCAACGTCCCCGGTAAGCGCAGCGTATTGTGCAAGACTTAAAAGAGCCATGGTGTCGTAGCCGTTTTTTGTAAGGAACACAGGCTGTCCATCCTGTAGGACTGTCTTTTCTACCTCGGAAAATTTATTCCGAAAGTCGGAGACAGGACGAATTGCAATCATGATATCATCTCCTGATGGCGATATTTATCATAATTTTATCAGCGCTACCATACTTTTTTACGAACCGAAAGGGCCTTGCAGCCAGATGGCTGCGTCCGCATCGCTGGGCATTCTCCAATCGCCCCGGGGCGACAGGCTGACGGAACCCACCTTTGGCCCGTCCGGCACGCAGCTTCGTTTGAACTGCTGGGAGAAAAAGCGGCGATAGAACACCGCCATCCACTTTTGGATGAAAGCCCTGTCATACTCCCCGGCAAAGGCATGCTCCGCCAGGAAGAGCAGCTTCTCCGGCTCTGCGCCGCAGCGAACCGTATGATAGAGGAAAAAATCGTGAAGGACATAAGGACCTACGCTTTCTTCGGTCTTTTGTGCGATGTCCCCGTTGGGATCCGGCGGCAGCAGTTCCGGCGAGATGGGCGTATCCAGAATGTCCTGCAGCGTTTTTTTCAGCAGGGCGTTGTCCGAGCTGAAGGCAGGATCCTGGCCGGGTCCCTCCAGCTTGTGCTCCATGACCCACTTGACGACGTAGCGAACCAGGGTTTTTGGCACGCTGGCGTTGACCCCGTACATGGACATGTGGTCGCCGTTGTAGGTACACCAACCGAGGGCCATTTCCGACAAGTCGCCGGTGCCCACCACCAGACCGCCTTCTTTGTTGGCTGCGTCCATGAGAATCTGCGTCCGCTCCCGCGCCTGGGAATTTTCGTAAGTCACATCGTGGACAGACCCATCGTGGCCGATGTCCGCAAAGTGCTGGCGAACCGCATCCTCAATGGAAATCTCCCGCACCTCTGCGCCCAGCAGCCGCATGATGGCCAGGGCGTTGTTGTAAGTTTTTCCCGTAGTCCCAAAACCGGGCATGGTCACTGCGATGATGTCGCTGGCAGGCATGCCCAGCAGCTTGTGGGTCTGTGCCGTCACAAGCAGGGCCAGGGTGGAGTCCAGGCCGCCGGAGATTCCCACCACCGATTTTCTGGAATGGGAATGTTCGATTCGCTTCGCCAGGCCGGCGGATTGTAGGCTGAAAATTTCTTCGCACCGCACCGTCATTTGGCTTTCATCGTCAGGAACGAAGGGGTTTTTCCCATAGCGGCGATGGAGCTTCTGGCCATCCGTCACCATGGGCACCTGTTCCAGCGCAACGGTTTGGAATCGTTCCCGGTCGGAAAAAGCGGAAGCGCACTGGGCGAAGTCCGGGCTTTGGGAACGCTCAAAGCAAATCCGCTGCACGTCAATTTCGCTGTAGTAGACTGCGCTGTCGCGGCAAAACCGTTCGCTTTCCTGCAGGACGACTCCGTTTTCCGCAATGATGCTGTGGCCGCTGAATACCACGTCCGTTGTGGATTCCGAGACCCCGGAGGATGTATAGACGTAACCGCCACGGCATTTTGCGCTTTCCACGGTCACCAGGCTCTTGCGGTAGTCGGCCTTTCCCACCGTATCGTTGCTGGCCGAGGGGTTAAAGACGATCTGTGCACCCATCAGGGCCAGCTGGGAGCCGGGGGAAACGGGCATCCAAAGATCCTCACAGACCTCCGCCCCCACGGAAAGCCCCGCATCTTCGTCGGTAAAAATCAAATGCCCGAAGGGGATCTCCTCGCCAAAGAGGGAAACGCTCTTTCGGCCATGGCACAATTCCAGGCCGCTGACGAACCAGCGAGGCTCGTAATACTCCCTGGAACCGGGCAGGAACAGCTTTGGCACAATGCCTTTGATTTTCCCCGACTGGATGAACAGGGCGCAGTTGCACAGATAGTTTTCCACCCGCAGGTAACACCCCAAAATCACCACCATGCGCAGGTTTTCCGTTTCCCGGAGAATCTGCCGCAGTCCGGCAAGCTGGCTCTGGTACAGGTGTTCCTGATAAAATAAATCCCCGCAGGTGTAGCCCGTGATGGCAAGCTCGGGAAACAGGAGGAATCCGGCGCCGTTTTGCTCGCCGTCTCCCATGAGGCGGATGATTTGTTCCGTATTATATGCGGTGTTCGCTACTTTTAAATCGGGCACTGCCGCCCCGACGCGAACGAATCCTAAATGTTTCATCGGTTTGTATCTCTCCAATCGATTCATCTGCTCGACATGCTGCGCCATGTTGCGAAAGCATCCGGCAGTTTTTTCATGTCCTTAGCTCTATTATACGCAGGTAAAGGGAAAATAGCAATGTAAAAGCTAAAATCTTACATATCGCCCCATTGCTATAACAGATAATCTTCAATTTCGCAAAGAATATGTAACCTTTATCAAGTCATCTCCATAAATCCCCCTAGGTCCCGCTATCAATTTTTGTATCATCATCTTATCCATGTCAATTCCTTCTCTGTTCCATGTCATTATACCGACAGTTCTCAATCTGCCCATAGTCCTGCTTCGCTATCGATAGTATTATACCAAAAAGACATGCTGTTGTGTATG
Source organism: uncultured Zhenpiania sp. (assembly GCA_964625475.1). GTDB lineage: Bacteria > Bacillota > Clostridia > Peptostreptococcales > Anaerovoracaceae > Hominibacterium. The sequence goes on along the minus strand of CAZVBL010000002.1, from coordinate 28,347 downwards.
CTTTTCAAAATATAGGTTTGTGCCAGGTCTGGCCAAAGATCGAAAGCCGAAATGCCAGGGCGAATTGACTATGAAGCCGTTTCATGGTAAGATGAAATGGCTCAGTGCGGCTGATGCCAGCGCACAGGGAGCGTAAGGCAGAGCAGTCAGATGAGGGCATGTTTCAATCATGCGCCAGGAAGGAACCACGATGTTATGAAGGAAATTTATATATCCGGCCTGAAAACAGGAGAGGAAGTGACCGATTTTTTCATGGTGAAATCCATCGCCGTAAAAGTCGGATCCAACAAAAGACAGTACCTGGATTTGCTGCTGGGTGACAAAACCGGGGAAATCACGGCGAAAAAATGGGATGTGTCGGACGAAGAGCTGCCGTCCTATTCCAACGTTAAGGCGGGCGACATCCTGAAAATCAAAGCGCTGGTGACAGAATGGAACGGCATGAAGCAGTTCCGCGTCATGCGGGTGCGCCGCCAGTCGGGAAACGATCCGGTGGAAACCAGCGATTTTATCAAAGCAGCCCCGGAAAAGCCGGAGGACATGTATGCATATGTCATGGAGACGGCGCAGGGGTTCGCGGACGAGGACTTGAAGAAATTGTGCGTCCGGGTTCTCACGGATCAGAAGGAAAAGCTGATGTACTATCCGGCGGCTCAAAAGAACCACCATGCGGAGATGGCGGGTCTGTTGTACCACATCAAGCGGATGCTGATGACCGGGGAGCGGGTGTGCCAGGTTTATGCCAATCTCAACAAAGATCTGGTTTTGGCTGGCGTGATCCTGCATGACATAGAAAAGATCAACGAAATCGAATCCAACGAGCAGGGGATTTCCTCCGGCTACTCCTTCGAGGGACAGTTGCTGGGGCATTTGATCCAGGGAATCAAAACACTGGATCGCCTGACGGAAGAGCTGGAATTTCCAAGGGAAAAGGCCATCATGCTGGAACACATGGTTTTGTCCCACCATTACGAGCCGGAGTTTGGAAGCCCGAAAAAACCCTTGTTTCCAGAAGCGGAAATCCTCCATTACCTGGACATCATAGATGCCAGGATGTTCGACATGGAAGATGCGTTGGAAAAGACGGAGCCGGGCGGCTACAGCGATCGAGTATGGACGCTGGACAACCGCAGGCTGTACAAACCAAAGGATGGACCAAAAGCAGGAGAAGCGACCAATGATTAAGCTGCCAAAGGAAGTGAGCCATGCGCTCAAAACCCTGGAATCGGCTGGAGCAACAGGATATGCGGCTGGCGCCTGCGTGCGGGAATCCCTCCTTGGAAAGAATCCCCTGGATTGGGACATTGTTGCGCCTGCGAGCCTGGAAACCCTGAAAGGCCTGTTTCCAGAGGCTGAAGTCCTCAGCGAGCAGGGGAGCATTGTCCGCATCGACAAGACGAAGGACGGCGATGAAGAGGGGATCATCCTGGACATTTCCACCTGCCGGATGCGGGGAGACGATGGAAAGCTCCGATTGGGCGATTCCGTTGAAGCGGATTTGAAGGCGCGGGATTTTACGATCAACGCCATTGCCGATATCCAGGGCGGTGCCCTGATCGATCCCTGCGGAGGCCGGGAGGATATCAGGAAAAAAATAGTACGGACGGTTTCGGAGCCGGGGATGGCGTTTGAAAGAAATCCGGCACTCATGCTGGAGGCCATCCTGCTGGCGGCAGAGCTGGATTTTGACTTGCCCAGGGCCGTACACGAGGCCATAGTGGAAAAGTCCGGGCATCTGAAAGACGCACCCGTGTCCCGGAGGCGGGAACTGCTGCAGGATATCATCGTTGCGGAGCATGCGGGGAAAGGGCTGCGGATGCTGGCCGGTTCCCAGCTGATGCCTGCGTTGGTGGGAGATGCGGCTTCCAGCATGACCCGTTACCAAAGGCGGCTGTTCAGCGACCTGGCGGATGGCATCGACAAGCTAAAGCCAGTCGCCGAGCGGAGGTTGGGATTGCTGTACCTTTGCTTTGAAAAGAAGGGGAAGCAGGCCATTGAGATGCTGGAGTACGATGAGAAAACCCACCAGCACCTGATGGATGCCATGACGGAAATGGACAAGATTTTTTTCATCCGGGACAAAAAGGATCTGAAAGCCTATGTCTACAAAGTGGGAATGGATCGCTACGACTATGTCCACAACCTGGCAAAGGCGCAGCGAATCGTTTATCCTTCCGGAACCGTCAAGGTGGAAAACCGGCATTATCTGATGCAGGAAATCCTTTCCCAGCACGAGCCGATCTTTGTGGAGGATCTGGCCATTGATGCGCAGGACATCCTGGACGAGGGCATCACCGACAGCGAGGAACGGGCCGCTTACCTGTTGGAGCTGCTACCCGCCATCGTTCACCAAAAGCCCCAGGAAAACAGGAAAAAAGATTTGTTGAAGCATGCTCGCAGGCTGGACAGGAGCAAGCTCTACACCGCCGTCCGGGGAGTGAAGTGGCTCAGATGATGGAAGAAAAGCAGGGCGTTGTTGCGGACATCATTTTTCATAACCAGGCGAATGCCTACACCATCGCTGTCTTTGAAACCGAGGAAGAACAGTTTACCGCAGTGGGGAACCTGCCGGCGTGTCGAAAGGGCAGCTCCTACCTCCTTCGGGGACAATGGAACGTCCACCCCACTTACGGTGAGCAGTTCGCATTCAGCAGCTTTGAGGAAATCATGCCCTCCTCCGAGGCGGGGATTCGGGAATTTCTGGCCTCCGGCGTATTGAAGGGCATCGGGAAAAAAACGGCTGCCGCCATTGTGGAAAAATTCGGCAAAGAGACGTTTGACGTTTTGGAAAAGGAGCCGGAGCGGCTCACGGAAATCCCCGGAATCGGGACGAAAAAGGCCGAAGCCGTATCAGAGGCGTTTCGCAGCCACAGGGAATTTGCAGAAATCACACTGTACCTTCAACAGTTCGGCATCAACGGGGATTATGCTATGAAGCTGTACAAGGTCTACGGCGGGGATACCATTGCCGCAGTGGAAGAAAATCCTTACCGCCTGGTGGAGGACGTTTACGGGATCGGCTTCAAAAAAGCGGACAAAATCGCTGCAAAGATGGGCATTGCCAGGGACGATGAGCATCGGCTCAAAAGTGGCCTGAAGTTCACGCTGTGGCATTTCGCAGGGGAGGGCAGTACCTTTTTGCCGCAAAACGTCCTGTGTGAAAAGGCAGGGGCGTTGCTGGAGGTGGAGCAGGAAAAGCTGCAGGATTGCCTGGTGGAGATGGCGTTCCAGGGGGACGTCCACATTGAAAACCTGGAAAACCGCAACGTGGTGTTCCTCATGCCTTATTACATGGCGGAGCAGAACGTGTGCAAACGCCTGGCAGCCATCAACACTGCGGCGTTGAAGCCCATCGGTTCCGATGTGGACAGCCTGATTTCCATCACGGAGAGGGAAAGGGGCATATCCCTTTCCGAAAACCAGAAATATGCGGTAAAAGCGTCCCTGAAAGAGGGAATTTCCGTCATTACCGGCGGGCCGGGAACCGGAAAGACGACTATCATCAACGCCCTGATCGCCGTTTTGCACCACAGCGGATTGAAAACAGCCATCGCCGCACCGACAGGCAGGGCGGCCAAGCGGATTACGGAAACCTCCGGCTACGAGGCTTCCACCATCCACCGCTTGTTGGAATACTATTATTCCGAGGGCGAGGACGCCATGCGCTTTGGGAAAACCGCAGAGGATCCATTGGATCAGGACGCAGTCATCATCGATGAGGCTTCCATGGTCGATCTGCTGCTGATGGATGGGCTGGTGAGCGCCATCCGGCCTGGTACGCGCCTGATCCTCGTAGGGGATGCGGATCAGCTGCCGTCCGTGGGGGCAGGCAACGTGCTTCGGGACATCATCGACAGCGAATACGCCTATTGCGTCAAGCTGACGGAGATTTTTCGGCAGGCCAAGGAAAGCCTCATCGTGGTCAACGCCCACAGGATCAATCGGGGGGAATACCCGGACTGCAATGAAAAGGGCAAAGATTTTTTCATGATGCGACAGAAAACGGAAAAGGAAATGCTGGCGTTGATTCAGGATCTTTGCATGCGCAGGCTCCCGGCTTATTATACGGACGTGCAGCCCATGCGGGACATCCAGGTCCTGACGCCGGTGCGCAAGGGGCTTTTGGGCAGCATCAATTTGAACAAGGAGCTGCAGGAATCCCTGAACCCGGCGTGCCCGCAGCTGGAGGAGCGGCAGTTTGGCGACCGCATCTTTCGGGAGCGGGACAAAGTGATGCAGATACGCAACAATTACGAGCTGAAATGGCGCAGCCAGGCAGGTCCTGCGGAGGGAGAGGGCATCTTCAATGGGGACGTGGGGTTCATCGAACGCATAGACCGGGAGTCCAACGAAGTCACGGTGGTATTCGAGGAGAGCAAATATGTGACCTATGATTTCAACCAAATGGACGAATTGGAGCATGCCTATGCCATCACCGTCCACAAGAGCCAGGGCAGCGAGTTTCCCATCGTCATCATGCCCATGACCTGGTTTCCACCCATGCTGGCCACCAGGAATCTGCTGTATACGGGGATTACCAGGGGAAAGGAAGCCGTAGTGCTGGTAGGGTCGGAAAACAAAATGCACGGCATGGTGGACAACAATCGGATCGCAGAGCGGTACTCCGGCCTGCGGGTGCGGCTGGGCAGGCTGCTGAACCTCTAAAGGTTTGAATCAGAAAAGGGAGGGATTATGGGCATTTTGGAAAAGGGGCTGGAAGCGTTGTACCCGTCCAACATCTATTGCGTTTCCTGCGGGAGCGTCATCGACAAGACCAGGGATTATGCCTTGTGCGATTCCTGCATGGAAAAATTCCACTGGTTGGGGCAGGACACATGCGAAAAGTGCGGCAAGCTGCTGTCCAGGGATTACAGCCACCGGCTTTGCTACGACTGCCGCCAGTACGGACATGCATTTGACAAGGGATACACCTGTGTTCAGTATAGCCTCTATGAGCGAGGAGTGCTGCTGGATTACAAATACAAAGGGAAGTCTTATATCGGTCGCAAGCTGGGGGATGTTCTCCATGACAGGATGGCATTGACGGATGAAATTTTTGACATCGTTGTCCCGGTGCCGCTGCATCGAAAAAAGCAGATGCAAAGGGGTTACAACCAAGCCGAAGTCATGGCTCAGCGACTGGCTGACCGCTGGGGAATCCCCTGTGGTGCAACTGTGCTGGAACGAACGAGACAAACCAGACCCATGAAAGGGTTGGGAGCCTTTGAGCGGCATGAAAACCTGCAGGGCGCATTTGCGGTTTCCCGGAACAATTGCTATCAGCTGCAGGGAAAGCGGGTGCTGCTGGTAGACGACATCTACACGACTGGAAGCACCATGGACGCATGCAGCGAACCCCTGCGGCAGGCGGGCGCAGCGCGAATCTGCTGCCTTACGTTCGCATGCGGGGCAAACGTGCCGCCCAGGGAAATGGCATAGCAGTCCTTGTCGGTTGCCCGGGTCTGTGGTTGAAAGGCCAGGCCAGCTACGGGCAAAAGGCTCCACGTAAGCTGATCCGCAGGGCGGCAGCGATCATGGCGTAGTTTAGAAGTAAGTCCTCTGATAAAATCAGGCAAAGGGATTGTCCGGCCACAGGCCACAGAGCCGTTTCCGAACAGTCCCGGCAGGCAAGTGTGGGGGCAAAGACCAGGTCAGCCGGGCAACCGACAAGGGCTGCTGATAGCAAGCATATTTGAAACATGCTTCAAGGCGCGACCAAAAAATAAAGGGTTCGATCCATGCGAAAGCGATGGTATTTTTGAAATGCGTTCCAGAGTGCGGCTCAAAAATGCCTGCGGATGAAAGGAGCGGTGGCCCAAACATGCGGCGGAAAAGCGCAGTATTTTCCCTGCGCTCGTGACCGGGGGATTGAAATCATATTGCGGCGAACGTGCGATGGGAAAGCGCAGCGCATATTCAAAGAAATTGCAAGAGATTGATTGAATAAACGCAAATCCATGTTATAATTGAGACATACCAAAACAGATTGCGATGCTGCTGCGATATGCGTTTGCAAAACGCAGGCAAACCTGTCCCTTTGGAAAGTGCTCCTTTGGGGAACCTGCGACGTCATGAAAGCGAAGGGCGCATGCGGGCATCGTCGAATTACAGCGAGGAGGTTACGGGTATGAAAATTGTGATCAACAGCAAGAATTATACTGCCAGTGAAAAACTGAAGGAGACCATTGAAAAGAAATTCGCAAAGCTGGATAAATACTTTTCCAATGAAATCACGGCCAACGTGATGACTGTGCGGGAAAGGGGGAAATACAAGGTCGAAGCTACCATCAACACCAAGGGGACGATTTTCCGTGCGGAAGTCCTGACAAACGATCCCTACGATGGCGTTGACCGGGTCGTAGAAAAGCTGTCCAGGCAGATGTCCAAATTCAAGACGAAGCTCCAGAGGAAATACAAAGACCACAAAGACCTGGCCTTTGCGGAGTTGCCTGAAATCGAAGAAGAGCAGGAACAGATCCAGGTGGTAAAACGCAAAAAGTTCGATTTGGTTCCCATGACCGTGGACGAAGCGGTGGTGCAGATGGAACTGCTGGAACATAATTTCTTCGTGTTCCTCAACATGGAAACCGATAGCGTAGGCGTCGTTTACAGGAGAAACGACAAGGACTACGGGCTTTTGGAAACCGCATATTGAGGGACTGCCGCAAAGGGCATCGGCGTTCGGTTCGTCCGAATCGATGCATCTGAAATGGGAAAGCCCACCTGCAGGAAAGGGGGCTGCCGCAAAGCAGCATGGGCATTGGGTTCGCCCAAATCGATTGGCAAATTGATCGCCTAAAGAGGACAAGCCCGACTGCTTGCAGGAAGGATGATGAAATATTTGAAGCAAATGAAAAGCGTCGAGGCGGCTCGGCGCTTTTTCGCATTGCTTTTCTGGATTCAGGGACTTGACGGATTCGAGCGCACAGACTCCCATTGCCTGGTCTAAATTCGGGAACGCAGCGTTCCCATCACTCTGCCAAACCCGGAAATTCAGCGAGGGACTTGAGGTACAGGCTGCACAGGGGCATGATTTTATCCTCATCGATGCCCTCGCTTTCATCGTAAACGCCTACTACGAAATAACCGGCTTTAGAGGCGGTCGTCACAGCGTGGAGCGCATCTTCAAACACCAGGGTGCTGGAGGGATCCAAACCCATCAGCTCTGCCGCCCTATGGTAGACAGCGGGATGATCCTTTCCATGACCCACATCCCCACAGGTGACCACATGGGAAAAATAAGGCAAGATTTTTAGCCGTTTCAAAACCATGAGAACGATCTGGCGCGGGGAAGAAGTGGCGATTGTCATTTTCAGGCCTTGCTTTTTTAAATGCTCCAACAATTCCATCGCCCCCGGCTTCAATGTCACATGATGTCGGTACTCATTTTCCACCACCGCATCGAATCCCTTTAAAATTTCATCCGTGGAATGAGGAATGCCGTACTGCTCCTGAAACAGCTTCGCTGCCTGCACCAGGCTGAGGGGACGCAGCGTTTCCCGCAGGTTTGGCTCCGGCTCCTTCCCCTGGTTTCGCAGATACGTTTCTCCTGCCGCATCCCAGATGTACATGGAATCCGTCAGCGTGCCATCCATATCAAAAATTGCGCCTTTGAACTTTTCCAGCATGGTTGTGATTCCCCTTTCATGCAACGGGTCGTGATTAACGCCCATGGCATTTCTTCGTCCATTTTGGTTTTCCTTTCACAAAACACCAAATAAAGCAATAGAAGCAAAAAGAAATGGAAAATTGCAATGCTTCTCTAATGAATTGCGACATATTTAATAATTTATTAGCAGCTACATATTCATGAATCAACTTACCTTCCTCATCGTTTACTCTTACGGAAATGGTCGTCATCATCATTCTTTCCCCAAATAAGGCTTACAAATAATTTATTTTATACAAATTTTTTCTTTTTGTCAATTTTACACACATTTCCGTTTGTGTCAAGCAAAAGCTTGGAAATGATTGGAAAAAAAGGGCGTTTGCGAAAAGACATGTTATCGCCATTCATTGCAGCATTGGAGATGATTGGCATGGAATCAAAAGGAGCAGTAAGCAGGGATCCTGATGATAAATTTGTTTCCTGTGCGTTAGATGCAAAAGCGTTGTATATAGTAAGTGGTGATAACGATTTATTGGATATACAGGAATACGCAGGTGTCAAAATCATAACAGCGGCTGAATTTTGTCATCAGTGCTTGAAATAAAAAGCAGCTGGTTCAATGTTTTGCAGGGACAGGTGTTTGACAAGTTATATCAGCATACCTTTTACACCACAGGCCCGGTGCGCTGAAAATCATGGCAACTCATTGACAATTCACGGCTTGCAGATTATAATGTAACGATATGATGCGGGTCGAAAGGAGATTGAGGAAATGACAGAGGAAATACTGTTGACCAAAGAAGGGTATGATAAAATCGTGGCGGAACACGAGGATCTGGTCGCTGTCAGAAGGGCGGAGGTGGCGGAAAAACTCAAAGAGGCCATCGCCCAGGGCGACATCTCGGAAAATGCCGATTACGATGCGGCAAAGAACGAGCAGGCCGAGTTGGAAGAGCAAATCCAAAAGCTGGAGAACATGATTCGCAAGGCGAAGATCATCGATGAAGCGGAACTGGCCGGAGATCAAGTGACCGTGGGATTGACCGTCAGGGTTCAGGACATGGATGCGAAGGAAGAAGAGGAATTTACCATCGTAGGTTCCACAGAGGCGGATCCCTTCGAGGGGAAAATCTCCAACGAATCTTTGGTAGGACAGGCGCTGTTGGGCAAAAAAGCAGGGGACGAGGTCGTAGTGGAAGTGCCGGATGGCGTGATCACCTATCAGATACTGGAAATCATCAGAAAATAACGGAAGAACTGGAACGTAAGAGCTGGGAAGAATCAATTTGCGCAAGCAATGGACAAATGTATGCCAGCGTGCCAAATTGCCAACGGCACGATGTGCTGGCGGCAATCGAAGGAGGAACATACATGCACTGGTCAGATGAAATAGCAGAAAGGATTATCAGGAAAAAGCCGGACAAGGAAGAATATGTCTGCGCAGCGGGCATCAGCCCGTCCGGCTCCATTCATATCGGGAACTTTCGGGATATTGCCACATCGTATTTCGTGTGCAAGGCTATCCGGCGGAGGGGCAAGAAAGCCAGGCTGCTCTTTTCCTGGGATGAACTTGACAGGCTGCGGAAGATTCCCGTCAACGTATCCAAAGCCAACGACAGCATGGAGCAATACATCGGATACCCTTATGTGGACGTGCCGAACCCTTTCAACGAGGGCAAGGGGACGTATGCCTCCTATTTTGAAGAGGAATTTTTGGAATCCATCAAGGATTTCCACATCGAGATGGATTTCAAATACCAGGCCGAAATGTACCGTTCTGGGAAATACACCCGGCACATCCTGACCGCCATGGAAAAGCGGAAGGAGATCTTTGACATCCTGGACAGCTTCAGGACCCAGGAGGCAGGGGAAGGAGAACGGGAAGCCTACTACCCTGCCAGCATCTACTGCCCCGAATGCGGCAAGGACACGACGAAAATCCTCTCTTACGACGACGATACGAAAATCGCCGAGTATCAGTGCGAATGCGGGCATACGGGAACCTTCGATTTTGCCAGCGACTACAACTGCAAGCTGGCCTGGAAAATCGACTGGGCCATGCGGTGGATGTACGAGGGCGTTGACTTTGAGCCAGGCGGCAAGGATCACGCCAGTCCAGGCGGCAGCTACGACACCAGCAAAGTCATCTGCAAAAAGATATACGACTGGGACGCCCCGGAATTTCAGGGCTATGAGTTCATCGGAATCAAAGGCTCCACGGGGAAAATGTCCGGCTCCTCCGGCTTGAACATGACGCCGACCACCTTGCTGCAGTTTTACCAGCCGGAAGTCATCCTGTGGCTCTACGCAAAGTGCGAGCCTACCAAGGCGTTTGACTTTTGCTTTGACGATGGCATCCTCCGCCAGTACTTTGAATTTGACAAGCAGTACAACGCTTACAAGGACGGGACGGCCAACGATTTCGTCAAGGTGGTGATGGAAAACTGCCTCAACGAAACGAGCGACATCAAAACCGTTCCCATGTCGTTGCTGGTGCAGCTTGGATCCATCGTGGATTTCAACGTGCCGATGATGGAAACCGTGTTTGAAAAAATCAACCAGCCCTACAAGTACGAGGATTTTAAAGAGCGCTTGGGACTGGCAAAAGCGTGGCTGGAAATCTGTGCGCCTGAAAACGCCAACAAGCTGCGGACGACCAGGGACTGGGATCTGTATGAGAGCCTGAACGATGAGCAGAAAAGGGAAATCCAGCTGCTGCATCAGTATTTGTCCGAGGAAACATACGATTTGGACACCCTCAACTCAGAGCTTTACGCCATCCCAAAGAAGATTTACGGCGAAAACGCAGAGGGTCTGAAAAAGCTCCAGGGCGCTTTTTTCAAGAATGTGTACAAGCTGCTCATTGCAAAAGAAAAGGGACCGAGGCTTTATCTGTTCCTTTATGCCATCGACAAGGAGCGGTATTTGAAGCTGCTGGACTTCTCCACGCCAAAGACGGAAGAAGAGCTGCATCCGGTCACAGAAGAGACGATGGAGGAAGAGAAAAAGCCAAAGGTGGAGTACGGCGAGCCGGATGAAGTGGATCCGGTGCGGGATACCGTCACTATCGATCAGTTTGACACCATGGACATGCGGGTCTGCAAGGTGCTGAAATGCCAGGAAATCCGCAAGTCCCACAGCTGCTACAAGATTACGGTCTTTGATGGGCTGAAAGAGCGGGTCATCGTTTCCAGCCTAAGGCAGCATTACGAGCCGGAAGAATTGACTGGGAGGAAGATCATCGTCGTTGCCAATCTGAAACCTGTGCGGATTACCGGCGTACAGAGCAACGGCATGCTGCTGGCCGCCACCAACAACGCATGCGGCTGCCAGGTGGTATTCGTAGATGATTGCGTGCCAGAAGGAACGAGGATCTGTTAACGCACCGAAACGATATGTGACAAGCGAGGAAGATGTTATGAGAGATATACAGTTGAGAAGGCTGTTTCGGGAAGCCGAACAATATGCGGGGCAGGAAATCACGGTTCGCGGCTGGATTCGAACCAACAGGGGCTCCAACAAGTTCGGCTTCATCGAACTGAACGATGGGACGTTTTTCAAGTCCCTGCAGGTCGTTTATGAGGCGGAATTCCTGGACAATTTTGAGGAAATTTCCAAGGCTCCCATTGCGGCGGCGCTCATGGTTCGAGGCCAGTTCGTGCTTACGCCCGGTGCGAAGCAGCCATTTGAAATCAAGGCAAAGGAGATTGTGGTGGAGGCAGGCTCTGAGGCGGATTATCCGCTGCAGAAAAAGCGTCACAGCATGGAGTTCCTGCGGGAAATCGCCCACCTGCGTCCCAGGAGCAATACCTTTTCTGCGGTTTTTCGGGTCAGATCCCTGGCGGCCTACGCCATCCACAAGTTTTTCCAGGAAAACGATTTTGTGTACGTCCACACGCCGATTGTCACTGGCAGCGACTGCGAAGGGGCGGGCGAAATGTTTCGCATCACGACCCTGGACATGGACGATTTGCCAAAGACCGAAAGCGGGCGCATCGATTACAGCCAGGACTTTTTTGGAAAAGAAACGAGCCTGACGGTCAGCGGCCAGCTGGAAGCGGAGGCTTTCGCCCTGGCGTTTCGCAACGTGTATACCTTTGGGCCAACGTTCCGTGCGGAAAATTCCAATACGGCAAGGCATGCCTCCGAGTTTTGGATGATCGAGCCGGAGGTGGCTTTTGCGGATCTGGCGGACAACATGGATTTGGCGGAGGCCATGATGAAATTCATAGTTCGTTACGTCCTGGAGCATGCGCCGGAGGAAATGGAGTTTTTCAACAAATTCGTGGACAAAGGATTGCTGGACAGGCTGACCGCCCTTGTAGACGCAAATTTTAGCAGGATCACCTACACGGAGGCGGTGGAACTTTTGAAAAAGTCGGGCAAGAAGTTTGAATACCCGGTGGAATGGGGCGTTGATTTGCAGACGGAACACGAGCGGTATCTGACGGAAGAAGCTTACGAAAGACCGGTGTTCGTGACGGATTACCCCAAGGACATCAAGGCATTTTACATGCGGCTCAACGATGATGGAAAGACCGTGGCGGCCTGTGACCTGCTGGTGCCGGGCGTTGGGGAGATCATCGGCGGCAGCCAGAGGGAAGAACGCTACGATGTGCTGAAGGCTCGCATGGATGAATTGCATCTGGACGACAAGGATTATGGGTGGTACATGGATCTCCGCAAATACGGCGGCGTGAAGCATGCGGGCTACGGCCTTGGGTTTGAACGGATCATCATGTACCTGACTGGCATGCGCAACATCCGCGATGTGCTGCCTTTCCCAAGGACGCCCAAAGCGGCAGCGTTTTAAAGACAAACATGCCGTTTCCTTTTCTAATTCCCAAAAGAAAAGAGCTTTACGCCGATGCATGAGGAGGGTACGGACATGCAGTACAGGAACGATCAATTCCAAAACCCCATTTCCATTTTGGGCTATGGATGCATGCGCTTTACCAGAAAAGGAGCCGGCATCGATTTGGAAAAGGCGGAACGGGAAGTGATGGCGGCCATAAAGGGCGGCGTCAATTACTTGGATACTGCCTATATCTATCCGGGCAGCGAACGCGCTCTGGGGAAAATCCTGGCGAAGAACCGCTGTCGGGATCAGGTGTTCCTTGCGACGAAGCTGCCGCAGTACCTGATCAAGTCCCGGGCTTCCCTGGATAAGTATTTCAACGAGCAGTTGGAGCGGCTTTCCACAGATCATATCGATTACTATCTCATGCACATGCTGACGGATATCGCAGCGTGGGAAAAGCTGTGCCGGATTGGGATCCAGGAATGGATCGCCGAAAAAAAGGAGGAAGGGAGCATCAGGAGGATTGGCTTTTCTTTCCACGGCAGCACGGAGATGTTCCTGCGGATCCTGGATGCCTATGACTGGGAATTTTGCCAGATCCAGTACAATTATTTGGATGAATGCAGCCAGGGCGGGAAGAAAGGGCTGCAGGCCGCAGCCGCAAAAGGAATCCCAGTCATTGTCATGGAGCCCCTGCGGGGCGGCAAGCTGGTAGATTTGCTCCCGAAACAGGCGAAAGAAATCATAGGTGCTCACCCTCGGAAATGGAGTCCTGCGGAGTGGGCGTTTCGCTGGCTTTGGAACCAGCCGGAGGTGACCTGCGTGCTGTCAGGCATGAACTCCCTTTCCATGGTGGAAGAAAACCTGGATATCGCCTCTACCGCCCAGGTGGGCGCATTTACGGCAGACGATTTTGCCCTGATCGAGCAGGTAAAGGAAGAGATTGACAAGAACACTAAAGTGGGCTGCACTGGTTGCGCTTACTGCATGCCTTGCCCGAACGGAATCGACATCCCATTGGCTTTCCGTTGCTACAATCGGATGTATACAGAAAGCAAGTCGGCAGGCAGACTGGAATATGCGCAGATTACCGCCATGCAAAAGGATATGAGCGACATTAGCAGGTGCGTGGCCTGTGGGAAGTGCGAAAGCCACTGCCCCCAGCAGATTGCCATATCAAAGACGCTGAAAGAAGCGCAAAAGAAACTCCAGCCCTGGTATTTCCGCATGGGAGTCAAGGTCGCCAGGCTGTTCAAATTTTGGTAGCGAATGCAAACCCGAAGGGAACGCAAAAAAATTGGGCTTTCGTGCGCAGCAAACAAAGGGAGTTGCTGCGCTTTTTCTATGGGATCGGCAGGCTTGGCTCGCATCGCAGCGGGATCTGCCGGATCAGCTTCCTTCTGCCTTTTTTGCAACGCTACGGGGCTGGCGTGAACACCAGCAGCCTGGCCTGCCCCGGCTCCACCATGATGTCCCGCAGCAAGTCATAAGGTGCGGTGGAATGGGCGCAGGAAACCTGGGGAAAGCAGCTGTGCCGCACGGTTCGTTTGAGGTGCGCAGAGAGGGGTTCGGGGCGCCCCAGCGATTCCCACAGGGTTTCTTCCGTGTAGGCATCGGCGGAAACCGTATAAGTCAGAATCGAGTAATTGCAGGCAATATCGAACAAATGCAGAAAGATTTCCTTCGTTGCCGCAGTTTGGCGATCCAGGTTGTGGCAGAAGATCGCAATGCGATTTCCTTCTGCGGTTACGATGCAGCTGTCATCTGCGTAAAGAACCGCAGGCTCCAATTGATGCAGCAGGTAATAGAGGTAATACCATTTTGTGCGAAAACCGAAATTCGTATACAAGGGCGCATTGCCTCCCATTGCTGCGACTGCTGCCTGGGAAGTCTCCCGGCGGTCGCAATGCGGTTGGGGTTGGGGGGCTTTCTGCGGCTGCAGCTGGCGCAAAAATGATTCTTCGGTTTCCAGGAGGGCAGGTGCAGCTGCCAGCGTACTGCGAACATTGGGCGCACGTTCCACAGGGGTTTGTGGTTCCACGCCATGCAGCAGGATCTTCGCTCCATATTTTCCGCACAGATCCGATATGGGTTTTAGGAACTGCCAGGAGCCATAAGCCCGATAAAGCTGCGAAAATTGTCGTGCGTCCACGCTGACTTGCCTGAAATCCATTCCCTTCAACACGTCTTTCAGATATCGGGGATCGAGGAGCGCATCAGGCGTCAAAAGGAGGGTGTGCAGGGATTCGGGCAGCGCCATTGCGGGCGCAGGTGTCGCATTTCGCAGCCGCACCTGGACGGGGATGGGCAAAAGCATGGGTTTCTCTATTTTTTCCGGATCGTATTTCCGGCAGTAGCCGGCCAGGCATTGAGCCTGTTCATCTGCCGAATATTCCCTGACCTTCGGCGCCATGGTGCGAATCGTCCGCTTGCCGTATCGGCGGCGGTAGGCGCTGAGGGAAATTTTCGCATGGGTTTGGAAAGCTTTGCGGAAATAAGCGCCGGAAGAAAACCCGCAGTCCAAAGCGATTTCATCTACCGACTTTTGCGAACCCAGCAGCGAATAGAGGGAAATATTGAGGCGAATGGCATTGAGCAGGTCCTGAAATGACATCCCCAAGGTGTCCTTTAGCAGGTGGGACAGGTAATATTTGCTCAGATAATGCGCCGCGGCAACGCTGGAAAGGGTGAGCTTTTCCTTGTGGTGCCGCTCCAGGTAGGTCAGGACTTCTTCGGCTCGGATCACTTGCGAGTGGGGAAGGCGATGGGGATAATTGTGCAGGATATAGTCTTCATAGTAGTACCACTGGAAATGATTGATCATGTAAACGTAGCAGTCCAGAGCCGCATTGGAAAGGCTTTCACCGCTGCTTGGGGAGAAATGCTCCAGCGCCGCTTGCAGGATGTGATCCCGCAGGGTGGCGATGGTCTCGGGCGGCGTGTATTCGTCAAAGCTGGCAATGGTAAAAACGGAAAATTTGGGAAGACCGTAAACCTCTGCCATGTGGGATACGTTGAAATGGACGCTCATGATCCGGCAGGGCTGCTGCCTTTTTTCTATGTTGTGGATCGTTGTGCCGTTGATGAACAAAAACTGATTTTCCTCAAGCGTGTCAATGGTATAAAAGCTGGTATGCACAGTGGTGCTCCCTTTTAGGACAAAGATGATTTCAGGATCATCGTGATAATGCATCGGATATTCTTCCACATCATATATTGAGATGGAAATGAACGGGTTATTTCTATAATCAACCGTTGTTTTCACAACATTTCACTCCTTTTTTGAAAAATACAACAATATTATACAGAAAAAAAGCGAATATTGCTATTTATTTGAAACAAAAAATAAACAAAATTCGCTTTTTTGATGCGAAAAGAACGCAACAAAAAGACTGGAATCTTCTGATAATTGCGAATATCATATGGATGTAGTGAGAATGTCGCAGCAAGAAGGGCAGAATCGTCCGACAATTGTAGCTGCCATATGGGAATACAGGGCTTTGTAACGCCGAGGGCAGTTGACTGTGACAAGGAAAGGAGACGCCATGCATGAGACAGCGGACAAAATTTTTTATAACGGACAGCTTTATTCCATGGATTCGGAACAGCGGATCTGCGAGGCCATCGCCGTTTGCCGGGACAAAATTCTCTATGTCGGGAACACCTGTGAGGCGATGTCGTATCGCGGCGCAGACACCCACTGCGCAGATCTGAAAGGGCGCACCGTTTTGCCAGGACTGGGCGATGCGCATCTGCATGCAGCCAGCACTTGTGAACTCATTTTCAGTTTTAACATGTATCAGATCGGACTTTCTTACGGATGCAGTGCGCAGGCGGCCATGGAAGCCTACCAAAGGGCGATTTTGGAAAACAGGAAAAAACAGGGCGTTGTCCCTGTCCTGCGAGGGACGGGATGGGATCCGGCGTACTTCATGGCGGATGCGTCAAAGATGCCCAAGGCAAAGGACATCGACCAGGTTTGCGAGGATGTCCCGGTGATCCTTCGCTCCTACGACCACCATTACATATGGGTCAACAGCAGGGTTCTCTCTGATTCGGGCATCACCAGGGACACGCCGACTCCGAGAAACGGCAGGATTTACCGGGACGAGCAGGGTAACCCCACCGGGCTTTTCCAGGAAAATTCGGCCATCGATTTGCTGCTGGACAGCGTGCCTTACGGGGACTATACGGTGGAGGAATACGAAGCAGGAATCCTGCATTATCAGAGCCAATTTGGGAACGCCTATGGAACCGTGCTGATTTTCGATGCCCTGGCTACGGACAATGCGATGGAGGCGTACAAGAACCTGGCTTGCGCCGATCGGTTGACGATGCGAGTCAATACGGTTTACGCAACGGATCCCACAAAGCCCCTTTCCCAGTTGGATGACATCATCTCCAGAAAGGGAAAGGAAAACATCGGGGATTTATTCTGGAGGGACACGGTGAAGGTCTTCGTGGATGGGACGGGCTTGTCCATTTACATGGATCAGCCTTATGAAAGGGAATATCTGCAAAGCATGGGGATGGATACGCAGTACAGAGGACATCCCCAGTGGTCCCAGGAGGAACTCAACGAAATCTTTGTCAAAATCAACGGCGCAGGCATGCCGATCCACGTTCACTGCATGGGCGATGGTGCGACCAGGATGACCCTGGATGCCATGGAATACGCCAGAGAGCAGGGCGTGGACGTAGCCAGCATGCGAAATGCGATCGCCCACTTTATGGCGATTCGGCCAGAGGATCAGGAGCGGATGGCAGACCTGAACGTCATTGCCAACGTCCAACCCATCTGGGGCTGCTATTACAGCATGACAGAAACCATCATCACCGAGATGTTGGGCGATGAAAGGGCCAGAGGGCAATATCCGCTGGGGAGCTTCCAAAGAGCAGGCGTGCGAATGGCGGCTGGAACGGATTTCCCGGTCATCATTCCGCCAAGCCCCTTTTTGGGGTTCAAGGTAGGGGTCACCAGGACCATCGACAGGAACCACCCGGAATACGATCGTTACAAGGATATGCCTTTGGGACCGAAGGAGGATCCCATGAGCGAAGCCGTTTCCCTGGAGGACATGATCGAAATGTATACGAAGGGGGCTGCGTTCCAGACGTTTTTCGATGATATCACCGGAAGCCTGGAAGCGGGGAAATCGGCGGACTTCGTGATCCTGGACAAACGAATCACGGACGTGGATTCGGAAGAGCTGGACGGCCTCAGAGCCGAGCAGGTTTATTTTAAGGGTAAAGAAATCCGCAAAGGAGGGAACGAACAATGAAAAGTTTCAGTTTGAAAGATGAAAATGGAAAGATTTATTACGGATGGTGGATTGTTCTCATGGGTGCGATTCTCTGTGGCCTGGTGTACAGTGGAATCGTATCGGTGACAGGCGTATTCATGCTGCCGGTTACGCAGTCGCTGCAGCTGCCGGTTGCCGCATACTCCTTTTATATTACGATCATGTCCCTGGTGAACATCGTTACACTGCTGTTTGTTTCCAAGTATTTGACAGAGAAAAATATCAAGAAAATCATGATTGTGGCTGGAATATTGGGCATCATTTCTTTTATCGGGTTCGCAATGGCCAAATCACTCGTATGGTTTTATGTATTTGCGGTTCCGCAGGGATTCTGCTTTGGAGCGTTCACCATGACTCCCTGCCAGATTCTCGTCAGCAATTGGTTTGGCGAAAAAGCCAGAGGCCGCGCCATGAGCATCTTCCTTATGGGAATGTCCCTGATCACAGTGGGGCTGATGAACGCCCTTAACTATGTCATTCTGGGCAAAGGATGGCGGGCAGGCTACATCATGCTGGCAATTTGCGTTGCTGTCTGCGTGCTGATTGCAGCGAAAATCGTGGTGTGGAGCCCGATGCAGAAGAGCATGAAGCGGATCGGAGACTTGGATGAGGCAGAGGTAGAATCCCTTGCTTCCAGGGAAATCAAGGGCGCCAGCTTTAAGGAAGCGCTTTCAAAGCCCATTACCTGGTTTGCGTTCATTTCCTGCACCCTGGCTGTCATCGTATCCAGTTCCGTGCTGCAACACGGCATTCCGACCATGGTGATGGCGGGGCAGAGCCAGACAGGCGCGACGGCGGTCGTCTCTGCCATGTCTTTGGTCATGATTGTGACAGGCCCCATTGTAGGCATTGTCTGTGACAAATTCAGGCTCAGCATCGCAGCGGTAGGAACCAGCCTTTGCTTTTGCATGGCAATCGTAGGACTGGCCTATATGCATGCGGGCGCAGTGGGGATGGCGCTCTTTGTGGTAGGATATATTTTCGGCGTGCCGGCCATCAATATTATTTCCCCGCTGATGATGGGTCACATGCACGGTGAAAAAGAATTGGGAAGGTTGATCGGATACGCCAATGTGTTCATCGGAATCGGCGGCGCAATCGGCGCAACGGCAGTGGGCGTTCTGTACGAAAAGTTCGGCTCCTATCAAATGCCGTGGCTCATCATGGCAGCCGTCTTGCTCCTGGTGGCCGTCATTCGAGGCGTATGCACGAGCCAGAAGAACAAGTTTTCGGAGACAGAAAAGTAAGATGTTTGTTGCATTTTAGTAGAAATTCCAATTCAGTTGGAAAATGCTGAGGGAAATGGAAATATACCTGCACGATACCAGGACAAATATCAGAATGGCTCAAGTGACCTGGTTTTGGTATAAAGCAATCTATAAACCTCCAGGCAGATGGAATGTTTGTGCCACTGTTTGGAGGTTTTCCTCGTTTGCCCTTGTTGTCCTTTCCTTTCATGGTAAGATATAGTCGGAAAACTACTGCACAGAGGTGGAAGGAGCGCAGGGAGAAAATGAGAAAACCGATCGTTTCCATTGGCATACAGGACTTCCAATCGCTGCGGGAGCGCAATTCTTTTTACATTGACAAAACCGCTTTTATACGGGAATGGTGGGAAAGCTGCGATGATGTGGCTGCCGTATCCACCAAAACATTTACAATCCCTGGTCGATTATTAATTTTTTAAAAGAAAAAAAGCGAAAAGCGTACTGGGTCAACACCCGTTCCAACAGCCTGGCAGGCAGGTTGGTTCAAGAAGGACTTGGATGCTATGGTGCTGGAATTTAAAATCCGCCATCACAGGGAAAAGGATTTGGCCGAAACCATAAAAAACGCTTTATCGCAAATTGCGGAAAAAAATTACGATGCGGAGTTGGCAGCCAGAGGAATCCCGAAGGAAAAAAACGGCACTATGGGTTTGCGTTCCAGGGAAAGCGCATCTTGATCGGATGAGATTCTTTAAACCTGGCGGCTTTCTACCAGCTTTTTTTCAAGATGCCTGACGCAGCTTGCTGGTATTCCTGATATTGTTCAGAATCCAAAACCTCCTGCTGGTTTTGGGCATCCAGCAAGACGCTGGCATAATATCCGGAAACCAGCAGAGAGCCGTTTTCCTGCGCATAAGCCAGGATCATGTAATATCGATCTTCTTGCAACAGCGCATCGTTCTCCTCCAAAACCAGAGTTTTCTTGTCTCGCTTTATGCCCCCTTCTTTCAAAATGGAAAGCCTTTGGCCTTTTTCCAGGCCGCCTTTCAGACTGCCCACTACTTCCACGGTATACTGGGTCAGGGGAACGTCAAATTCCTGCGCTGTTCCATCCGCCTCCAGGCTGCCCCTGTATATGGTCTTGTCCCAGCTGAGGACTTTTGCCGCAAAGACGTAATCCACAGCTTTTGTGGCCTCCCGTTTGCTGCTGGGATCGAAGGTGTAGTTCGAGACATAAGGCTCCAGTGTGAGGCTTTCCATATCCACGTTCATGTCCGATGCCAGGATTTCAGCAGGCGTAGAACGATTCTGGACTGACAGGTAAATGCCTATCACGACCATGCAGAGCGCAAGGTCTATCAGGATAATGGTATTTTTGGTTCGTTTTGCCCTTCGGTTCATGAATGGGTTCCTTCCTATGGATGCGCCTGAAACGTTTTTTGTAGCTTTCGGTCAAGCCAGGACGTTCGCCGTCCTGGGCGATCGATCCCTGTCCTTTGCCTTTCTTTTGCGGCAAGGAGCCTTGCTGTGAAGTCTTTCTTTTCTGTTTGATTTTTTTGCTTGCAGGTTTGATGATAGCGTGAACGTTCCCTGAAAATGGAATTCATGTCATTATAGCATAAATTGTGGATTTCATGTTCCTTTTTTGCTGAAATTGTTTTAGAATGGACACATATGATTGGAGCGGCGTTGCCGCAAGGTTGCGCTCATTGGTTCATGAACGTTTGAACATACAATCAAGATTCATGGATCAGGAACGTTGATTGCGTTTTCATGCGAAATGAAGTTGCTATAGGAGATAGCATGGGAGAAGGGAGTTGGATAAGGTATGACGAAGAAAGCAAACAAAATTGCGTTTCAAGGCGGTTTGCTCATCGATGGGACTGGCAGGGAAGCCGTAGCGGATAGCCTCGTTTTGGTGGAGGATGAAAAAATCGCATATGCGGGGAAGGATCGGCCGGTTCCGGAAGGATATGCGATCGAACGGATTGAGGGGAAGACGATCATGCCAGGGCTGATAGATGCGCACCTTCATTTTTCAGGAAACCTGACCTCCAATGATCAGGACTGGCCGTTGGAAGACAACCTGCAAAAGGCAGTGGTGGCCGTGCAGCAAGCCCATGAATGCCTGGAGGCGGGACTTACCACAGTGGGGGAAATTTCTCGTTTTGGAATCCACATCCGCAACATGATCGAGCAAAAGGTCATGAGCGGCCCGCGGATTGTCGCAACGGGACTCGGATTTTGCGCTACAGCCTCACATGGGGATTCCCATACGTTGTCCATGGAGCAGAACGAGGCGAGCCATCCATGGGCGGAATGCGTCGATGGGCCTTGGGAACTGCGAAAGGCCGTCCGCAGGCGGCTGCGGGAGAATCCGGATGCAATCAAGATTTGGGCTACGGGAGGCGGAATTTGGCGCTGGGATACGGGTTTGGATCAGCACTATACCATGGAAGAAGTGCAGGCTGTCGTGGACGAATGCGCCATGCGCGGCATTCCATTATGGTCCCATTGCTATGGCAGCGCATACAATTCGGTAAAAGCGGGAGCCGACTTCATCATCCATGGCTTTTCGCTGGACGATGAAACGTTGGATTTGATGGCGGAAAAGGGGCTTGCCCTTTGCCCCACCATTCATTTCATGCCAGATTGGCTGGAATCTTTCCCCCCCAAATACATACCGGAAATACACGATCGGTTTGCCGGGGATTCGGTGGCGGAGAAGGAAATGAACCGCCTGTATGACAACCTCAGGAAAGCGTCCGCCAAGGGAATCCTGTTGACCATTGGCTCCGATTCCTTCAATTCTAAAATGACGCCATATGGGAAAACTGCAATCTGTGAAATGTATGCTTTCGTGGAAAAAGCCGGAATCAGCACTATGGAGACGATTGCCGCAGCCACCTTGAACGGGGCAAAAGCACTTCGGGTCGATGATGTGACAGGTTCTCTGGAAGCAGGAAAATTTGCGGATCTTCTAGTAATTGATGGAAATCCACTGAGGGAAATCCGCGAATTGTCGGTGGACAACATGGAGGTCATCATGAAGGAAGGAAAAAGGGTGAGCAAGGGATTGTACCGGTAAGGCTGCGTGGCAGTCATGCGTTCTGACAGAACCCTTTGCAGACAATCCAACATGCGTGCAAGTTTTTTAGAT
>CAZVBL010000002.1:0-6166 GCA_964625475.1 uncultured Zhenpiania sp. | reverse complement strand
GATGAAACGGCGGACATGGATAAAATCATCAGCGATTTCAAATCGTTCGTGCAATCCGTGGCATGATGGCGAGAAGCATCTTAAAGATTATGGAAACCTCCAAGCTGATGCAAGATAAAACTACACAGTAAGGAGGTTTCTCGGACTTTTCACTTAGAACGTGGGCAAAACAATCCAACTACAGTCAACAGTTGGATCGTTTCCCCGCGTTCCTTGTTCATGCGATTTTGGATTCCTCCAAAGATTCCTCTTTTCCGTCCAAAAGGAGAAGGCTGCTTGCGACCCTCTTCGTGCTCAAGGCTCGCATGGAATTAAGGATGCAGATGACGGCCACGCCCACATCGGCGAACACGGCGGCCCATAGGGAAGCCATGCCCAATGCGCCCAGCACCAGGACGATCGCTTTGATTCCCAGGGCGAACACGACATTTTGTCTGGCGATGGACAGGGTGCGCCTTGCGATTTTCATCACGAGAGACAGCTTGGAGGGCTGGTCGTCCATGATGACGATATCGGCGGCTTCAATGGCAGCCTGGGAACCGAGCCCGCCCATGGCCACGCCCACATCGGCGCGAGCCAGGACCGGGGCATCGTTGATGCCGTCTCCCACAAAGACGACGTTCCTTTTGGATGCCTTTGCGGCGATGATTTTTTCCGCCATGGCAACCTTGTCTCCAGGCAGCAAATCCCCATGAAATTCGTCCAGGCCGATTTCCCCGGCCACTTTTTCAGCCACCATGCTTCTGTCGCCTGTCAGCATGACCGTAGTGGACACAGCTTCCTGCTTCAATCCTCTGATGGCTGCCGCAGCATCCGGTTTTACCGTATCGGTAATCGCCACATATCCCAAATAGACCGGGCTGGCATCTGCATTGGCGGCTTTCTCAGCGTCTATCGCCGTTACGGCTCCTGCCTTTGCTTCTGCGGCGGATGTTTCTGAGGCCGCCAGTTCCAATGCCGCCGTTTTTGATGTCATGGGTTTTGCTGTCGCTGCTGCTGTTGTCGCTGTTGATGCCATGGTTCTTGCTGTCGTGGATTCTGCGGCAAGGTGGACCAGGGTGGCGGTTTCATCGGCAGGAATCCTTTCGATTCCCAAATCTGTCATGAGCCGCCTGTTTCCAGCGTAGACGATCCTGCCATCGATGGTAGCTCTGATGCCTTTTCCTGCGATTTCCTCTGCATCGGAAACTCTATTTTTGTCGATCGAGCCTCCGAAAGCCTCCTTGATGGACAGGGAAATGGGATGATCCGAATAGCTTTCCGCATAGGCGGCCAGCTCCAGCAGCTCATCTGCGGCGCATGCCGCTCCTTGTATCCGGGACACCTTGAAGGTTCCCGTTGTCAGAGTTCCGGTCTTGTCGAAGATGACCGTGTCCACGCTGGCCAGAGCCTCCAGGTAATTGCTGCCTTTTACCAGGATGCCGGATTTGGAGGCTCCGCCGATGCCGCCGAAGAGCGCCAATGGAACGGAAATCACCAGTGCGCAGGGACAGGAGATGACGAGGAAGGTCAATGCCCTGGAAATCCATTCGCTGAAGGTCTGGCTCGACATCAGCAGGGGCGGCAGGATCGCCAGCAGGGCTGCTGCAATCACCACGATGGGCGTGTAATACCTGGCGAACCGGGTGATGAATTTCTCCAGCTTTGCCTTTTTGCTTCCGGCGTTTTCCACCATGTCCAGGATTTTTGCTACCGTGGAGTCGTCAAATTCGCTGGAGACTTTCACTTTTAACACGCCGCTCAGGTTGACGCATCCACTGGAAATTTCTTGTCCCGCTTCCACGTCCCGGGGCAGGGATTCCCCGGTGAGAGCGGAGGTGTCCAGGGTGGAGTGGCCATCCACGATGACACCGTCCAAAGGCACCCGTTCGCCCGGTTTGATTAAAATCATGTCGCCGATTGCCACATCGTATGGGTCAACCTGTTCTTCCTTGCCACTGCGCAGCAGGTTGGCGTAATCCGGGCGGATGTCCATCAATTCGCTGATGGAACCGCGGGACTTGTTGACCGCATACTCCTCAAAGATGGTTCCCACCAGGTAAAACAGCATGACGAACACCGCTTCTTTGTAGTCCCGCAGCCCGATTGCGCCGATGGTAGCCAGAGCCATGAGGAAATTTTCGTCAAAGACCTGGCCATGGCAGATGTTGCGAACGGCGGTCCATAGCGTATCATACCCTGCGGCCAGATAGGAAACCATCAAGACGATGAGGCTTCCCCATGTGGGGAGGGGAAGGAAAACGCCGCAGACGAATAGGATGCCGGACAAAGCCACCCGGATCAGCTTGATTTTCTGTTTCTTTTGCATCGGTCATTGCTCCTTTCCAATAAACGGGGAATGCGGGAAATGCTGATTGGATTCCACGGGGTTCGTTGCGGCATCCAATGCGTTTTGCGTGCCCGGCATCTAGCGGACGATCGTGCAGCCGCGCTCCACCTTGTTGATGGCTTTCTGAGCCAGGTCAACGGCTTCATCGAACTTGTCATCGGAAGCCTCCAGGGTGAGCCGCTGGGACATGAAGTTGATGGTCGCATTGTCCACGGAATCCAGCTTGTTGATTGCGGTTTCCATCTTTGCCGCGCAATTGGCGCAATCCAGTTCTGATAATTTGAACGTTCTTTTCATCTTTCGTACCTCCTGAATAAATAATTAAGCAAATGTTTAATTGAAAAATAAAATTTTTTGCGTTCCCCTCTTGCGAAATTTTACCCCAAGAATCATGGCTTTAAGCGACGTTTCCGCAACTCATATTTTGCAGTTCATGTCAAAAACGCTGTCCACGATTTTGTGGACCAAGTCCGCTTCCGGTGTTTTCGCAAGGGTGTAATACGCCTCTTTTCCTTCCCGGCGGCTGACAAGCAGGCCGGACTGTTTCAACACCCGGAGATGGTGGGAGACTGCAGGCGAACTCATGTCAATGGCCGCTGCGATGTTGATGACGCATTCTTCGCTATGGCAGAGAAGCCACAAAATTTTCAGCCGGGTCGGATCGCTGATGAGCTGAAAGGTATTGGAGGCTTTTTCAAAAACTTCCTGGGCTGGCTCGTGTTCCAGCAATTCCAGCGTATGGTTCCCATGATCATGGGGAAGTCTGCGCACTGCCATCGTGGCATCTCCTTTCAGGATTCGATTAAAAGATTATTTAATCGTTAAAAACATCATACTGCAAGTTCAGGGAACAGTCAAGCGTTTTTTTGATTTTAGGACAAAAAAGCATAAGTTCTGAAGTGAAACGTATCAGTCATTTTTGATTTTAGGACAAAAGCCAAAAAGCAATGCTCGATGGAACGCATCGTTTTTCCGATTCGTTTGAGATGGCTGCGAATTGAAACGGACGTTCCGCACCTTTTGTGAACGACCCCATGTGTGAAATACATGGCTCGTGTCTGCGAATTGGAATGGCGCTTTGCGTCTCGCGCTACCCGGCGGTTCTTCCACCTAGGGGTTGTTCGATGGAATGGCGTTTTGCGCCCTTTGCGTCTACTGCTACTGCTTTTGCATGATGCTGCGCCATGTTGCGTCTTACGCCCCCGTTCCCCGATACAGCAGGTCATAATGGTAGACGTCCTTGTATTTTCGGAACATGTACAGCGCAAAGCCGGTGGTGGCAATCTCCGCAAAGGCCAGCGAGAGCCACACGCCTTTCAGCCCAAAGAGCCAGGACAGGAGAAAAGCGCCGATGATGACCATGACCAACGCCCTGGAAAGGGAAATCATGGCGGAAATCTGTCCGTTTCCATAGGCGGTGAAAAAGCCGGAGGCGAAGATGTTGATGCCCGTGAAGAGGAATGCCAGCGACAAATACCGCACGCCAACCTGAGCCATCTCGTACACGGCGGTTCCCTTTGGCTCGAAAGCCAGTGCGATGAGCGGGGCGCAGACAAAGCACAAAACGGCGATGATGACAGAGGATGCCAGCGTGAAAACCCTGGAATACTTCAGGAACACGTTGACCTTGGTGTATTCTTTTGCCCCGTAGTAATAACTGATGAGAGGGGACACCCCCGTGATGTACCCCAGGTGGGTTGAAATTAGCAAATAATGGGAATTAAGCACTACGCTGAGCGCCGCCACGCCATCTTCCCCTGCCAGGCGAATCACGATCATGTTGAAGAAAAATGTCGTGATTCCGGCAGAAGCCTCCGAGACCATTTCTGAAGAACCATTGAGCATGGAATGGGCGATGTAGCGGCCGTCCCATTTGGGTCGTACCATTTTCAGCTGGGTGTCCTGGAAGATAAAATAAAATGCGCCAACGAGCATGACGGCGGACAGCCCTGCCAAATTAGCCCAAGCCGCGCCTTTGATGCCCCAGTCGCAGAGGACGATGAACACATAGTCCAGACCCAGGTGGGCGATGCCGCCGGACAGGTACAGCAGCAGCGTAAATCCGGGCTTTCCATCCACGCGGATGAAATATTCGAACAGGACGCCCAGGAAGGCCGCCGGTGCGCCTAACAGCAAAATCCGGGCATAAGGCTCGCAATAGTCCCATAGCCGCTCGGTGGCACCTAAAAAACCGATCAATTGATCCATGAAGAGGAAGCCCAAAAGGATCATGCCAACGCCGATGGCGATGGACACGATGCAGATCAAGGTGAACTTTTCGTTGGCCTCCCGCAGCTTTCCTTCTCCCATCTTGATGGCGACAATGGCGCTGGAGCCTGCGGCCAGCATGACGGAAACGCCCCACACCAGCCCTTGCAGGGGGTAAGCGATGGACAGAGCCGCAAGTGCGTCGGAGCCTACGAAATTGGCCACAAAGATGCTGTCGATGGTGTAGTAAAGGCCAATGACCACCAGCATGACGACCGACGGGGTCACAAAACCCACGAATTTCCTTACAGTCACTCCGTTGTCAAATAAATGCTCCATGTTCGTTCTCCTGATCGAATGTGGGGATGCTGCCTTGCCCAGGCGGCGATGGCAATCTGGAGGAAAACCCCTTTCTCAATTGCGCATCGCAGTTCCATTTCCGTTCATCCCCATTTTCTTTTTCTTAAGGATATGATAAAGTATATGGTAACAGGATAGTCAATAGGAGAATGAAAAAAATGGAGAAAAATCTGAAAGAGTATTTTACGACGGGGGAATTTGCCCGGCTGTGCAATGTAAAAAAGCAGACGCTGTTCCACTATGACGCTATTGGCATCCTTACGCCGGAGCTGGTGGGGGAGAACGGGTATCGCTATTATTCTTACAATCAGCTGGAGGTTTTTGACACCATTTCCATGCTAAAGGAGATGGACATGCCCCTTGCGGACATCAAGCGGTACCTGGATCACAGAAGCCCTTTGGGTTTCATCGGCCTTTTGGAAAAACAGAGGCTGGAGGTGGATGAAAAAATCAAAGAACTCCAGTGGTTGAAACGCTTTATCGACACCAGGATCCAGCTTACCAGGGAAGGGCTGTCCGTGCCTGTCGGTGAAATTTTTCTGGAAACGCGACAGGAAGAATATCTGCTTACTACGGAATACATGGGCGCTGACGAGGACAAAGACATTGCGGCGGCAGTAACGGAACATCTGAATTACTGCCATAGCCTGGACATCTACAGCGCTTATTCCATTGGGGGGATGATCCCTGTCGAATGCATCGTGCCGGGACAAAGCTACAGCTACTCCCACTTTTATACGAAGCTCGATCATGACTACCCGCAAATGGATGCCATCGTGGCTCGCCCGGCAGGGGATTTTGCTGTCTGCTGCGATAACGAGGGGTACGGAAATGTGGAAACCATCTGCGCGCGCCTTCTCCAATATGCGCAGGAGCATGGCCGCCGGCACGGGGTACACATCTATGAGGATCTGTTGCTGGATGAAATGTCCGTGAAGGGCTACGATAACTACACAGTCAAGCTGTCCCTGCCCCTTTATTGAAAACTGCCGCAACTGGATGCACGGATGTGTCAGATTAATTTTTTAAATTCATCCATGTCCACATCCTGGCCGGATTTTCGCTGTTCCAACGCTTCCAGCACTCGATTGTACATGTCCTTTGTCAGCGGATATCGGTAAATCATGAATGCGGAAAGGAACATGAAAAAAGCGGGGATGACGGTGAAGGAAAGATGGGTCCAAAGAAGGGTCGTTTCCTGCTGTGCTGGCGCATCTCCCGCAAATCCGGCAAAATCCAAAATCAATCCCAGGATTTGCAGCCCCGCCG
>CAZVBL010000001.1:83105-83375 GCA_964625475.1 uncultured Zhenpiania sp. | reverse complement strand
CATGTGTTTCCCTCTGATTCACTGATTCCATGAACCGCCCTTGCGGCAACGCCGTAACGATCGGTTGCGTTCATTATACCACGAATTTCCGCTGGAAACTCAATCGGGATTCGTGATTCAAGGAACGCACCCTCGCGGCAATGTCGTTGCAATCGGTTGCGTTCATTATACCATGGGCTTCCTTTGAAAACACAATCCATGCCCATGATTCAAGGAACGCACCCTTGCGGCAACGCCGTAACGATCGGTTGCGTTCATTATACCATGGGC
>CAZVBL010000001.1:81823-83005 GCA_964625475.1 uncultured Zhenpiania sp. | reverse complement strand
TTCCTTTGGAAACACAATCCATGCCCATGATTCAAGGAACGCACCCTCGCGGCAATGCCGTATCAATCGGTTGCGTTCATTATACCATGGGCTTCCTTTGGAAACACAATCCATGCCCATGATTCAAGGAACGCACCCTCGCGGCAACGCCGTAATGATCGGTTGCGTTCATTATACCACGGCCTGCCCACATTTCACAACACTAATATCCCAGGGCTTTCAGCCTGGCAGCGATCGCTTGGTAAAACTGCGTCATGTCCCGTCTGCTCCCCTTCTTCTGCCACCGCTGGGAATCCACGACTCTGGGATGGGAAATTCCGCGTTTTCCTTCTTTTGGATATACGCCCTGGAAATCCCCCCATTTTGCCGATTCCACAGAAACCAGCCCATCGTTTGCCCCTTCCAGCTTTTTTACGACTCGATGAAAAACGCCCATGACCGGGTCGCTTGCGGCAGATCGCATGTCAAAGGCATAACTCTGGTAATAGACGCCCACCTGATCCGGCACCAGCTCGTTGAATACCTGCATATAATCGGCTGTCAGCTGCTCGTAAGGCTTCAGGCTGAAATTTCTCTGTCCGCCGTCCACCATGAGCATCAGATTGAAAACGCCTGCCAGGATTTTGTATGCGCCCTTCGCCTTTTCCCGCAGTTCATCCATGGCGCAAATTCCCCTGTGGGGCGTCGCCAATGTGGTGAGGCTGGCTATGCTCCCGCCCATTCCCAGGACGGAAATCAAGTACCTGGCTTCAATTCCACCCTTGGAATGGGCGATCAAATTCAGCTTGTCCGCCCCTGAATCCCTCAACGCCCGTTCTGCCGAAATTTTCAGCTTTTCCCCATTCTCCGCTACGGTTCCAAATGCTTCCTGCCCGCCAAAATAGACCCTGGCGCCGCATTCTTCCAACCTCTGGGGAATCCTTCCCCAATAATGCCTGGCCTGGGAGTCCCCATAGCCAATGCCGTGGATCAGCATGATCGGGTACTTTGTCGCACAAATTTGCTCCAAGCCACCTGCCTCCATTCTTTGCATCTGTATGCTGTATGCGCAAACATGTCCTGATCCGCATGTTTTACCTTCCGATAAAAAATGATATGATATCCTGCAAAAGCTTCTCATGCTTCTTCGGGATTTCCCTTTTAAATTCGATGTTCCTGCTCTCGCCAAAGAGAAATTTCCCT
>CAZVBL010000001.1:24987-81723 GCA_964625475.1 uncultured Zhenpiania sp. | reverse complement strand
TTCTTTCCATCTCATATGTTTTTAATCAGTGTGTTCATTGTACCACAAAAAAGGCTAATTGAAAATCACTTCCAACCAGCCTTTTGCGTCCACCAGCTATCGCGAAGGGAGTTCAGGCAAGCAACTCCCTTTGTTTTCCGTCACAAGCCTTCTTTTCAGAAAACAGGATCGGCTAGTATAGCAAGTCGAATTTGATGATGACCTTGAACAGATCGCCATCAATGACGATCCGAAAGCTGCCCCCCTGTAGCTCCACCAGGTTTCGGGCGATGGACAGACCCAGCCCGTTCCCCTCCGTATGGCGGGAGCTGTCGCCTCTCACAAAGCGTTCCATCAATTCCTCTTCTGTCATGTTCAGTTCATATTTTGACGTGTTGCGATACAGGATGACCGCCTGGCCGTCCGCTTCCTGCAAATCCAGGTAAACCCTGGTTCCCGGCTGTGAATACTTGCAGATGTTTCCCAGCAAGTTGTCGAATACGCGCCAGAGCTGTTTGCCGTCCGCCATGATTTCCAGATCTTCATCGGGTACCTTCATGATGAATTTCAAGTCGCTTTTTTCCGCTTTTTCCTTGTATTCGCCCATGGTCTGCGCCATTAAAACCCCAATCTGGCAGGGAACCATGTGCATCTGGATGTTTCCCGTTGCCGCTTTGGAGGCATCCACCAAATCTTCCGTCAGCTTTTCCAGCCTGCGCGACTGACGATCCAGCACTTCGATGTATTCTGTGGCCTTTTCACTGCCCAGATCCTCTTTTTTGAGAAAATCCACATAATTGATAATGGAAGTCAGGGGCGTTTTGATGTCGTGGGAAACGTTAGCAATTAGCTCTGCCTTGAAACGTTCGCTTTTCATCCGCGCTTCCACCGCCTTGGACATCCCCTTGCCGATGCTGTTGAGATTGTCCGCATGTTCGGCAAAATCGAACCACATCCCTTTTTTGTCGATCTGATAGGACAGGTTGCCCTCCGCCAGGCGTTTTCCCCCTTCCTTGAGCCGTTTCAGCAAAAGCGCCACATAGATTGCGCCTACGCTGACGGCGATCGCTTCCAGGAACCATGCCAGGATCGCAAAGCCGCCCCAATACAGGTTGTAGGAAATATTGAAATTCAGCAGCAAGACGATGGCCAGCACGAGCGCAGTGCGCCACACGAGCGGGATTTTGCGCAACGCCTGCCTGAAAAACCAGCCCATGAATCGATAAAGTTTGGCGCATACATGTGTTCCTCCAAGAATCAGGCGATAAATGACGGTGTTCTTCCACCATGCGCCTTGTTTGGCGTTGTACGCAAAAGCCAGGACAAAGCCTGTCACAGCAAGGGACATTCCCAGAACTTCCAGGGCTGCGAGGACAATGAATGCGCCGGCATAGCAGCTGACATAGCATTCGAGGGTGTCTATAAGAAGCACAGCCAGCGCAATGACGGGGACGCAGGCCACCACCGCCAGAAAATCCAGCGGAACCTTTTGCAGGGACGATGTTTGCGCTTTCCTTCCATGACCCACCGCCGCCACCAAGAACGCCAGAAGCGCAGCGATGCCAAGCAGCCCGGCGATGCCTGCTCCCAGGGCGACATTGCGGCCTCGGTACGCACTGCTGGCCGATGCGGCAAATGCCTTCAGGCTTGGGGGCAGCGCACCTTCTCGATCCCAATCGACCAGATAAATTTCCACCTCTGTGCCCCCATCCGAAAATGCATGGCAGCTTGCGCCAGGGTTTTCTTTGAGATCCGCATGCAGCTGTTTGACAACTTTCTCATCGCCGTCAGTCACGGGGATTTGATAGCCAAACCCGGCGGCCTCGTTTTCCCCCTCTATCAGTTCCACATTCTCCATGGTCATGCGCTGGTTTGCCGCATTTTCATCTTCAAACTGCAGCGTCCCTTCCTCGTCATGATAAAGATAACCGGACGTTATGATTTCATTGAAAGCCCTGTACGCCACTTCGTAAGGCAGCTGCTGTTCAAATTCCCGTTCCCCATAGGAATACCAGCCCAATCCTGCGTTGATCGCCACGACCGCCGCAGAAAGCGCGGTCAGCATCACCATAATCTGCAGCAGCAAAAACGCCGCGATTTTCGCTGCCATGTTTTTCTTGATCTGTTCCATCAATACACACCTCTCTCGATTTTGCGTCCCTGCCCCACGCTCACATCGCATTCCAAAATGAATCGGACGCAATATTTGGAAAACGTCATCCTTCTTTTACTCAATTTTGTAGCCCTGGCCCCAAAGGACTTTTAAATGCCTCGGCTCATCCGGATTGATTTCCAGCTTTTCCCGCAAATGGCGAATATGTACGGGCACCGTCCCTTCCGCTCCAAAGGCATCCTCGCCCCACACATGGCAGTAAATCTCCTTTGGCGAAAAAACCTGCCCCGGACGTTCCATGAGAAATTTGAGAATCCCGTATTCCTTTGGCGTAAGGCTGACCGTTTCCCCCATCAGGCTGACGGATTTCGCCCCATCGTCCAGTGCAATGTCGCCTACGGTGAGCGCCGTTTCTTTCAGGACACCGGCTCCCAACTCCATGTACCGCCGCAGCTGGGATTTCACCCTGGCCAAAAGCTCCACCGGATTGAAAGGCTTTGTCACATAATCGTCCGCTCCCAGGTTCAGACCCAGGATTTTATCGGTGTCCTCACCCTTTGCCGTCAGGAAAATGACAGGGATGTTTTTCGTCCTGCGCATCTGGGTCAGCACCTGGATTCCGTCCATTTCCGGCATCATGATGTCCAACAGGATCAGGTGGATGTCGTTCTTCTCCACCACTTCCAGAGCCTCCTGCCCGTTGTAGGCTTCGTACAGGTTGTAATCGTCGCTTGCAAGATAGATTTTTAATGCGGATACGATGTCTTGCTCATCATCGCATATCAATATGTTGTACATGCTGTCCTCAACCTCCATGGGCATGATACCATGAATTTCCATTGGAAGCGCAGCCCAAATCCATGGATCCGCAAACGCTTCCGTGCGATCATGCCGTTCCAACCGATGTGTTCATGATACCATGGAACTCTTTAAATGAAAACGGGGCGGGAGTTTAAGATTTGTTTAAGCGGGAAAACATTTTTGGCGGAAAGGAAACCGCACTGGCTCGATTTCAACGTTTTCAACGTTTCCCCCGTTGTTTGAAACATGCTGCAAAGGGCATTGTCCGCATGGAGGAAACAGGACAGGCAAAAATCAGCGTTCCTTTTGCGATCCTGCGAACGAAATCATCCCGCCACCTTGCGGCTCGCAACAAACTTTCTTGTTCCTAAGCATAACCTTCCCGCCTTCTACATATATTGTCAATATAACGCAATGAAATCTTACAAGAGGTGGTGAAGGGGCTTAACATGAAGGATTACATAGAAGAGAGAGTGCTGGAACTGGCCGACTACATCCTGGAAAGCGGCGCAACAGTTCGGCAAGCAGCAAAAAAATTCCGCATTTCCAAATCCACAGTACATAAGGACATTACGGAACGACTCCTTGAGATAAACCCCGGCTTGGCCGCTCAGGTCAAAACGGTTCTGGATAACAACAAGGCAGAACGCCACATTCGGGGCGGCCTCGCCACAAAAGAAAAATATCAACGCACAGAAGAATAAAGTGTACGACAATCGTTGAAAAGCCGCTGCCCTGGCCTTTGGCCCCTGTCACAGCGGTTTTTTCATCATGGAACAAAATCAATCCCTTCTCCATAAATCCGAACCTGCTCCACCATATGTCCGATGTTGCCCTCGCCTGCGAATCGCTCCAGGTCAAAAAAATCCTCGTCCAGGCCCAGCCAGAGCAGCGGATGCGCTTCCGCTTGCAGTTCCTTGTCCGCGAGCAGGGTTCCCACATAAATTTCCACCCAGCAGTCCTGGTTGTAATAGGTAAAATCCATCATGTGTTTTAAGGCGATCTCATTCCTTGTGATGCCGGTTTCTTCCTCCAGTTCCCGATAGGCCGCCGTAAAGCCATCTTCGCCGGGTTCGATTTTTCCGCCCACCAAATTGTATTTTCCCTTGTAAGGGTCTTTCGTTCGTTGGCAAAACAGCAGGTTTCGCCTGTTGCTGTCGTATGCCATGATGCAATTGTAACCCTGCATGCTCCCTCCCTGTATTTTCTGCCCTTCAAGCAGATTGTCCCATATATTTGTGGCGCTCTTACGATATGAGCCTATGCCAGCGATTTCCTGATCGTTTTTATGATACGATAAGCCGGCTTGCATTTCAACCATATCCTTCCTATCATACCAATCTTCTCTTCATTCGTATATGTTTGATACATAAAATACCTCCAAATCAGATGTCGGTTATGTACCTGTTCTGCTTTGGAGGCGCTATATCCAAACGGTGATTGCCCACTCATTCATCGGCAAGCGACCCTTATCCTTTGTACTTCACGATGTTTTGCGCACCGATTTTGCGCACTTCGATGCCTGCTATGCTGCGAATGTACTTTTTGAACTGGGAGAACCCGTAATCCTGCACATTGAAGTTTTCGTACTTCTGGTGAAGTTCCTGCCCCAGCGTGCCCAAATCCACGCCCTCCCTGCCGCCAGCCCGGACGGTTTCGATGATGAACTCTTCCACGTTGCTGCTTTCAGCCAGTTTCACGGACACATAATTGCCCTTTTTCAGCAGGCGAATCTTGGGGAACTCCTCCAGTAGCTTTGAGAGCAAGCTGTAGCCGTAGCTCCGCACGTCAAAATCCGGGTACAGTTTGAGCAGCCTGTTGCCCAACTCCGCCAGTCCCGTCTCCCTGCCGTTATTGCTGTTTTCCGTGATAATTTTCACGATGGCATCTTCGATGACGGACTTGTCAACGTCCCTGACCGCTGGTTCCCCTTTGGTGCTTTCCTCGCCCTTCAGCAGTTCCAGCCTGGTAAAAATATCGCAGGCCTTGCGAAAAGCCATGGGCGTTTTCTGCTCGCCCATGCCGATGACCGTCAGCCCGGATTCCCGAATCCGGCTGGCCAGCTTGGTAAAGTCGCTGTCACTGGAAACAATGCAAAATCCTTCCACCGCATTGGTGTACAAAATGTCCATGGCATCGATGATCAAGGCCGAATCTGTAGCATTCTTCCCGGTCGTGTAGCTAAACTGCTGGATAGGCGTGATGGAACTGGTCAATAGTTCCTCCTTCCAACTGGAATTTTGCCTGTTGGTCCAGTCCCCGTAAATCCTTTTGTACGTCACGTTCCCATACTTGGACAGCTCGTCCAAAATCAGATCGATATATTTGGCTGAAACATTGTCAGCGTCGATAAGCAATGCAATTCGTTTTTCCAAGTCTTAACCTTTCTCCCTAAGTTCCAAGAACTCGATGTACGGGCTGTGTCCAAATCATTTCCAACGGCTCCAACCGTTTCATGGTATCATCTTTTGACGGCAAAGTCAAAAGGAAAACGCAATTTGTCAGATTACAGATCGATCGCAGGGCTGATGTTCCAGTCCAGGAGAGTTTCCCAGGACTTGTGTTCCCGCGCAAAAAGTTCGCCAATGCGCCCACATGCAATTCGACAATTCTCTCCAGTGCTTCCTGCCAGCAAGATCAGAAATTGGCCGGGACCGCACCTCGTAAAGCTGTCGCACCTTCTCAGGGAGTTTTTGATGGCATGACGAAGGGGCTCTACCATGAGATTGAGCTTCTCTTCCCTTTCTTGCGGCTTTCCCGCACGATCCATGATGGTGCATAGCATCAGATATATGGGGTGTCCCGTCCGTTCCATTACGCGGCTCAGCAACCGATATTCATCGCGAAAGCTAGGATAGCTGCAATAGAACGCTCCTGCTTCCTGGCCTGGTTCTCGCAACTGCTCTTTCATCTCTTCCAGCATCCGATATCGATTATGCATACGAGTGGACAGGTCTTTTAGCCGCCTGATAATGGCATCCGATGGACCCATCCCAAGCTCCTCGAAAAACACTTTTGCCGCATTTTCATACTCGTTCAACGCCTCTTCGTATCTGCCAAGGGCACTATAGCAATCTATTTTGACCGCCTGCCATTCATCGAACGGATACATCTGGCACGCTGGTTCACATAGCTGGAGAACTTCCTGGAATTGTCCGCAATCCTTTAAATATTGACATGTCTTTGACAGTGCCTTTGTGTAATACGCCTTGTACCGAGCCGCTTCTGCCAAAACCCAGTCTTCTTCCGACAACTCCTGGAGAAGATCTCCCTTGTAGATTTCCAATGCTTTTTTGAACAGATCTGATTTTGTTGAAAGATTCAGCTCTCGATCAGCCTCTTCCATCAGTTCCCGAAACCGAATCGCATCCACGACCGTTTCCATAGGAGACGACCAATAATAAACCCCTTCATTCACTTGAATATAATCATAATCCGGCAATCCCGCTTTCACAAGAGCCTTTTTTAATCGAT
The DNA here is from genome assembly GCA_964625475.1 of uncultured Zhenpiania sp. Taxonomy (GTDB): domain Bacteria; phylum Bacillota; class Clostridia; order Peptostreptococcales; family Anaerovoracaceae; genus Hominibacterium. The sequence goes on along the minus strand of CAZVBL010000001.1, from coordinate 75,356 downwards.
ACGCAGTAACTCGTAAATTGTTCGACGCATCGGCAAGCTCCCTGTCCCCGTACAGTTCTTTCATCAATTGGTTTCGCCCAACGCCCTCTACCCCATGAAACAACAGCAATGCGGCGAGCCTTGCTGTCGTCGTCTTCGGATTTTTGTAAAAAAGAACCGGCCTGTCTCCATAGCTTATCGCCATGCACCCAAACATTTGAACGTTTAGAATTGGTAATTGCATGTTCATCTCCCGTTTCCTATTTCAATTTTTTGGAAAGCATATCCGGATTGGTCGCATGGGTCAATGCCGTATCCTTCGTAATGCGCCCCTCGTTATACAATTTTGCCAAGCTGCTGTCCATGGAAATGGTATCTTCGCTGGCCGAAGAATAGACAATCCCATCGATCTGCGGAATCTTGTTGTCCCGAATCATGTTGCGGATGGCCGACGTAACGGTCATGATTTCAAAGGCCGGCACCAGTGTGCCATCCACAGTAGGAACGAGCTGCTGGGATACGACCGCCTGAAGGACCATGGAAAGCTGCACTGCGATCTGGCGCTGCTGGCTGGGTGGGAACACGTCTATGATTCGGTCTATGGTGTTGGCGCTGCCGATGGTATGGAGGGTGGAAAAAATCAAATGTCCCGTTTCCGCCGCCGTCATGGCCACCTGTATGGTTTCATAATCCCGCATTTCGCCCAGCAAAATCACATCGGGGCTTTGGCGCAGCGCGGCCCGAAGCGCAGTCACATAGCTTTGGGTGTCCACGTTGATTTCCCTCTGGCTGACGATGCTCCTTTTGTGGCTGTGCAGAAATTCCAAGGGGTCTTCCAGCGTAATGATATGCTTGTCTTCATTCTGGTTGATATCGTTGATCATGCAGGCCAGGGTCGTGGATTTTCCGCTCCCCGCAGGCCCTGTCACCAACACCAGTCCCTTGGAAAAGCGATCCAGGTTCATGACCCTGGGCAAAATCCCCAAAGAATCCGGCTCCGGCAACGAAAAGGTGATGACGCGGATGACCGCAGACAATGCGCCCCGCTGTTTGTATGCGCTGACGCGGAACCTGGCCAAACCGGGAACCGCAAAGGAAAAGTCATCATCTCCTGTTTCCAGCAAGCGATCCATGGAACGATTGTTGGCAAGTTCGTAAATCTGGGAAACCACCCGCTCCGTGTCACCGGGCATCAACCTCCGGTCATCGACCTGAGCCATGGCGTTGTGGATGCGCATGGATGCAGGCAGGCCGGCAACGATGAAAATGTCGGAGGCGTTCCGTTCAATTGCCTGTTGGAGGATATTTTTTTTGTTCATCATTCATTTCTCCTGTCTTTGTTGTTTCACATAAGGTTCAATTTGTCGTTCCCATTCCATTCAGTGGAAGGAACTTCTTTCCATGTCGTGATCTTGTAATAGCCATTCGCCATCTTTTCAGATGGGCGCAATGTCAAAACCACCTGCAGGTTCTGGGAACGACTGGCTGGGATTTCATAAGCAATGGTAGGATCTTCCTGGGAAAAGTCCGCTGTAATCCCTTCAAGATCCGCCAACCTGCGTTCCGCTTCCTCATAATAGCGACTCGGCGAATCCGCATAAGCGGCCTCCAGGGCTTCGTCAATTTCCTGCAGTCGCTCCGAAGCCTGCCCACATGCCTGATAATAACTCCGATTGTGAGCTGCCAGCTTTTGGCTGTCCTGGTATTCCTTCACCGAGCCTGACAAAGACAGCACGGCCAGCGTGGCGAGACACAGCACAATAAACGTCATGAATAGCAGTGCGGATCCAATGTTTACAATGGGATAAACATGTTTTTTCATGGCAAAAGGTCTCCTTCCTATGGGTGGGACTGCTGATAAACAGTCGTCTCCATGTTGTAAATTTTCGTAGCGCCCTGATCCTTGTATACCGCAATGTCATAGGATGTCAAACCATCCCCGGAATCCGAACTGCGAATTTCCATCTGGAAATAGGAGTCTTCCCCTCCGCATGCCACAAAATCCTCGTCATAGTAAATGGTCGCCTTTCCGGCAGCCAAATCCGCCTCTGGGTAAATCCGGGACAACGTTTTCTCCACTTTCTCCGCCCCAGCCTTCTGGGTCAGAAGCTCCGAAACGGAGGTCGCCTGTCGAACGGCCATGTCCAGTTCCCCGGTGCGCTTGCTCAGGGAATGGGATTTCACGAAGATCTGAAGGCATACCCCACTGGCCAGGGCAAAGATCAAAATGGCCATGATCAGCTCGATGAGCAGGAGCGACGAACGAGATGAAATTTTTTTCATGGGTCGCTCCTTTCCGCCAGGGTCAGGGAACTCGCCTTGCCCTCGCTGTCAATGATGGTAAAGCGATAAAGTCCCTTTTCTTCTTCTTCCATGGACATGTCAGAAATTTCCGCAATATCCGTGCCACTCTTCAGGGAAATGGGCGCATCGTTGCGGACAAACAACTCTTTGAGCGCGCCGCCGTATTTGTAGATATACGTAACGTAATCGTTCCCACCGTATTCGGCAGGCAGGGAAAGGCACTGTGTCCCTTCTATGTCGATGATCTTCATGCCTCCCCCCGCATCAGACTGCCGCACTTTTTCAGAAACATAAGACAAGGCGGTCCTGCTCTCATCGTTGACCTGCAGCGCATCGGTATTGTTGCCATAAACGTTTGCCGCAAGCATGACGACCATCAGTGCGGATACTACAAATACGAAAAAGAGCGCAATGGGAAAAACCAGGTCTATCACATGCTTATTTCGATTCCGAACTCTCATTTTGCGCCCCTCCTGTCGATCACCGTCACGTCCGGCCTCAGATTGCTGCCCAGTGCCTGATAGTCGATAAAAAAGCGATCCTCATCGTAGACTAATCCATAATGCTCTTTCAGATATTCTAAACTTTCTGGGTAAGAGCCCTCCACGGCATAGCAACGCACGATGCCCCGGTCGATGGCCTCCTTGAGGATTTCCGCCTGCTGAGAATCCGTTTTGTCCGATACCAGGGACGTCCCCACCCAAAACAGAATCACGACTGCCAGAAAAACCACCATGGAAATCACCGGGCTTTTCCATGACGAGCCGCTCTTTTGCGTTTCATGCGATTCAAAGCGATGTTTCATAACCCCATACTCCAATCCAGCTCTATAAGTTCGACATGATTCCGGCCAAAGGCACCATGACGGAAAGCAAAATCACGCCGACAATCAGGGACAGGATGATGACCAGCGTAGGCTCCAGGGCAGAAATCGTCCGCGTGAACTTTTGGTCGATATCCTCCTGATATTGTTCTGCGATATCTTTCATGACTTCATCCAAAACCCCGGTTCTGGAACCGATGGAAGTCATTCTCGCATAGAGCCCGGTGAAAATGCCCGTCTCCAGCAGGGTTTTGGAAAAATCCTCGCCCCGACCCAGTTTTTCCTTGCAGGCTGTCAGCCTTTTTTTGAAAGGTTCATTTTCGATGAGTTCGCCCGCCAGGGAAAGGGCTTCTTCTGGATTCATGCCGCTTCCCAAAGTCAGGTGCATGCCGCTGGCAAACCGGCAGGCTGCGATTTTTTCCGAAAAAGACCGGGTCCCGACAAAGGATGCGGCAAGCTTGCCGAATTTCTCCCGTCCCCCTTTGGTCCTGGAACCATACAACACGACCGCCACCAGGATCACAAGGATGGCGATGACAATGATGGATGAGCGATCCAGCGCAGTTCCAAAATCCAGGACCGCTTTGGAAAAGCCGGTCATTTCGCTGCCCAGCTGAATGAAGACCTGATTAAATATTGGCATGACCTTTGTCGTCAAAACCAGGATGACCAAAAGCATCATCACAATCATGACCATGGGGTACGTAACCGCATTTTTGATGGACTGAACGATGGATTCTTCCCTCTGGTAGTGAGCGGCAAGCGCCGCCATGACATCATCCGTCTTTCCGGAGAGTTCCCCAATCTGAACCATCTGCAGCATATATGCCGGGAACGCCCCCACAGCCGCCAAAGCCGCATGAAAGCTGCCTGTCGCCTCCAACGTTTCGTACATCAGCCCCAGCATTTCCTTTTCTTCCGCATCCTGCGTCTCGTCCTTCATGAGAGACAAGCCCTCCATGGCAGAAATGCCCGACCGCAGAACCATGGCCATCTGCGAGCAAAAAGAAGACGTCTCCATGTTGGATAAAGGGGTGAACCTTTGTTTTTTCTGTGCCATGTGTGCTCCTTTCTCGTTACCGCTCTGTACACTAATAAGAATATTTCAATTGATAGTTGTCACCGTTACCGATGTAATCCCGCAATGCGTCCTTGTCGTTGCTTGCGGCAAAGGTGGGATCCATCAGCGTCCAGGAAAAACCGTCAAATTCGATGATGTCATCGATCCAGCCTCGTTCTTCCACATACACGCTGATCCAGGCATGGTATGCCTCCCCTGCGTAACCAACTTCCAGTTTCGTAGGAATTCCCTGGGAGCGGAGCATGGCGGCCATGAGGGAGGCATAGTCAAAACAAATGCCTTTGCCGCTGCTCAAAGTCTCATCCACTTCGGGAAGATAGCCGTAGGAAACATTCTTTGCCTTTTCTTCATCGTAAGAAATGTTTCCAATCACATATTCGTAGATCGCTTCCACCGCCTGCAAATCCGAATGGGCCTGCGCCACCAGTTCCTTGCCTTTTGCTACGGCCTTGGAATCTTTTGTGAACCAGACGTATTGGTTCGGATGGAGAAATGGCTGAAATTCATCTTTGAGCTTCACTTTGATGTCCTGGGAAAAAGCGGTGGAATACATGTCCCCCGACACATTTTCAAATACAGAAAGGGAATATGTCCCATCGCCTGACGAAAGTGGAAAGGTTTCAAATTCACCTTTTTTTGACAGCAGGTAAACGTATGCGTTGCCGTCAGGAGCTTTGATCTGTAGTTTGACCTTTGGATTGCTGCCAGTATACCGAACCATGACATATCCTTTCCCCGTATGGGAGGAATCGATTCTTACGATATCCGTGCCATTGGAAATTTTGCCGTCCGCTTTGGGCGCCAGCACCTTGGGCGTATTGTCCCGAAGGGGGGCATCATCCGCCACAGAATCCGTAGAAGAAGACGAACCGCTGTCCCCATTGCATCCACAGAGCAGAACAACTGATAAAACAAGCGACAATATAAACCATGATATTGCCTTTTGATTCACGATCCAACTCCTCCATCATTCTCGTTTTTGAACAAATTATTCTTAGTCAGTATACTACCGTAAACAAAAAGAATCAAGACACCAGCAGGAATCAAGTCCATTTTTATGTTCTGAAATTGAGACGATCCAGGGGCGATAACTTGTCCGGTAGCGTCAAAAAGCTGCCCGAATTTGGGGCGTAATTCCCCAAAACAAGCGATAAAAGATACTAAAAACAGACAAGAGAGGTACCATTCATGGGATAAAATAATTTCAGCCGGAATCCGTTGCGCAGCCGGATCCATATTGAAATCCAAATGACAGTTTCATCTTGAAGGGCGGTACGCTGGCGGCGGCAATGGTCGGCCTGGATGCCCGCTCCACGATGACCCTGGGCACTACGAAGAAAGGAGCCAATGTCAGCGTGGAGGATGTGGAAAACACCATATCCTCCATTCTACCGGTTCCAACGGAGGACGGTGTGGAATTTCAGGTCAAGCAGATCTCCGAGGGAGCGCAGCTCATCCTTTCGTCCGAAACACCAGCTTTTTCAACGCCTGTTTGTCAAAGGGAATCACCGGGTACAGATAGCTGGTTCCGCCGATGGTCTTTGTGGTCGCAATCCACAGCAGGCCCATTGTCAGGGCGATGGCCGCACCCCAAACCCCATAGACCGCAGCCCCGATGAGCATCAGAATCCGTATGAATTTCACACCGTATCCCAGCTCGATGCTGGGCTGGGTGAAGCTGGCCAGAGCCACGATGGCCATGCACAAAATGGTCTGGGGGATGAACCAGCCGGAGGAAATGGAAAATTCCCCCAGGATCAGCGCGCCGATGACGGAAAGGGACATGCCCAGAGATTCCGGCGTGTTGAGAGATGCCAGCTTCAGTCCATCGATGGCCAGTTCCAGCAATACAAACTGCCAAAACAGGGAGATGGCAAAATCCTCATCCGGCACAAAGAAGTCGGCGTTGATGGGAATGGGGATGTCCCCTTGGCCTACCAGGAGGTAAATCGGTGTAAGAAAGAGGATCACCAATGTGTTGAGCATGCGCAAAAGCCGAAAATAGTTTCCGGTGAGCACTGGGAAGTAGTAGTCATCCACGTCCTGCACGAAATCGAAAATCCCGGCGGGAATCAGGATGACCGTGGGCGAATTGTCGATGATGATGGCGATCTTTCCCTCCGTCACATGAGCGGAAACCACATCTGGGCGCTGAGTATAGCGAACCTTCGGGAACGGGTTGAGCCAGTTTTTGCGCTTCTGCAGTTTCGCAAGAGCCTCGATTACGGTCTGCTCTCCTACTGTGGTAGTCTCCAGCTGAAGGTTTTCCAACTGAGCGCAGAGCTTGTCCAGAATCTGTTTGTCCGCCTTTCCCTTCATATAGGCGACGCAGACATCCGTTTTGCTGGCTTCCCCGATCACAAATGCCTTGAAGATCAAATCGTTGTCCCGAATCCTCCTGCGAATCAGAGCCACGTTGGTCATCATGGTTTCGGTAAAGCCGTCCTTTGCCCCTCGCAGGGATTTCTCCTTGGAGGGTTCTTCCACGGATCTGGCAGGGTAATCCCGGATATCGATGATGATGATTTCATCGTACCCATCGATGACAACAGGCAACAGCCCCGCATACATCTGTTTCAAGGCTTTGTCCACGTCCGGCTCGGTCATGGTGTCCAGATAGGGCATGTTGTATTTGATAAAATCTTTGGCTGTCTTTGCCCGCTCCATGGCCTCCGGCGGAATGGCCAGCAGGAAGGACATGACCAGCTGCACAACGGAACCCTTTGTCAGTCCGTCCACGAAAAACATCCTTGTATTTTTGCCGCCGATGGAGAGATCCCGCTCCAAAACATCGAAGCATTCTTCCAAAGGCAGCTTTTGCCGGATTTCATCCAGAATCTGGTTATACTTGTTCATGTTTCCTCACTCCTAACAAACCTGTTTTTAGTTTGCCGAAATGAGGACATATCATGCATGAAATCCAAGCCTTCTCGCTCATTCGCCGATCAGCTTCTCCACAGCCGAGAGATACACTTTGTAAACCAGCCTGGATCCAATGAGCTGCATGTAAACGTAATCGGTGTCCTCCTCCTGGAACACCTTTCCCATGTAAAAAACCTGGGTTTTGTTTAGGCCGGTATCCGCGTCTTCGTAAACTACGGTCACTTTTTTTCGGTAAGTTTTGTGCAGCCCGTAATCCTTCAGCTTGCTTTTTTTCGCATGGTAGTTGACGCATTCGTCCAAGCGAATGGTGGAAAGCTCCTCCCCATAAATCATCAGGTTTTCCGCATCATCTTTGCTTTTGCTGGGGCAGGCAGCCAGCTTTTTCCCATTTCTGGCGATGACGATGGAGTGGAGCGTGTTGCCATTGATTTCCGGGAACGCGTCCTGTTGAAGCAGTTCATTTTCATCAAAAAGGAGTTGCTCGGTCAAATGCCCGTCAACCATATAGATGGTCTGCCCCTCGTCCGCTGTCAGGTAACAATCGGAATCTGTAGCCATATTGCCGATTTTCACCACGGTTTTGTTTTTCCGCTTGTCCGTAAGGGTGATGGTATACATGGGCGACATCAGCCCATAATTAGGCAAGTAATCGGGATTTTGCACGATATCGGTTGCTGTAATCTGGGAAAAAGCCCCCACTATGCTTTCCGCATCGTTTTGATCCAGGGGAAAGTTCTTTTTTTTCGCCCAATGCCAGGTTCCCTTTTTTTTCCTCAAAGTCACGGTGCTTTCAGAATCCGTATAGCTGATTTCCCTGATGTCTTCCGGGTTGAGCTGGACGACTGTCAAAGGCTGGCTCTTCGGCTCCTCTTCCTTTGGCTGCCATTGGAAAAAGAACCAGGCTCCCAAAGCTGCGAGAACCAAAGCAATCAGCATGGTCACGATCAATAACGGAATTGCAGCATTCTTTTTTTTCCTCATGGCTTCTCCCTTTTGCCGAAACGTCGGAAATCCCGCAAAACTACAAAATTCCCTCCCTGCCTGGCTTCCATGCGAGCCCGACAGGGAATGGGAACCACAGCAGCGCTATTTTTTCTTTTTCTTGCGCTTGTTCTGGCCAACGCGGCTCGCCGATGGGGAAGCCGCCTGTTTTTCCGCTGCGTTTTTCTTGGATTTTGCGCGCAGGAACGTCCAGCCCACATAGATGAACGCCAATGCAATGCTCAACACCACCATGTTTCCCATTGTGTCCGCAATGCCAAAAATCCTGGCGGCGAACAGGCCACCTATGAGAAAAATCCAGAAATAAATAAATTTTCCAAGGATACCATCGCCCATAACAAACTCCTTTATCTTCAAACAACGCTGGTTTCCACAAACTGCCGCACAATCACTCATATGTCAGGGGAGCAGATCCAACTGGCAGGATCGGATGCCTGGAGCATTTCCTGGCATTTCCCTTACTTTAACTTGGCTACCAGTTCGCCCGCCTTGACCTGCTGGCCTTCTTTTACATAAATCTTGTCAACAACGCCCTTCACCGGCGACAGGATGTTGGTTTCCATTTTCATGGCTTCAATGATGGCAATGGGCTGCTTTTCCTGCACCTCATCGCCTTCCGTCACCAGCATCTTCAGGATGTTGCCCGGAATGTTGGCTCCGATTTCAGACGGATCCTCTGCATTGGCATAAAGAATCTGGGATGCGGTCGCTGCGATGCTGGCATCCTGATCCTTGATGCGCACTGCGCTTCGGTTTCCGTTCACTTCAAACACAACGTCCCGGAAGCCCTCTTCGGTAGTGTCCCGCACGTCGTTGAGCCGGATTACCAGCTCCTTTCCTTCTGCGATTTTTACCTCGCAGGTTTCGCCTTCCGCCAGTCCATGGAAAAAGATGTCGCTTCCCATCAAGCGGAAATCGCCTTCCTTTTTTATGCTTTTGATGAAATCCTCGAATACCTTTGGATACAGGGCGTAGCTGAGAGCTTGCCGCTCCGTGCCTTCCAGCCCCAGTTCCTCCCGCAGCTTCTCTTTGATGGCCTCGAAGTCCTCATCAGGCAGCAGCTCACCTGGCCTGCAGGTAATGGGTTCTTTGCCCTTGAGCACCAGCTTTTGCAGTTTTTCCGGGAAACCGCCCTCCGGCTGCCCCATCATGCCCTCAAAGTAGGAAACGATGGAATCCGGAAAATCGATGTCCTTCGCTTTTTCATAAATGTTTTCCGGCGTCAACCCATTCTGCACCATGAAGATGGCCATGTCCCCCACGGCCTTGGAGGATGGCGTGACTTTTACGATGTCCCCCAGCATTTCGTTTACAGCCTTGTACATGTCTTTCACAGCTTCAAATTTGTGACCCAGGCCAAAACTTTCCACCTGCGGTTTCAAGTTGGAATACTGTCCCCCCGGAATTTCGTACTTGTAAATCTCGGCAGAGCTTGCCAGCAGTTCTGATTCAAAGCCTTTGTAAACGGGCCGCACCGCCGCCCAGTAGTCGGAAATCTTCTGTGCGCCATCCGAATCGATCCCCGTGTCCCGCTCCGTGTTTTCCAGAGCAGCAATCACCGAATTGAGCGCAGGCTGGCTGGTAAGCCCTGACATGCTGTTAAAGGCCGCATCTGCGATGTCCACCCCTGCGCTGGCTGCCATGAGGATCGTGGCGATGCCGTTTCCGCTGGTGTCATGGGTGTGAAGATGGATCGGGATGCTGATTTCCTGTTTCAAAGATTCGATCAGTTTTTTCGCCGCCATGGGCTTGATGAGTCCCGACATGTCCTTGATTCCCAGGATGTGGGAGCCTCTCTTTTCCAGCTCCTTCGCCATTTTCACATAGTAACTGAGATTGTATTTCTCTTTTCTGTCGTCCAAAATGTCGCCGGTGTAACAGATGCAGGCTTCCGCCACTTTATCCTGGCTGAGGACTTCATCCAACGCCACTTCCATGCCCTGGATCCAGTTGAGGGAGTCGAAGATGCGGAACACATCGATTCCCGATTTTGCGGACTCCCTGACGAACCTGCGAATCACGTTGTCCGGGTAATTTTTGTATCCCACGCCGTTCGCGCCCCGAAGCAGCATCTGGAACAGGATGTTCGGCATTTTGCCCCGCAGCGTATCCAGCCGTTCCCAGGGCGATTCCTTCAAGAACCGATAGGACGTGTCGAAGGTAGCGCCTCCCCACATTTCCAGCGAGAAAAGATCCTTTCCGTAGTAAGCCACCGCAGGCGCAATTTTTTCCATGTCCACGGTCCTGACCCTGGTGGCCATCAGGGACTGCTGCGCATCCCGCATGGTCGTGTCCGTCAGCAAGAGTTTTTTCTGCCCCAGGACCCAATTGGCAAGACCTTTGGGTCCCGCTTCGTCCAACAGCTGCTTCGTCCCCGACAAGCCATCGATGACATCCTGCTTGATCCTTGGAAACACCGGCACGTCAAAGTCAGGCTTGATGCCTTTCGTTTCGTTGACAAACTTTTCGCCCAAATACGTAAGGACTTTCAACTCCTTGTCCTGCCTTGCCCGAATGTTCAAAAGCTCCGGGTTGTCGGCGATGAACCCGGTGTCGCAATTTCCTTCCCGGAAAGTTGGATGGTTCAGCACGTTCAGCAGAAACGTCACATTGGTCTTGACGCCTTTGATTTTCATCTCCCGAAGAGCCCTGACCGCTTTGTTCGCCGCATCTTGGAAGGATCTGGCCCAGGAAGTGACCTTCACCAGCAGGCTGTCGTAGTAGGGCGAAATGGTGGAGTTGGCAAATGCGTTTCCACCGTCCAGCCGAATGCCAAAGCCGGATGCGCTGCGGTACATGGTAATCATGCCAGTGTCCGGCGCAAAGCCATTGATGGGATCCTCCGTCGTCACGCGGCACTGAATCGCATAGCCCCTGGGCTGGATGGACTCCTGGCTTTTGATGTTCACTTCATCGGAATCCAGCGCATATCCCTGTGCGACCAAAATCTGGGACTGCACGATATCGATGCCCGTCGTCATCTCCGTCACCGTATGCTCCACCTGGATTCTCGGATTCATTTCGATGAAATAATGATTTCCGCTTTTGTCCACCAAAAATTCCACGGTTCCCGCATTCCTGTAGTTGACGGCTCCCGCGATTTTCAGGGCATCGGCACAGATGTTTTCCCGCTGCTCCTGGGTGATGCAGATGGCCGGCGTAAATTCTACGACTTTCTGGTGCCTTCTTTGGATGGAACAGTCCCTCTCGTAAAGATGCACCAGGTTTCCGTGGTTGTCCCCCAGCACCTGGACTTCGATGTGCTTTGGCCGTTCCAGGTATTTTTCGATGAACATGTCATCGATGCCAAAGGCTTTTTTCGCTTCGCTCTTTGCGCTGCGGAACTGGGGAATCAGCTCCTCCGGGGTACGCACGATGCGCATCCCCCTGCCGCCGCCGCCTGCCGCCGCTTTCAGCATGACCGGATAGCCGCAGAACTGGGCGAATTTCACTGCGTCTTCTTCCGATTGAACGCTTTCCTCCACGCCTGGGATGGTGGGAACGCCCACTTTGTTGGCAACGATTTTGGACTGGATTTTGTCCCCCAGGCTTTCCATCATGGCATGGGTCGGCCCGATGAACACGATGCCCGATGCTTCGCAGGCCCTGGCGAACTCCGGGTTCTCCGACAAAAAACCGTAGCCCGGATGGATGGCGTCTACGCCCTTCACCTTTGCCAGTTCGATGATTTCATCGATGGCCAGGTAGGCTTCCACTGCGGATTTGCCTTTTCCAATGCGATAGGATTCGTCCGCTTTTGTCCGAAAAAGCGTATTTTTGTCTTCTTCTGAATAAATGGCCACGCTTCTGATGCCAAGCTCTCTGCAGGCCCTGAATATCCGGATTGCGATTTCTCCCCGGTTAGCCACCAACACTCTTTTAAATTTTTTCTTCTGCTCCATCTCCGGAGCCTCCTTTCTCCTGTTTTTGCCGGATGTGAACGTCCACCTGTGGGAACGGGATGGTGATGCCCGCTTCATCGAAAGCCAGCTTTACCCGTTCTTCGAGAAAATATTTCACGTCCCAGTAATCATCCGTCCTGCACCATACCTTCATGTCTATGGACACGCAGCTGTCGTTCTGTCCGGCCACCCCGATGATGGGGGCGGGATCCTGGTAAATGGCGGGAGCCTGTTTCGCAATGTCCGCCAATATGTCTTTTGCCTGTTGGATATCATCATCGTACCCGATGCCAAAACAGCAGTCCACCCGGCGTTTGTCCGCTTTCGTATAATTGACCAGTACCGATGTGTTGACCAGCCCATTGGGAATCGTAATCAGCTTGTTGTCGTAAGTCTGCAGGTGCGTGACGAAAAGGTCGATGTCCTTCACCAGCCCGGTGGTGCCGTTCATGTCGATGTAATCATTTTGGGAAAACGGCTTGTTGATCAGGATCATGATGCCCCCTGCCACATTGGCGAGGCTGTCCTTCAACGCCAGGGCGATGGCGGCTCCCGCAGCTGCCAGCACGGTAATCAGGCTGCCCATTTGGAACCCAAATCGCTCCAAAATCATGAGGATCAGCACGATCCACAGGACGATTTTGAAGATCTTCAGGATGAAGCGATACAGCACCGGATCCAACGTGGATTTCTCCAGGGTTTTCTTCGCTACCCGCAAAATGATGGAAATGAGCAGCCAGCCCAGCAGCAGGATGGCGAAGGATGCCCCGATGTTAAAAATCTGCTCCAGGGTTCGTTCAGAAACATTGAGTTCTTTCAGCATTGGAAACCCTCCTAACCGATCTTCCTGCCGCTCCTTCTTCGTTCCAGTTCTTTGAGCAGTTTTTTCCGAAGCCGGATGTCGTCTGGCACGATTTCCACCAGTTCATCGTCATCGATGAACTCCAGGGCTTCTTCCAGGGTAAAAGTCCGGGCCGGAGCCAGCTTGACGTTTTCATCGCTTCCTGCAGCCCGCATGTTTGTGGCTTTCTTGGCCTTGCAAGGGTTGACGACCATGTCCTCCCCCCGGCTGTTCATGCCGATGATCATGCCCTCGTAGACCTTCGTCCCCGGCTCGATGAACATCTGGACCCGCTCGCCGATGTTAAACAGCGCATAAGGTGTGGCGATCCCTTCTTCCTGGGCGATGGCCACTCCGTTCGTCCGCTGGGCGATTTCGCCCTTGTATTCATCGAAGCCATCGAAGCGCCTCACCATGGTGCCCTCCCCCCTGGTGTCGTTGATGAATTCCGTCCGGTATCCCAAAAGCCCCCTGGTGGGAACCAGGTACTCCATCCTGGTAAATCCATTTGCCGCATTCATTTCCCGCATGGTTCCCTTTCTCAGGTTCAATTTGGAAATCACGGAACCGGAATATTCATCCGGCACGGAAATCACCACTTCTTCCATGGGTTCCAGCACCTTGTTCTTTTCATTTCTCCGCATGATGACTTCCGGCTTGGAAACCGCCAGCTCGTATCCCTCTCGCCGCATGTTCTCGATGAGGATGGAAAGGTGCAGTTCTCCCCGCCCCGACACTTTGAAGCTGTCGGTGGAATCGGTTTCTTCGACCATCAGCCCTACGTTGACTTCCAGTTCCTTGTCCAGCCGCTCCTTCAAGTGGCGGGATGTGACGAACTTTCCCACTTTCCCCGCAAAAGGGCTTTTGTTTACCATGAAGTTCATGGAAAGGGTAGGTTCTTCGATGTGGATCATTTCCATAGGCTGCGGCTCTTTCTCATCACAGATGGTTTCCCCGATAGAAATGTCGGCAATGCCGGAAACCACTACGATGTCACCTGCCTGGGCTTCCTGTACGGGAACCCGCTTCAATCCCCTGTACGAAAAAACCTGATTGACTTTCCTCTGGACGATGCTGCCGTCCGCTTTTGCCAGAGCCACAGCCTGGGCTTCCCGAATCGTTCCCCTGGTAATCCTGCCGATGCCCAGCCTTCCGATGTAATCGTCATAGCCCAGGGTGGAAATCTGCAGCTGCAGCGGTTCTTTTGTCAAATCCGGGTACGGCTCCACATGTTTGATAATCGTGTCGAAGAGCGGCGTAATGTCCAATCCGTTCATGCCAGTTGCGCTCTTTTTGTTCTTCCTGCCTTCCGGCCCTACCTCTACGCCCGCCGCATCCCTGGGGTCGTATACCACGACGCCCTGTCTTGCGATGCCGTACAGGATCGGAAAATCCAATTGCTTGTCGTTGGCCTCCAAATCCATGAAAAGTTCATAAACTTCGTCCACCACTTCATCGATCCTTGCATCTTTTTTGTCAATTTTATTGATCAACAGAATCGGGTTGATTCCCTGCTCCAGGGATTTTTTCAACACGAACCGGGTCTGGGGCATGGGTCCTTCGCTGGAGTCCACCAGCAAAATCACGGTGTCCACGGTTTTCATGATTCGCTCCACCTCGGAGGAAAAGTCCGCATGGCCTGGAGTGTCCACGATGTTGATCTTCACGTCGCCGTGCATAACAGAACAATTTTTTGAATAAATCGTTATGCCTCTTTCCCGCTCGATGTCATCGCTGTCCATGACGCAGTCCACCACTTCCTCGTTGGCGCGGAATACGCCGCTCTGATTCAAAAAAGCGTCCACTAATGTAGATTTTCCTGCGTCCACATGGGCGATCACTGCGATGTTTATAATCTTTTGCCTTTCTGTCATTCTCTTTTTACCTTGCTTCCCTTATCAACTGTTTTATTTCTCGTCACGCAAATGTAATAATCGTGTAATTGTATCACAGGATGTTTATTTTTGCAAGTTCCATGAAATGGAAGGGTTCCACCCGGCCAGGACATGCATGGGGACAAGGTTCCGAACGTTCCTGCGCCCGTTTCATATACTGGATCGTAGAAGAAATAAAGGAGGATGCCTTATGCCCAGGATTTATCTCAGCCCTTCCGTGCAGGAACACAACCAATACGCGACCGGCACAGGGAGCGAAGAATACTATATGAATTTGATTGCCGATGCCATGGTGCCTTATCTTCGCGCCAACGACATCGCTTTTGCAAGGAACAACCCTTATGACGCCCTATCCCAGGTCGTGGCACAATCCAACGCAGGCAGCTATGAGTTCCACCTTGCGCTCCATTCCAACGCAGCACCGGAAAATTTGTCAGGCGCCCTAAAAGGCCCGGACATCTATTACGCTGCTGACAGCAAGGAAGGCAAACGAGCTGCGGACATCTTTGCTGTTGGCTTGAAAGAAATCTATCCCAATCCCAACCTGGTAGCCGCGATTCCCAATGCGACGCTCGGAGAACTGAAAAAAACCAGGGCACCCGCCATCCTGATCGAACTGGCTTACCACGACAACCTGGAAGACGCCCGATGGATCATCGAACACATCGATCCAATCGCCCACAACCTTGTCAAATCCCTTGCGAAATGCCTCGGCCTTTCTTTTTCAGCTTCATGCCCCGCATCATGAAAGGAGAGACACAAATTTTTCGCTTTGGCTTGATCCTGGATTTGACGCAAACCTTCCTACCATCGATTTCCTTCCCAAACGCAAACAGCGGCAGCGTCTTGCCGCCGCCCCGATCCGCCAGGAGCTTTGAATGACACGCTCTCTCCTTTTGGACAGGGAGGCGTTGACTTTTTCCCAGGAGTTATATTACAATTGTTCTATAACATCCGCAAGCAGAAAAAGGAGATGCTATGAATACCACAAAACTGTACCAACAAGACGTGTACCGAAAGGAATGTTCGGCGAAGGTTCTTTCTATCGCAGGAGATTTGGTTCTTCTGGATCAAACGATCTTTTTTCCCACTGGCGGTGGACAGAGCTGCGATGTTGGCGCCATCGATGGCCTGGAAGTGACAGAAACATTGGAAGAGCGAGGTCTGGTCTGGCATCGACTTCCTGAAGCCGCCCATCTGAAAGAAGGGCAGGAGGTACTCTGTCAAATCGACTGGGCGCACCGGTTCGACAACATGCAGCGACACTGCGGCGAACACATCCTTTCGGGAATCTGTTTCCGCGAGTTCGGCGGCGTGAATCGAGGCTTTCACATGGGACGGGACGACATGACCGTGGACATTTCCCTGGAAGAAAAGCCCCACATCCGGGAAATCACCTGGGAAATGGCAAAGCATGCGGAACTATGCGCCAACGAGGTCATCTGGTCCAACGCCCCTGTGACTGTGCTCCGCTTTGACACCAGGGAAGAGGCGGAAAAAATGCCTTTGCGAAAAAAACTTGCCATTGACAAAGAAATTTCCATCGTCTGCGTGGGAAGCCTCGAACATGCCGCAGACTGCGTAGCCTGCTGCGGCACCCACCCTTCCACCGCAGGGCAGGTCGGCCTCGTAAAGCTGTACAAGGTGGAACATTACAAAGGCATGTTCCGCATTCATTTTGAAGCTGGAAAACGCGCCCTGCTGGATTACGATGCCAAACACGATCTGGTCGCATCCCTGGGCAAACGATTCTCCGCAGGAGCGGAAGACTTGGCGGAAAAAATAGACAAACAGGAAGCCCGTGCCAAGGCCGTGAAAAATGAACTGCATGTCCTGCGCCAATCGGTCATCCAAGCCCGCATTGCTGCCATGGAAAAGGATTTGTCCAAGTTAAAACACGACCCGGAACCTGGAAAAATCCCAGTCTATGAATTTTGCGACATGAAAACGGAGGATTTGCTCAACATTGGGCGGCCCCTTATCGAAAAAATCGAGAAATTGCTGCTGATCGTCTCCTCCCAGGACAATACGCTGCTGCTATTTTCCAATGGATCGATGGACTGCGGCAAGCTGGTGAAAGAAAACGCTTCGCGTTTCCAGGGAAAAGGCGGCGGAAGCGCCACGTCCGCCCGTGCAATTTTCCCAAAAAGGGAAGGACTGGATGCCTTCATCGATCTGCTGAAAGCGCATCTGCGCTAGCACAGGAAAGCGTCTGGGTTTGCAAATGAAGCCTGCCAGCCAGGCATCAAAGCGGGGCGCATAAAGGCAACTTGTGAATCCCATCAGGTCGGACGCATCGACTTTTTTATGCCATTGCAAAGGCGCATGGATTTCACCCCATGCGCCTTTGTGACATTTTCCTTGCGCCTTTCCTGCTCAATCGCTCTGATTTATTTTTTGACTCCGACATAAATCGTCTTGTAGCGAACGCCCCACTTGTAGCAGGCACCCAAGGAATTAAAATACAGGTCAACCGTCTTTCCTTTGATGTTTCCGCCCGTGTCCTCTGCCTTGGCAAAGCCATAACCTTCCACATACACATTGCTGCCCAGTGGAATTACGCCAGGAGATACGGCAATGGCTCCTACCCGCGCCGGCGTACCCGATGCAGTGGTGCCGCCTCCCGTATAAGCATATGCTTTCACAACGAATTTTTCCTTGTACCGAAAGCCTTTTTTGTGGGTCTTGAGCTTCACCTTTTTCGCCTTTGCGCCTACAGCATCAGAATATCTGGCATAGGCCTTCTCGCCTTTCACCCAATGGTAACCCCGAACTTTGTAATAGTATTTTTTGCCGCCCTTCAGGTTTAAGTTCGTAAAGGTGGTCACAGATCCATTCTCTATCTTCGCAATGCGCACATAATCGCCATCTTTGGAATCCGATCGATAGATATGGTAGCCCTGGGCATTTTCTGCTTTTTCCCAGGAGATCTTGATTTTCTTTTCACCTGCTTTCAGCTTGACGGTGGTTTTCGCAGGAGCAGCTTTCTCAGCTACGATCTTGGAATAAGCACCGTAGACTTTCTTTGAATCGGATCCCTGCGTTTCGCTTCCATATGCCCGAATCCGATAGTAGTACTTGGTGCCGATCTTGCAATCTTTGTCTTTATATTCGGTTTTCTTCAGGCCTTTTACCGTGGCGATTTTACCATATGTGCCTGTTTTCTTTACCGCCCGAAAAACCACATATCCCTCTGCGCCCTTGACTTTGTTCCATCGCAGTTCGATGACGTTGAGCTTTTGAGCCTTTGCCCTTACGTTCCGAGGTGCTTTCAGCGACACGGAATCCTGCTGCTTCTGCACTTTCACCGATGCATCGACAGTTGTTTCCGTTGTTTCGGTTGTTTCCTGGCTTTCCGATGTTGTCACTTGCCCTTCTGCGCCATCAGGCGTGATTTCCGCTCCTGCTGAGATTGGAGCCGTTGCGGCAAAAATAGACAGGAACATGGTTCCTGCAACGGCAAAACTCGCCGCTTTTTTCTTCATGCTAGCTTCTTGTCTCATATTCCCTCCTTTGCGGTCCGGCTATTTGCTGAGGATATAGACCGTCACATGACGAACGCCCCAATTCAGGCATTCACCCTTTGAATTTTTGTAAACGTCAATGGTATTGCCTTTGATGTTTCCCCCGGTGTCCTCTGCCCTGGCAAAGCCATAGCCTTCTATGTACACGTTCGTACCCAAGGGGATTACCTGCGGATCCACCGCAATTTCACCAACCCTGGCTCTGGTCCCCGATGCGGTCGTTCCACCTCCCGTATAGGAATAAGCCCTGACTGCGATTTTCTTCACATACTCGGCTCCCTGGATCATGCCCCTGGTACTCTTGGCGACCACCTTTGTTTTGGGATCCTTGAGCCGTTCTCGCTCCACTTCCTGCCGATCGATTTCCTGGCCGTCCGAATACGTGATTTCGTATGTGACCCGATCTCGTCCCTTCTTGCCCTTTTTCACCACCTTGGTGGTTCCTGCGGGCAAATCGTCATCGCCTTTGGTTTCTGTCTTGTAGTCCACCGGTTCCATGACTTGTTGCGTTTCTGTCGTGATTCGGTGGATGACGATCTCCGTACCAGCCGTCAGCAGCGTATGCAAGGCCGGCACTACTTTGTCCTGTTCCCCCACCTGGATCTGGCAGGAGTCCAAGGCATCTCCCACGGTTTGGGGCAGTGCTTTGAAGGTTTTCAATTCGCCGTCCGCCTGCACCGTAAAAGGAACTGCTTTCGTAATCTCTACTTCCGTCCCATCGGTCAGGACCTGAGCGACCCCGGGCGTGATGGAATCTTCCTTTACCAGCTCAATGCTTTGTTCTTCCAGCAGTTCCTCTACCGAGTAACTGGTCGTTTCACAAGCCCGAGCTTTGCCATCGATTACAAGGAGCACCTCTTTTGAAACCATCTGCGTGATGATGAGCCAAGCCAGCCCAACTACCAAGAACAGCAAACCAAGACACAGAGCCGGCATCCTCCATTTTGCTAAGCTGTTTCTCATTGTATATTCCCATAACGCACTATCAAAAGAAAACAGCGTATCATCTTTCACAATACACTGTCTAGGAACTATTATAACAAATTAATCAAACCTGTCAAGTTTTTGCCTCGTCCCCCTATTCGGTCTGCCTTGCCAAACCCGTTGCAATTGCAAGCATTGAGCGAATTTTAAAAATTTCTCGCCAGCGTGGTTTTCCACCTCTTTGAAACAGCAAATTTTCCACGTTTTCCACCTCTTTCCGCTGGTCAAACGGTGGCTTTCGGGCATTCCCCAAACCCTGCCCCGCATCGATGGAACCATGGTTTTGATCTACAGCCTGATTGCAACGATGGTACCCTTTCCAGGTTCGCTTTTCATGTCGATCTCTCCACCCATACGCTGCACCGCATGCTTCACGATGGAAAGCCCCAGCCCCGTGCCGCCCGTTTCTTTGGAATGGCTCTTGTCCACCCGGTAAAACCGTTCAAACACCCTTTCCCGGTGTTCTGCCGGGATGCCGATCCCAGTGTCGGAAACTTCCAGAACCGCGCCCTTTTCGTCCCCGGCAACCTTCACATGGACGCTGCCGCCCTCCACATTGTACTTGATGGCATTGTCGCACAAGTTATAAACGATCTCATGCAGCATCTGGCGAACGCCTTTTACCATGGCAGTCCCACCTTCCAAAGACAACGCGACCTGTCGTTTCCTGGCAGCTGGCAGGAGGACATCGATTTCTCCTTTGGCCAGTTCATATAAATCGATTTCTTCCAGGGGCAGCTCCTTCCTTTCATCCAGCTGGGACAAACGTATGACATCATCGATCAGGGCAACGAGCCTGGCGGACTCCGCACGGATGCGGCCGACAAAGCGAGGAATGTCCGCTCCTTTCACCAGTCCCCGTTCCAACAGTTCCGCACTTCCCATGATGGTCTGGATCGGCGTTTTCAATTCGTGGGAAACGTTGGCTGTGAATTCCCTGCGGCTTTGCTCCGCAAAAGCTTTTTCCGTAACATCGAAAATCAGGATGACGGTTCCCGAAACCTTGCCGCCGGTTTCGATGCGGCTCATGTCCATCTGGTATTCCCGCCCATGGCGGCTGACCGCCATCTCGCTGTGTCCCTCTGATTCCGCCAGTTCCAGTTTTTTGCTGATTTCCCGGCTTCGCTCCAAAGAAAGGAACGCCCTGCCAACGGCTCCGTCCCCTGCCTGGAAAAAAAGAGCCGCCGCTGGATTCATGCTTAACACGATCCCCTTTTGATTGAGCAAAACAAGCCCTTCCTTCATGTTGCGAATCACGGCATAAAACTCGTTTTTCCGCTCGGCTAGCTCCTCCTTCTGCCAACCGATCTGCCTGTGTTGCTGTTCGATGTGGGACAGCAGGGGCGACAACTCGTCATAAGCTTCATTTTCCAAGGGTCGATCCAGGTTGAGGGCATTGAGGGGATCCACGATTTTCCTCGACATGCGGCGCGCCAACAAAGCCGATAAAAGCAGCGCGGCGGCGAAAATCGCCAAGATTGGCTGAACCATTCCAAGGATCAAAGCAAAAACCGTCGTTCGGCTGGTTGAAATGCGAAGCACCGTGCCATCGGAAAGACGCTGCGCATAATAGAGGGTTTCTTCCGTCAGGGTGGAAGAGAAACGGGAGCTTTTTCCTGTCCCGTTGTCAAACGCTTCTTTGATTTCCTCTCTCTGCCCGTGGTTTTCCATGCTTTTGGCATCGCTTTCCGAATCAAATCGCACGCTGCCGTCCGCAGCGATCCAGGTAAGGCGATTCGGTGCTTCATCCAGTGTTTCCAAGTATTCCATGCCGCTGCCTTCCACTGCCTTTGCCGCAAGGGAGAGCTCCGCCTTTAGTTGGTTTTCCTGCACCATGCCAAAATGGTCGTACAGTGCGCCGAAGGCCAGGGCAAGGCTCGCCAACAAAACCGCCATTGCCACCAGGAAAATGGAACGAAAAATCCTTTTCGTCATTGCCCCGATGCCTCCATTCGATAGCCCACGTTCCGCACCGTTTCAATCCTTTTGCCGTAGCGTCCCAGCTTCTGGCGCAGGGTTCGGATGTGCATGTCGATGGTCCTCGTTTCGCTGACGTATGTCTCGCCCCATACCTGGCTGAACAGCTGATCCCTGGTGAACACCATGCCCGGATGGGTGAGAAACAGCTTTAACAGCTCAAATTCTTTGAAGGTCAGTTGGATTCGCTTTCCATCCGCCGTGACAGTGCGCGCATCCACATTGACCGCAAGGCCATCAGCTTTCAGCAGGCGTTCCCTGGGGGCAGGCTCGCATCTGCGAAGCACGGCTTTGACCCGGGAAACCATCTCCATCATCCCGAAGGGTTTTACCAGATAATCGTCCGCTCCTAAATCCAGGCTTTGGATTTTGTCATATTCCGTCCCCTTTGCCGTCGCCATGATGATGGGCAGCCTGCGGGTTTCCGGCATCTCTTTGAGCCGCTTCAGGATTTCGACCCCGTCATCGCCCGGAAGCATCACATCCAGGATGGCCAAATCAGGCTTTTCCTGCCCCAGCGCCTGAAAAAACGCTGCGCCATCGGGAAAGCCTTTTGCTTCGTACCCTGTGGATTTCAACGTATACACTTCGATGTCGCGGACGCTTTCATCGTCTTCGACGCACCAAACCATCATATCGTCTCTCCTTTATGCATACCGGTCACGGAAAACACCACCCATTCAGCGATGTTGGTAGCGTGATCCCCAATGCGCTCAAAATATTTGGCAATCATCAAAAGGTCGAGGGCATATTCCCCTTCCTTCGGATTTTTCGCAATCAGCTGGATCAGCGATGCCTTCGCCTGTAAAAAATAGTCATCCACCACATCATCGTGGTCGATAGCCGCCTGTGCGATGGACACGTCCTGCTTGACAAAGGCATCGATGCTTTCTGTCACCATCTTGCTGGCCGCCTCTGCCATGGAACCGATGGATTTGCACTCTTCCCCTGTCCTGCCGCCGAGAAATCCTATGATTTCCCGGATATCGGAAGCCTGATCCCCGATGCGCTCCATATCGGTGATCATTTTCAACGCCGCTGAAATCTGCCGCAAGTCCCTTGCCACCGGCTGCTGCTGTAAAATCAGTTTCAAGCAAAGGGATTCTATGCTCCGCTCCATCTCATCGATTTCGCTGTCCAGAGCCATGATTTTGTCGGAATGTTCCGTGTTTCCCTCCGCCAGCGCCCTGGCAGCCAGGGCAATCGCGTCTTCGCACATGGCGCCCATCTGCGTCAAGTCTTTGTTCAGCTGCGCAAGCTGCTCATCATACCTGCTTCTCATCATCCAAACCTCCCTGTAATGTAATCTTCCGTCCGCTTGTCCCGCGGCTGTTCAAACATCGCCTCGGTGTTTCCATGTTCTATCAGATCGCCCAACAGGAAAAACGCAGTATCATCGGAGATTCGGACTGCCTGCTGCATGTTGTGCGTCACTATGACAATAGTATACTTCTCTTTTAATTCCAACGCAAGTTCTTCAATCTTCGATGTGGAAATCGGGTCAAGGGCGCTGGTCGGCTCATCCATCAGAAGGATGTCCGGCTCCACCGCCAAAGCGCGGGCAATGCACAGCCTCTGCTGCTGTCCCCCTGACAGGCCGAGGGCAGATTTTTTTAGCCGATCCTGCACCTCATCCCAAATGGCCGCCCCGCGCAGGGAGCGTTCCACGACATCATCCAGTTTGGCTTTGTTTGTGATCCCATGGGTGCGGGGACCATACGCCACATTGTCGTAAACGCTCATTGGAAATGGATTGGGTTTTTGGAACACCATGCCAATATTGCGCCGCAGTTCATTGACATCCAGCCCCGGCTCGAAAATGTCCGTCCCCCGATATGCGACGCTTCCTGAAATCCTGACTCCCTGGATCAAATCATTCATGCGGTTCAGCGTCTTTAAAAATGTGGATTTTCCACAGCCGGACGGCCCTATGAGGGCAGTGATGCTGTGTTCCCTGATGTCAATGCTGATATCTTTCAGTGCCTGGCTGCTGCCGTACCACAGGCACAAATCCTTAACCGTAATCACGCTGTTCATAGATTCCTCCTTTTGGTAATCTGCCGAAGTTCCCTGCATCAAATGCGGGCAACTGTTTCGCAGGCCAGCTTGATGGCCTTATTTGCGCTTTTTCTTATAATGCTTTCCTACGAGCGTGGCCGACAAGTTGATCAACATGGTGAGCACCATGAGGATTGCCGCAATGGCAAAGGCCACTTTAAATTCCCCCTGCTCCTTTGCGTACACATAAAGGGCAACCGTAAGGGATGCGCCTGCGCTGCCAAGGCTTTCCAAATAGCCATTCATGGAATGGGCAAACCCTGCCGTGAACAGGAGCGCGGCCGATTCTCCGATGATGCGGCCAACAGCCAGGATGCACCCTGTAATCACGCCATCCACGCAGCCGGGCAGCACCACCGTCCTGATGACCCGCCATTTTCCCGCTCCCAGTCCGAATGCGCCTTCCCTGTAGCTTTGGGGCACGGTTTTCAGGCTCTCCTGGGTGGTACGCATGATGGTGGGCAGGTTCATGATGACCAAGGTCAGGCTGCCTGCCAGAATGGAAGTCTGCAAGTCCAGGAACTGGCAGAAAAACAGCATCCCTACCAGCCCATAGATGATAGATGGAATGCCTGACAATGTTTCCGCAGCGTATTCGATAATGCCCACCATTTTTTTGTTCGTTGCGTATTCTGTCAGGTAAATCGCTGCGCCAACCCCCAAGGGCAACACGATGACGAGGGTTGTCAGGATGATGTACAGCGTGTTCAGGATATCGGGCAATATCCCGATCCTGTCCGACAAGTAGCTGGGCTGCGTTGAAAGCAATTCCCATGACAGGTTCGGGATTCCCTTGTAAAGGACGTACCCGATGAGGAACAATACCAGGGTGCCGGTAACGGCTACGGACGCTGCCATGAGCACCCGCAGCAGGCCGATGCGCATGCGCCGTTTCGTTTCCATGCCAACGCTCCTTTCCATGTTCAGGGGTCGGTTCATATTCAAGATTCTTTCTGTCATTCGTACCTCCGCTTTCCTTTTTTTCTTTTGACAATATGCCATCCGCAAACGAATCAAGCGGCAGCGTTTGCCCCAATTTCCATCCTGCGTCTTTGTCCTCGCAATGGAAAGCCCGATTCCAGGGCTTATCGTTTTTCCCGTTTCAACAGGAAGTTCAACGCCGCATTGATGAGCATGATGAACAGGAACAACACCAATGCGATGGAAAACAATGCCTGCCTCTGCAGCCCTGAGGAGTAAGACATTTCGCTGGCCACCGCCGTAGTAAGGAATCGAACGCTTTCAAACAGCCCGGGCATGTTGGGCACGTTTCCCGATACCATCATGACCGCCATGGCCTCCCCAATGGCTCTGCCTACGCCGAGAACCACCGCTGCCGCAATCCCGCTCTTTGCCGCAGGAACCGATACCCGGAAATAAGTCTCAATGGGGGTTGCGCCCAAAGCCAGGGATGCGTCTTCATATTCCACAGGCACCGCTTCCAGGGCGGTCATCGATACATTGATGATGGATGGCAGAATCATGATCGCCAACACGATGATCGCCGCAAGCAGGCTGGCTCCGTCCGGGACATTGAACAACCTGCAAACCCCGGGAACCAGAACCAACATTCCCACGAGTCCATATACGACAGAGGGGATGCCCGCCAGCAGGCTGACCGCCGACTCCGCCAGGGCTTTCACCTTTGGCGGCGCCAGCTTTGCCAGGTATACGGCGGTAAAAAAGCCGATGGGCACGCCCAACAGAATCGCCCCAGCCGTTCCATAGATGCTGGTCAGGATAAAGGGCAGGATTCCGTAAGCCGGGTCATCGGCAGTGGATGCCCATTCCCTGCCAAAGAGGAACCGGAGCGCTCCGATTTCGCCGATGGCTGGAACGCCTGCGATAATCAGGTAAACGGTAATCAGCAGCACGCACCCCACCGCTATCAATCCCAACAGGAGAAACACCCCAGATATGGCATCCTCCAAAAGCTTCTTGTTATGCTTCATTTTCTTCCCTTTCCTTCCCTTGTATAATGAACGCATAGAGAAATTCGCTACACAGCTTCCTTTCCTGATGATGTTCTATGCGCCCTGCTATAGATGCTGTGGATTCCCATCCCTTCCCTATGGCAGCTTTTCCATGAGCCTATGAAACCCAATGGCTCAGTTTGGCGACACTGCGCCTGCTTCGGAAATGATTGCCTCTGCGTCCCTGGACGTGGCAAAGTCAAAGAACGCTTGTGCGGTTTCGGACAAGGCGGTTTCGGATTTTGTCACAAGGACAAAGGGACGCTGCACCACATAGCTTCCATCCTTGATCGTTTCCTCCGTTGGCTCCACCCCATCTATGGAAAGCACTTTTACGTTGTCCTGCACGGATGCCAGGGACGCATATCCAATCGCACCTGCATTGCCAGCCACCGTAGTAATCACGTCTCCTGTGGAAGTCAGTTCCTGTCGATACTTGCAGGCATCCTCCGTTTCGGTAATGGACTCGAACCCGTCTCTGGTCCCGCTTCCTGCTTCCCGACCGATGAGGACGATTTCCGCATCGCTTCCACCAACCTCTTTCCAGTTGTCGATTTTCCCTGTGTAAATCTTTTTGAGGGTTTTCATATCCAACTCCTGTACTGGGTTTTCCTGGTTCACGATGATGGCAATGCCGTCATACGCCAGCACCGTTTCTGTCAGCCCCAACGCCTTTTCCTCGTCCTTCAGGCTCCTGCTGGAAAGGCCGATGTCGCAACGGTCTTCCGCTACCGCCGTGATGCCGGAGCTGGATCCGGTGGGGTTATAGGTGAAAGAAACGCCGGAGTTGTCTTGCTCAAAAGCCTCTCCCAAAGCGCCCATCACCTTTTCCATGGAAGTAGAACCATCGGTGGATACCGTTCCGCTTCCATCGGTTTCGCCCTCGCTTCCGCTGCTCCCACAGCCTACCATGGTCGCAAGGACAAGGGTGGCAATCACCATGATGCTCATTGCTTTCTTCATTGTAACGATCCTCCTTTTTCATCTCGTTTTTGGGTGTTTTGTTTTACAATCATGATGATAAGCATCGCTTGTAAAATGAGAAACCGTTTTTTTGTCAAATCCATGTAAAGCTTTTTAGCGGTGGTTTTTCCCACAAAAAAAACAGGAGAACAATGTGCTTCGTCTTGTTTTCCTGCTTTTATGTTACTGCGGCAAAATTTCGATTGCCATTGCCGATTTTCTTTGTGCTTGCGGAACGGGAATCCTTACGTATTCTTCTCAAAATGCTGGTAATCCTTGATTCGCGTCCAGTCTCCGCCCCACTCAAACCCATGCTCGACAAAAAGATTGTAGACCAAATCATTCTTGTGAATCATCCAATTTCTGTATTTGCCCTTGCATTTCTTTGCGTTCCGCTGGGCATAGACACTGCCGTTTTCCGGATCTATGAAAGCTCCCGCCACATAAGGGTTGATCCTCGGATTGATGTCGATTGCCATGCCGTAAGCGTGGCGGGATAGCGTCTTTGTCCCGGCGATCTTCCTGTAGTTGAAGGCCGATGTGTTATTGGCGGACATGGATCGTTTGTCGCTTGCTCCATACTTGTCGATGAGGGAAACTTCCGTCAAGGGATATCGGTTCTGGTAAAGCTCGTAGAAGATTTCTACGATGTCCTGGGCGATTTTTCGATTGACGATGAGTTCGCCCTTCTTGACTTCCCCGTTGAAATCGTAATGCTTGATCCGCACATATCGCAGCTGGTTCAGATTGACATGCTTGTTCTTTTTGTAGGATTTTCCCTGGATGCGTTTTTTCACCCCGTTGCTGATTTTATGATAGGAGAACCCTTCCCGGTACGTCACGTTGGCAGGATATACCGTCATGGTTTTCCTCTTTACCCGCTTCTTTCCTTTGTACAAATTCACCTGCACTCTGGTTTTGGCTTTCTGCCTGGGGATTTTAACGGAAAACTTCCCGCTGCGCTTTGTCTTTGCCTCGTATTGTATGCCATCCAGGGTTATTTTCACAACCGTCCCCCTTGTGGCGGTTCCTTTCACCGCAACGGAATCGGTATACAGCCCCTGAACCCACAAGCGATAATTCTTTGCCGCTGTTTTGGTCGGAACGCAGCATGTGCCAGCTATGACTGCGCAAACCAGCACTGTGAACCATTTTTTGAAGCCCGCTTTTTTCATGTCCAATCGCTCTCCTTCTAATCCTATAAAGTAGGGGCTCGCTGCCCAACAGTCGAGGATCCATCCTCCGACACCAAATTCTATGAATCCTGGCGTGGATTCATGCGGTGCCGCTTGCAACATTTCCTAAAGAACCGCGAGATCGATGCAGCTGCCGCTGCAAAAGAGCGGGAAAAGCCCGTTTCGCACTTAAAAGCGATACGCAAAAGCATCCGGGAACCGATCCCCAAAAGGATCACGCAGGCATATCATGGCAATAAAAATGCACGCTGGACAACCCATAATGTTTCTGTTTGAATTTCTTCAGCGCACCGATTGCATCGGGCATCTCTTTTTCCCTTCGCGCGCGAATCGCAAGGGTACCCTCGCAAGCCAGGATTTCTCCACTAGATAGAGCTTCCAGAACAGGAAGAAAAATGTTGTCTATGGCAAAAGGCGGGTCGAGATAAATGATGTCGAACATGTCCCCGTCTTCTTTCAGCCGCTCTATCCGTCTGAACACATCGTCCCGATACACCCGGCAGCCTTCTTGAAACTTGCATGTGGACAAGTTTTGCTTGATCGCATTGACGGCCCTCCAGTCCTTTTCCACAAAGACCACCCTTTTGGCTCCTCGGCTCATGGCCTCGATTCCGATGCTCCCGCTGCCTGCGAACAAGTCGAGAAAATCCGCGCCTGCGATCTCCATTTGCCAGATGTTGAACAACGCCTCTTTGATTTTGGACGTAACCGGCCTCGTATCCAGACCCTCCGGCGCAATTAAACGACGGCCTTTTGCCGTTCCTGCTATCACTCGCATAGTTCACCTCAAATGTTCAATCTACGCATGTATCATACCATAATTGATGCGGCCAGGCAATCATGGGCATCCCCTTTGCCATACACATGTCAGTCTGTAACGCTATTCCGTTTGTTCACACTGTGCTATGTATTCAGGAGTCAACCGCACGCGTCTTCCATCGCCTCTGCACACATACTGGAATCCCGCCTGCCACAACATCTTCCGGCAAGCCGAAACATCGAGGCCTCTACCAGTTGACGTGTCTGCCTCGGTATCGCGCGGATTAACACCTGCCTCTGCGCATATGCTGTTGCTTCCGCTGGTAAGACCGATTGGATCTGCCTCGTGGATTGGCAACCATGGATAAGGATCCAGCGCAATCATAGCCAGCGCATTCACTGCGCCAATTTGTGCAAGGCGCAAATTTGTAATTTCATCAGTGAACATGGTCCCGGGAACCGGTGTACGCTTCATGACGCCAGCTGTATCCACCTTCTTTTCGATGGATTTAAAGATATGATCAACCAGTTCTTCCGGAGCATGCTCAGTTCCTATAGGCTCCAGACAATCCTGTATCATCAATCCCGCCTTTACAGCATTATCTATCGTTTCCTGACGACGCTGGGGGCTTATTGTGGTGTATTCACCCTCGCCCAAACGGATAACGTGGTAAACGCCATCTGCGCCTGCCTGCTTCAGCTTGACAAAGGTTTCATAGTCAGTATCGCCGATGTTCGTGTATAAAAGAGTCTGGGGAGGAGCAACTTCCCTGGCAATTCTAAGAGCATTGGCATAGTAATCCAGATCGTATTCAGCCATGGTCATGAGCCAAAGGCAGTACAAATCTCCATCCTTTGTAAATTCATGCACCTTCTGTCTTATCGTGTCATCATCCAAGGTCATCTTCCCCGTAAATCCGGTATGTGATTCGCCAAATGAGCAAAATTTGCAATCAACGGGACACGGAAAAAGCTCCAGGCCGATCTGACCAAACAAAAGACCGGTATTACCTGTTTTTTTGCGCATTACATCATCTGCGACAGCACGCGTATAGGTAGCCTCCGGCGTTGACTCATGAAATCCGAGCAAATCAATACATTCTTCTTTGGTTGGCGGAATGTCTTCCAGAACCCGTTTCAGTATGCTTTCAACATTTTTATCCATGGTACCCCCCTTAGTAGTTCTTTCAAAAAACTGCTTAACATGTGATTGAATGGTTAGATAACGGCAAATAGTCGGTAATTAGCCTGCGGTTCTAAGCCCTGCCGCACCACAATGGGAAATAGGAAAAAAACCTTGAGCACCATTCAAGGTTTTCTTCGTTGTCGTTCATCTTTGGACTAACCTCATGTTTTTTCTGCCTTTAGTATAGCATATGCTGTTCCATGATGCAAGATATAGGTTTTCCAAATTTTGTATGATTCGTCCTCAAAGGCACAATTTGCTTTGAATCGTAAATCGGCTAAGACCCTTGGTAAAATATGGAGACTTCCCCTTCAGGCTGTACGAAAACTTGTCGCTTTGATTTTTCGGCCACGCTATACTGCTAGTTACTTCGTTCGTTAATGCCATGTCTTGCGGTTTCATCCGCCCCAAATTGCGTTTTCGGACAGTATCCCCTTATTTTCTCTCGATTCCTTTCAACTCATAGCCTGCGTCCTCGATTGCCGCCTTGAACATATCATCCCCGATTACCGCCTGGGAACGAACGGTCGCCGTTCCAGCGTCCAGGTTCACCTCGGCTTCTGCCCCTTCCAGCCCGTTGAGCGCCTTCGTCACATGAGCCTTGCAGTGTTCGCACATCATGCCTTCGATTTTCAATTTTGCTTCATATTTTGCCATTGTTTCGCCTTCCTTTCTTTTTATCTGTTCTCCATTCTGGAGAGAACTGCCTTTTTCCATTTCCATTTGTCCAGTTCCATCGGAAACGCTATGTTCCTGTGTTCCCTCATGGGTTTCCTGCGCCTCCTGTCCCAGACCGCCTTCTCTCGACATTCCATGCTCCGGATTTCCAGTTTCCAGGGTTCCATGCTCCCAAGTCCCGCCCTTTCCCGTCACATGTTCCTGCGCACCGTGCTCCGGCTTGAAAAATTTCAGCCGGAGGGCATTGCTCACAACGCAGATGCTGGAAAGGCTCATGGCCGCCGCCGCAAACATGGGGTTCAGCTGCCAGCCCAAAGCGACATAAAATGCGCCTGCCGCCAGAGGGATCCCAATGCAGTTGTAGAAAAACGCCCAAAACAGGTTTTGTCTGATGTTCCGAATCACGGCCTTGCTCAATTTGATGGCTGTAACCGCATCCAGCAAATCGTTCTTGATGAGCACCGCATCTGCGCTTTCGATGGCCACTTCCGTTCCTGCCCCAATGGCGATTCCCACATCCGCCCTGGCAAGAGCCGGGGCATCGTTGATGCCGTCTCCGATCATCGCCACCGTATGTCCCTGATCCTGCAACGCTTTAATGTGCTGTTCTTTATCCTCCGGCAGAACCTGGGCAATCACCTCAGGAACCTCCAATCGCTTTTGGATGGCCGCAGCCACCCGCTTGTTGTCTCCTGTCAGCATGACGACCTTGATCTTCATTTGGCGGAAAAGCGCAATGGCTTTGCGGCTCGTAGCTTTTTCCACATCGGAAACCGCTATGATTCCCAGCACGCTTTTTTCATCCGTAAAAATCAGAGGCGTCTTTCCCTGATCCGACAGGCGGTCGAGGCTCTCCCCTATTGGCTCCCCGGAATTTCTGGAAATGCCCTGGCTTTCCAAAAGCCGTTCGTTTCCTGCAAAAAACAGCTTCCCCTCTATCCGCGCCGATATGCCCTGGCCATGTTTGGCTTCAAAGTCCGCAACTTCCTTTGGGAAAACGCCCTGCTCCTGAGCATGCCGCAAAATCGCTTCCGCAAGGGGATGTTCGCTGGGCTTCTCCAGGGAAGCCGCTATCTGGAGCAGCTGGGTTTCACTGGCCCCATATGCCAAAACATCGGTCACTTTCGGCTTTCCTTCCGTGATGGTCCCGGTTTTGTCCAACACTACCGTATCCACCCGATGGGCGATTTCCAGAGCTTCTCCCGACTTGATCAGAATACCGTTTTCCGCACCCTTCCCGGTTCCCACCATGATTGCCACCGGCGTTGCAAGCCCCAGCGCACAGGGGCAGGATATGACGAGAACCGCAATTCCCGTTGAAAGGGCAAATTCAAAGGTTGCGCCGGCAACCATCCAGACAATGGCCGCCAGGGCTGCGATTCCAATGACCGTTGGCACGA
Organism: uncultured Zhenpiania sp.; assembly: GCA_964625475.1. GTDB lineage: Bacteria > Bacillota > Clostridia > Peptostreptococcales > Anaerovoracaceae > Hominibacterium. Next base: position 43,948 of record CAZVBL010000001.1, on the reverse strand, counting down.
ACACCCCTGCGATTTTATCCGCCAGCTTCGCAATGGGTGCTTTGCTGGAGCTGGCTTCGTCCACCAACCGAATGATCTGGTTGATGGTAGTATCCTCGCCCACTTTGGAAGCCTCCATTTTAAAGAACCCGCTCTTGTTGACGGTAGCGGAAACGGCTTTGTCGCCTGCCCTTTTTTCCACAGGGATGCTTTCCCCTGTGATGACCGACTCATCCACGCTGGACGTCCCATCCACGATCACGCCATCCACCGGGATGGAAGCCCCCGGCTTGATCAACACGATATCGCCGACCCGCACTTGCTCCACAGGAATGGCCATTTCCTGTCCCTTCCGCTCCACGATGGCCGTTTGGGGCGAAAGATCCATGAGTTTTTCGATGGCTTCGCTCGTCTTGCCCTTTGAACGGGTTTCCAGGAATTTCCCGACTGTGATCAGGGTCAAAATCGTGCCCGCCGATTCAAAATAAATGTCCATGCTGTACTGGTGAACCAGGTGCATGTCCCCATGTCCCAGCCCATAGCCGATGCGAAACAGCGCAAAGCATCCGTATACCGTAGCCGCCGCCGCTCCAATGGCAATCAGGGTGTCCATGTTAGGCCCGCCGTGAAAGAGGCTTTTGAAACCTACGGTGAAATACTTCTGATTGGCATAAAGGATGGGCAACAGGAGCAGGAACTGGGCAAATACCAGAACTACCGCATTTTCATCTCCATAAAAAACGGACTCCATCACATGTGGCACTGGCATCCCAAAGTCCATCTGCATCATATGACCCATGGAAAGGTACATGAGAGGCACCAGGAGTGCGATGGAAAAAATCAGCCGCATTTTCATCTTCTTGATTTCTTCCTGGGCAAGATTTTTCTTCGCCCCTGCTTGTCGCCCTTTTTCTTCGCCCCTGCCAGCGGACATCTGGGCTGCGCTGGCTCCGTACCCGGCTTTTTCCACAGCCTGGACGATATCTTCCATGGAAAGCTGGTTTTCGTCATACGTCACTTTCATGCTGTTCGTCAGCAAATTGACCGTGACGTCCCCCATGCCTGCCAATTTGCGGGTGGCCTTTTCCACCCTGGCAGAGCAGGCGGAACAGGTCATGCCCGTTATGTCGAATTTTTCTTGTCTCATCGTTCATCGCTCTCTATTTCATCAATTTTTGCAGCGTGCCGCAAAGTTCATCCACCACATCCTCATTTCCCTTTTTGATGTCCTCCACTACGCAGCTTTTGATGTGGTTTGTCAAAAGCACTTTATTGAATGCGTTGAGGGCAGACTGAATGGCGCTGACTTGGGTCAGGATGTCTACGCAGTACCGCTCTTCATCCACCATTTTTTTCACGCCCCGCACCTGGCCTTCGATCCTGCTGAGTCGGTTCACCAAATCCTTGTATTCTTTTGTTTCCCTATGTTTATGCTTTGCCGTTTCACACATTTTATTACCCTTTCTTCCAATACATATACCCCGTATACCTATATTAGGCTCAAAAGCTGCTTTTGTCAAGCAAAACTTTTCCACATGTCGGTCGCAGGAAACAAGTCTTTGTCGATCGCTTTCTTTCGTTCAAGACAAAACCGATTCCATTGATTTTATTTTATGGCAGATTTTTTCCAATATTTTATATCCTAAATCCCATGTGACATTTCCTGCGCAACAAAAAAAGCAAGACGCTCCCGAAAAGCGAACATTGCTCCTTTTCACATCCGAACGGCTGATTTTTTGGTTGGAAAGCAACGCAAAACGATCCAAAAAGCGGACGTCGCCCTTTTCGCGTTCGGGCAGCCGATCCTTTCGCGGGAAAGCACCGGCAGGATGCTCTCGTTTTTCCTCTTTATAACAGCTGTCCTTTGTACCCTTTCAGCGGCTGATACAACTGGTAAAGGCCGAACGCCTCTTTTCCAGTCATTGCCGTTTTGCTGATCCAATTGACCTGGATGGCCTCCGCCTGAACCTTCACGCTGCCCGCTTTCACGCTTTCCGCTCCTGCATCCGCCTGAACGGATTCAAACAGCGGCCTAGAACATTCTCCCGGTGGAATGGCCAGGCTGTAATAGTAATATCCATCTGCATCCGGGATCCAGATTCCTTTCCTGGCTTCTGCGGCAGAAGGGTTGTCCTTGATGGTATTGGACACCAACTCGCATCCCATCTCATCAGGCCAATTTGCGCCCTCATCGCTTCCAGGCGCCTCTACCCTGGCGCGAATCCACATGTTTTCGTTGCCGCCATTGATGACCTGGGCCTCCTCATTCATGGTTATGGTGGCCAGATTCCGTTCCTCTTCTATTTGCGCCAGAGTACTGACCGAAAAATCCTCGGTTCCTTTTGAAAACCATACGCTGTACACCACCGCTGCGCTGACGCACAGCAAAAAACAAATCGCGCTCAGCAACGCTGCATTTAGCTTGTCCATACGTTTGTCCCCCTGCATGTCAAATTTCCGTCACAAAGCCTGTCATGCCGATTGGATTGCGGCGATTGGGCTTTGCCACCCTTCCGCCAACATGGGTGCCACCGGCATTTCCTGCATGACAAGAAAATTTTAGCATACAAGGGGACATCCCGTGGAAAGAATCGTTTCCTAAAAAGCTTACACGTTCGACAAAATCTGCCCACCCCCAAAAAGGATTGTTTCAAATCATGATGGATGGCTTCAACATTGCCATGTTGGCATAGAGCGAAGCCGGGCTTTTATGTTTTTTATGAACTGTGAAATCGCAAACGAGCAACGTGAAAGTCGTTTGCCTACAACGTTAGAGATACTTTTCAATATAGCGAATCAACGTTTTCGTATCCGACCATCTGGAACTGTCGTTTTTGGAACCCAGCACGACTGTAATGTAAGTCTCTCCATCGTAATCATAGGAACCCACAAAGCAGTACCCCGCCTTGCCCGTAGTTCCTGTTTTGATGCCCGACAAGCCATTCACTTGGCCCAGCAGCTTGTTCGTCGTTTTCACCGTGTATTTCCTGTGCTTTTTCAAGGTTGTAAACGTATATTTTTTCTTTTTGACGATGTTCCGAAACCGTTTCTTTTTCAGAGCATGCCGACTCATCGTGGCAATGTCCCTGGCTGTGGAATAATGCAGCTCGCTGTCCAGCCCATGGGGATTGACAAAATTCGTATTCTGGCATCCCAGAGTTTTGGCTTTGGCATTCATCGCTGCCGCAAACGCTTTCGTGCTCCCGGAAACATGCTCTGCCAGGGCTGTGGCAGATCCGTTGTCCGACAATATGAGCGCAGCGTGGAGAATATCCCCCATTTTTACTTTGTCGTTCTTTTCGTATTTCAAACTTGTATACGGCGTTTTTATCGCATTTTTGCTGATTTTGACTTTGCTGTTCCATTTTTTCTTTTCCAACGCTAAAATCGCAGTCATGATTTTGGTCGTGCTGGCATTCGCCCTTTCCGCATTCATGGATTTTCCATAGAAAATCTGACCGGAATCCTTTTCCATGATGATGGCGCTCTTGCAGGTCAATTTCAGCGTATGCCGATTCCTGGTCATGATTTTGATTTTAGGGCTGGTATAAGCCTCTGCACCTTCCCCTGCGGCAATCACGACTCTCCAGGTAGAAGCATTGGTTTTTTTCCAATTGTCCGGATACGCCAAGACAACCTTGCCCTTTTCTTTTGCCGGAGCTTGGAACTCCTTTTGCGTGACCCATGTTTTCTCATCTTCGTCATACATCTGCAAGGACACGGTTCTTCCCATTGCGGGGGACACGGTAATGGTATCGTTGAAATCCGAAGATGCCGGTTTGGTGGTTTCCGTAATCAATCCTTTCACGCTGGTGGGCACGGCAGCCTCTTGTGATGTGGTTTCCTGTGACGCGGCTTTCGTTGCTGAAACGGCAGCCGCCGCAACATCCTCTGTTTCCGCTGCCAAAACCCCAGCCGGAAACAGGGAAAGAGCCATTGCTAAGACAATTGCGATCGCTAAACTACGTTTCATGTTCTCATTTTCCTTCCTATGCTAATTCTGTGTTGACCTTGTTTATTATACATGAGTTTTCCTTTATTTTCAATATTTTGCAGCATAAAACAACAAAATCTTCCATTCCTATAAAACCATGGAAGCAAACCTTGCTTTAACGTTGGATTTGACGTTCCCACCTGCTCCATCGAATGGGGCGCAGAAACTTGTCAAGTATGAACCTCAACTGGCATAAACTATAGAGGAAATCACGAGCGGCGAGGGGATGCACATGGACATCAATTGGAAAAAACGGCACTTGTCTGAGTTTGTTTTTACGATCATCGCAGGAACTTTGGCACACTTCGTTTACCCGTGGTCCGGGGAAAGCATCGTCCTTGCTCCTTTGTTCCCCATCAACGAAAGCACATGGGAGCATTTCAAGCTGTTGGCTTTCCCTGTGCTGCTATTTTCCCTGGCAGAGCATTTTTGCTGCGGAAAAACCCCTTCCAATTTCCTCGCCGCCAGGACTTGCGCTGTCCTTGCAGGCATGGCTGGAATAGCAATCTTGTTTTACGGTTATGTGGCGTTCACCGGGCAGCATTGGTTGTGGGCTGACATCTGCATCTTCATCCTTGCTGTGGCGCTTTCCTGCTTTCTCAGTTTCCTTCTCCTGAAATACAATCTGCTTTCGGGCATGGGGTGGGAAATTTTTGCTCGTATGTTGCTGGCAGCTTTGATCGTTTCGTTCATCTTCTTCACGATCCATCCGCCCCACATGTTCCTGTTTCAATGCCCGGTCACGGGTCGGTACGGCATATGACACTTTTCAACATGTTTCTTCCTTGTTTTTGGCGAGTTTCAGACATTATCCACAGAAATTTTAAGATCGTATACAATTTTTCCCACAAAGCGATGTGGATAAACATATTTTTACAATCGTTGAAATTTCAACACTTTTATTGAACAGGGGACATGGATTGTCCCCTGTTTTCCACAGGTGCTTCCAAATATTTTCAAAATTTTTTCAAACCCTTTGATTCTGCGCATTTTCCATTTCCCTGCCCCGGAAGACTTCCTGTCCTGTCGAAGACGTTTGGTTTCATTTAACGTGCAGCCACCCATGCCGGCTGGCTTTCTGGCATTCGGCGAGGCTCCCCAAATTCTCTTCAAACCTCTTGCTGTCAAAGGAAAAAACGGCGCCAGCCTGTAATCCTGAAACAAATAAAAAGGCACCAGTACGGCATTCCCAAACGAACTGAATGCAATGCTGGAAACAACGAAATGCAGCTCTCCCGGATCCATTGCAACCAAACGATCCCAGGTGCGAAAAAACCTTGGAATCATTGAAATCCCAAGGTTTGATTGTATGGTTGCGGGGGAAGGATTCGAACCAACGACCTCCGGGTTATGAGCCCGACGAGCTACCAACTGCTCCACCCCGCGATGTCAAATATTGAATTAGAAGATTTGGTGCCGAAGACCGGGGTCGAACCGGTACGATCGGTAAGGATCACGGGATTTTAAGTCCCGCGTGTCTGCCAATTCCACCACTTCGGCAAGCCTCTCGGAAGAACCTGCTTCCGAACGTGTTGCGATTGGCTCCAAGGGTGGGGCTCGAACCCACAGCCTACCGGTTAACAGCCGGTTGCTCCACCATTGAGCTACCTTGGAATAATTAGCCCTTGCTCTGGCGACAAATAGTATTATACAACACAGTGATGATCCTTGTCAATCAAAATTATCACTTTTTCACTTTCTTTGAGGGTGGAAACAGGAAAAACAGTCTTCGGTTCCGATGTTTGCAAGAAACAATGCGGCCTTTTGGCTTTCCCGCATTTTGCAAAAAATGTTTACTTTCCCTATGGAAAGAAGTATAATGGCAAAGGAAACAAGATCGATCCCGTCAGCTTCATCGGCAGGCATTGTTCGCATTCCAGAAATGCCAGAAACCATAGATCCATATAGGCTCATGGAACGGAACTTCTGCTGTGCATCATTCATTTTGAAATCGGAGGATTCAACCATGAAAATCGCCTGCGTAAAAACCGCTTTTTACAGTGCCACTGGGAACACAAAAAAAACAGTGCTGACCCTGGCAAATGCGCTGGCCGCCAAGCTCGGCACAGGAACCGAAAATTTCGACTATACGCTGCCAGCCAACCGCAAGGGCACAAAACGGTATGCGCCTGCGGATCTGGTCATTTTCGGCACGCCCGTCTATGCCGGGCGGATTCCAAACAAAATGCTGCCCTACATACAGGACGGGTTTGAAGGAAACGGGGCTTTGGCCGTGCCTGTCGTCACCTTTGGAAATCGAAACTTCGACGATGCGCTGATGGAACTTCGCAACGAACTGGAGGCAAACGGCTTTCACGCCATTGCAGGCGCAGGGATTCCTGCGGAGCATGCTTTCAGCAAAAAGCTGGCTTCCGGTCGTCCCGATGAAATCGACCTGGCCGCACTGGAATCCTTCGCCGAAAAAATTGCGGAAAAAGTTTTGCAAATGGATACAATTCCCAATCCAATCCAAGTTCGAGGAGACGATCCCATAGGACCATATTACACGCCCCTGGGCACGGATGGCAAACCCGCAGTATTTCTCAAGGCAAAACCGAAGACGGATTCGGCCAAATGTGATCGATGTGGAACATGTGCGGCTGTCTGCCCAATGGGTTCCATCCCCACAGATGCGCCGGATACTTGCGCAGGCATTTGCATCAAGTGCCAGGCCTGCATCCGGGCGTGTCCAACCGGCGCAAAATACATGGACGATCCCGCCTTTCTTTCCCATGTGGCAATGCTGGAACAAAACTATGCGCGCAGAACCGAGGCGGAATGGTTCCTATAGTTTTTTAATTGCGCTTTCAGGCAGTCTCCCCCCTTCAAAAATTTATCTGTGATGATTGTAAACAAACATCCATACCGCCACTCCGGAAATCATGCAATAGCCCATGATGCTCCAAACATCGGGAATCTGGCTAAAAAACAGAAATCCCAGACCAGCGGCGAAAATAATCTGCGTGTAGTCAAAGACTGAAACTTCCCTTGCCGGCGCATGGGTATATGCCGCCGTAATGGTAAACTGCCCCCCTGCCGCAGAAAGCCCCGCCAACAAAAGAAAGATGAGCTGTGTGCCAGACATGGGATGGAAATCAAAGATCAGGAATGGCAATGTAACGAGACAGGAAAACCCGGAGAAGAAAAACACGATGAAGGCACCCTTCTCCCCTCTTTGCCCCAAAAGGCGCACCAGCGTATAAGCGATTCCCGCACAGAGGCCGCCGATCACGCCGATGAAGGACGGAACCAAAGCCCCCGCCACCGCAAACCCCGGCTTTACCACCAAAAGCGCGCCGCAAAACGCAATTGCCACCGCCGTTGCCTGAATCGGCGTAATCTTTTCCTTTAAAATGACATAGGAACTTAGAATCGCAAAAAAAGGAGACAGCTTGTTCAGAATGGAAGCATCTGAAAGAAGCAGATGATCCACCGCATAAAAATTGCAGAGAATCCCCAAAGTGCCGAACAAAGCCCTGCCGATGAATGCCGGCAGGTTTTTCTTTTGAAAGGCAAAGCCAGATCCCGATCGAACCAGCACGAAAAGCGCAAAAAAGAACGCCACAAAATTGCGGAAAAAACTCTTTTGGATGGAAGGCAAGTCGCCTGACAGCCTTACAAACATATTCATAAGCGCGAAAAAAAAGGCCGAACAAATGATATATAAGATTGCCTTTTGCTTGTCGTTGATCGATGCCATAAAGAATACGCTCCTGCAAATGGATTCGTTAGAAGTATATTCCTCTTTCTGTGTTTTTTCAAGAGCGGCACAAAAAAATTCAAGATCTTCGGGCATCAAACCTCTTTCTATCTTCATAAAAAATATTTTTTTGCACTGGCAGGAAAATTGCTATTTTAGTAATAGCAATTTTTGTGCCATTTTTGTTTTAAGGGAATTTATGTAAATATTTTGCTTGAAATTCCATTTCATATATGGTATAAAATGTCATATATGAAAATTTCAGGAATGAAAGGAGAACGAAATGATTCGTAAAACAAAACAATACGCAATAGTTGCAATCATTGTAACAGCTCTGATCCTTGGATTTTGCGGCACGGGCATGACAGCATTTGCCGCTTTCAACACCTCTGGTTCAGAGTCCGTAGCCGAAGGAGAAGATGGTTATAACGCATGGCACCAGGCACATGGGGGATGGCATTCCACCTGGGAACACCCGGGAAGCGGCTTTGTCGTTCCGGCCGATTATGCCAACATCATACGAAGCACAGAAAACACCACCTACAGCGCCTTTGGAACAAACTGCAAAGTCGCAAAGGTGATCAATGCCTATGACGAAGACCATCCCACCGCAGACAGGGGCACGCCAACGGATGAAGATGTCTATGCCTTCGATGTCAAGGATAACACAAAAGGCGACCTTGGCATATGGGCGCGAAATTTAAGGATCTATGACAACGAAAAAAAGGACTATGTGAAAATAGACTGTAAAGTGACGGTCACGGATTGGGAAGACGAGACGGCAAAAACGTCAAATGCCCACCATCTGACCATTCAAAAATCAGCCAGGCCCAACATCAATTTGTCCGGTTTAAAAGAAGCCACGTTCAAGTGGGATTATTTTCTGGCGGGAACCAGCACTCGCTACGAAGTAAAGTCCAATATGACCTTTGATGACGTGGATGCCACGCAGTACGTTGCTTTTAAAGCAGAGCAGGTCTTGTTTCAATTCGTGGCAAAGGCCACTCGGCTTTATTACAAAATCAACGATGGTTTTAATGGGTACTACAATCCCGATGAGACGAACTATGACAATGGCGATCCAAAAAACGCCTTTGGAGCCGTTTACCATGCGGATGCGCTGCGGTTCACCTACGGCACGGAGAACCAGGGAACCTGGTCGCATTTCGGATATTTGGCTTATGCCATGTTCAAGCCAACGCCGAACGATCCGACGAAGACCGTTTCGGACAACGATGAAAAGAACGCAGATGCGGTCATGCTGTCCAATGCGGACGAAACCTTTACCTATAAAGTAACGCAGGTGATGCCCAGCGGCTACGGTTCAGGAACATATGTGAAAAGCTTCACGCTGGAGGACACGCTGAAGGACTGTCTCCAGGTAAAATCCGCCAAAGTCAAATGCGGCGGCAGCGACTCCGACCAATTTGACATATCCATCGATGGAACGAAGGTCAAGGCGGTGGCGAAAGCCTCTGCCTTGGATTCCGCCGATTTTTATGACAAGACTTATACGCTTCAAATCAAAGCCAAGCTAAAAGATGGCGTCACGGCAGAAGAATTGAAGCCATATGTCAACGGGGATCTCATAGAAATCCCCAACAAAGCGACTGTCACCATTGACGATGACGCCCGCTCCACCTCCCAGGTCACCGTGCGCATCTGGCAGCCCAGCCCGACAAAGTGCGTATCCGATGAGGACGAAGCCAACGTAACATCCAACACCATTCCATCCAGGCTGGAGCCATTCACCTACGACATCAGCCAGTCTGTGCCAAAGGAGACGACTAACCTTACAAAATTTGGGTTCCTGGATCAGATAGAATCCTGCCTGGAAATCAAAAGCGTAAAAATCCTGGAGGACAACGCAGATGTGACAGCTTCTTGGAATATTTCAACAGAGGGGAACCGGATACAGGCTTTTGCAAAAAATACAGGAGCAGCATTGGCAGACAAAACCTATGTCATGCGAATCACGGTACAGGTAAAAAACGTATCGGATAGCCAATTGGAAGAACATGGGCATTATAACGACCAAAAAACCGTTTTGAATTTTAAAAACGAAGGGCAATTGCTGTACCGAATCGGAGATGCAGAAAGCGACAACGGAGCCAGCACCGACCAGGTGGATACCACCGTGCGTCTTCCTGTGGACATCGCCATCACAAAGGACGTGAATCGCTATGAGCATCAAGTGGGCGATCCCATCGAATATACCGTGAAGATCAAGCACGATACTCCAGACTGCGATGCCACCGACATCGTAGTGCGGGACACGGATTTAGAAAACTTCGATTTGGATTTGACAAAGGCTAAGGTTACAGGCGTTGCGGATTTCACGCTGGAACCCGTCAGCGGCGGTTGGAAATTCACCACAGAAAAGCTGGCAACGGGGCAGGAAGCCATCATCCAGTTCGAGGCGCGAGCCAAAAAAATTCTCAATGGCACGATTGTCAAGAACACTGCAACCTTAAAGTGTTTCGCTGTTCCGGAAAAATCCGACAGCGAAGAAGTTTATATCAACTCGCCAAAAATGCTTGTTGAAAAAAAGTCGGATCGCAGCCAATACAAGGTCGGGGATACCATCGATTACGAATTGGAAGTCACGCAAGTCAACAAGGGCTGTTTCATGCGAGACGTCATATTTACAGATGCCATCCAGGTGGAGGGAGTAAAGCTCATGCCAGGAACCATCATCGTACTGGACAAAAACGGCAAGATTCTCACCAACTCCATGGACATCACTGTAAAAGAGGACTCCTTTACCATCGAAACAGGCAGGAACTTTTCTGATGCGACAGAAACTGTTCCTCCGCAGGAACAAGGCAAAGCCGGATACACGGATCTATCCCTGATCGGCTATATCAAAATTTGCTATTCGGTAAAAATCGCATCCAACGAACTGGCTGGATCCGTGGTTGTGAACAGGGCTGAAACGCCGTCCCGTCCAAACACCAATGGGGATACCATCAAGGACGATCCCGACATCCCTTCGGGAGGCGCGGAGACAGAGCACATAGCACCCATCGTAGGCGCAGAATTGCGCATCGAAAAATCCAGCGACAAGCGAACCTACAAGGTGGGGGAGATCGGGCATTATACCGTAAAAGCGGAGCAAATACGGGAAGATTACACAGCGAAAAACGTCACCATCCAGGATCAGTTTGAACTGGAAGGGATGAAAATCGATAAGGACAGCCTGCGAGTCAAGCATGAACGAACGGACATCACAGACAGCTGCAAAATTGACATTACCGACAATGGTTACATCATAGAGACAAACTTGGATCTGCCATACAACGAATCCATCACCGTGACCTATGACGTCGAGTTCACCAGCCCGACCCTGCAGGACAAGGAGATCCTCAACGTGGCAGTCGCGGACGCTGACAACGCAGAGGAAAAAGAAACGGACAATGTGGTGGAAATCGGCGATGCGCCCGTGTCGCTTGAAATCACCAAAACCAGCGACAAAAAGGAGTATGAGCCTGGGGAAAGCATCCAGTACCAATTGGACGTAACCTCTACCGGAACGGCAAAAGTGGAGAACGTCACCATCAGCGACAAAATCCTGACAGCCGGCGTCACCTTGCAGGCCGACACCATTTGCGTGTTGGACGATGCCAAAGCGGACATTACATCGAAATGCGAGATAAAAACAGAGGGCAATTCCTTCATCATCCAGACCAAACGGGATCTGGAGCCAAAAGAACATATGACTGTCACTTACCAGGCCATCGCCGATCAATCCCTGGCGGGGAAGCAGGTGGAGAACCTTGCCATCGCATCCGCAGACAATGCGGTAGAAAAAAATGACGAACATGCCGTGACAATCATAGACACATCCGCCAATCTGCAGATTGAGAAAAGCACAGACAAGGAAATGTACGCCCCTGGGGAATCCATCGCATACACCCTAACTGTCACATCGAAAGGGCCTTACAAGGCGAAAAACGTTGTGATTCAAGACACCTTGAAGACAAAAGGCATGCGGCTTGACGAAGCTTCCATCAAAATCAAAGATCCCGATGGGCAGGATATCACGAAAGCATGCAAAATCGAGACGAATGCCTGTGGATTCACCATCCATACGGGAAAAGCCCTGGAGGTTGGAAAACAGTTTCTCGTGACTTACACGGCTCGCGCAGACGAAAGCCTGGTTGGAAAGAAACTGGATAACACGGCAGTTGCCACGCCGGACAACGGATCCCCGGCAGAAACGGAACATACGGTCACGGTGGCTCCAGGCACACAAAGTGCGCAATTGGAAATCAAAAAAACGACAACTAAAAAAGAATACCGCATTTACGAACCAATTCCTTATACCCTGCAAGTGCGAACCATCAGCAAAGTCACAGCAAAAAAAGTAGTCATTCGGGACACAATCGAAACAAAGGGCATGGAACTCCTGCCGGGCACGCTGCGAATCGCATCGGAGAAAGGCGACATTACGAAGGAATGCAAGATTGCGGAATCATCCACCAGCTTTGAGATCCAGACAGGAAAGGATCTGCCGCATGGGAAAGCGTTTACTGTCACCTACTCGGCGAAAATCACGGATGCGGAATCGATGGGAGGGCAAATCCGAAACGTTGCAACGGCGAAAGGCAGCAATGCGCCGCTTGTAGAGGACGAACTCCTTTCCAACATACAGGAAGAGGATGAAAAGATGATAGTGACGCCGTCAAAGGAGGACGGGGACGGTCTGCTAAGCCGAATCGTCCAAACCGGAGACGCTTCCAGCCTGAAACCGTATATTCTGGCTCTAAGCGTTGCCGCCTTGGTCATGCTGGTGCTCCTGGCGCGCAGAAAGAATGCCAAAAAATAGGCGTTTCATTTGATTTTATCCAGGCATTGCATTATAATGCACAGGAAACTCATTGAACTTTGCGCTTGACTGCTTCGGCACGCTTGGAAACCGAGGCCTCTGCCGATTGCGAACTTTAAAAATTTTTTTATCCGAGTTGAAAACGAACATCAGAAAGGAGAATTTACTATGGCAAACATTACACATGAAATCGTGGAACACATCGGCGTATTATCGGAAAATTCCAGAGGATGGAAAAAAGAACTCAATCGGGTCAGCTGGAACGATGCTGCCCCGAAGTACGATATTCGCGACTGGGCGCCGGAACACGAAAAGATGGGGAAAGGCATCACCCTGACGGAGGGGGAACTCAACGAACTGAAAAAACTGTTGAATCAATGAACGAGAAAATCCGCCAAACGCTTGAAATCCAGCGTTTGGCGGATTTTTCAGTGGTGCTCCCGACACGAATCGAACGTGCGACGCACGGCTTCGGAAACCGACGCTCTATCCCCTGAGCTACGGGAGCAAATGGTCGTTGCGGCAAGGCCAAACCTGCCCTGCGGCAACCGTAGACTATTATACACAAAAATGAAGCAAATGTACACCGAAAGTTTTCTTTTGGCAGAAATTTTTCTCCAGCCTTGCCCGCTACTTTCCTATCTGCGCCATGTAACTGATCGGCACATTGCCCTGCTGCTCCATCAGCTCCAGCAACGCCGCCACATCGCTGCTCTTTTGCTGGCTGTCCACCATCTGTGCCATTTTGCCCAGCAAGGAAGCGAACAAACTGGAATTTTCATACTTCATGTCGTACACGCTGCAGTCGTCCAGACGATATTGGGTGCGCATGTCCGATACCGCCTCCTCCAAGGTGCCAATCTGGTCTATCAGGCCGTTTTCCTGAGCCTGCTTTGCCGTGTAAATCCTGCCGTCCGCCAGCTTTTTCACCTGGCGAATCGACATGTTCCTGCCTTCTGCCACGATTTCCACGAACTGTTCATAGGCTTCGTCCACCAGGGATTGGTAAATCTCCTGTTGCTCTTTTGTCAGGGGATCCGTCATGCTGCCCATTGCCTTGTTTTTCCCGGACGTGATGGTGACGGTTTTTACGCCGTAGCGATCCAGCAGCTTGGAAATGTCAAAGATCGTCCCGATGGTCACGCCGATGGAACCTGTCCAGCAATTGCGGTTAGCAATGATTTTGTCCGCAGGCGCAGAAATATAGTACCCGCCGGAAGCAGCCATGGAACCCATGGCCGAGTACAGAGGCCGCCCCGTGGCTTTGTATTCCTGTAGCTTCAGATACAACTCGTCCGTTTCGTAGACGCTGCCGCCCGGTGTGTTGACAAAGAGAATCAAGCCCTTGTTGTTTGGGTTGTCAATCACATCATCCAGCCGCTGCATGGTCCACTCGTGGTCGTAGCCATCGGTGGTGTAGGTGGAATCATCCGTTGCGCCGATGGTTCCATCGATATAAAGGATGCTGATATGATCCTCGCTGATGCTGGAAAAGTCCTCATCGCTGCCGGAAGTCAGGCTGCTGCACGCCACGCCCAGCAAAATGACTGCCAGCAAAACGCAGCCGAATATGATCAGCGGCTTTTTCCTGAAGCTTTTTCTTCCCGTTGGAGGCATGGAAACGTTGCCTGGAGGGATTCCAGATCCCCTCGGCGGTTTTTGGAAACCGCCGCCCACCTTGTGCGGTTCCCCATCGCCTGCCGTCCCTATGCCAGCCCGATGCTGGTTTTCCTGAGCCGCATCCTGTTGGGACACAGATGCGGGTGCAGCCGCTTCCCGCAATTCCTGCAATGCCCGCTCCTGCAGCGTCCCTTCCTTTGACAAACCCGCAGGGTCTGGCGGTTGGTCAGCAGCGGATCGGTCGATGGTATAGTAACGCACGCCCTTTTCATCCGGTTCGCTGATGATGCACTGTTTTTGGTTCTCCCTGTTTTGATTATCGTCCATGGCAATCCCTCTGGTTTCTTTTTCGTTTTTTATTGCGTTTCCTGTTTTTATCGCCCCATGGAACCGTTCATTCTTCAAATCCTTCAAAACTATCGTCGATGGGAACTGGGACAATGACGTTCTGCGCATCCTCCAGGGCATCTTCCGGCACATAGATGTCGATAGGATAGGCACTGTTGTTTCCCATGGCGATTTCGATGAAATTGCTGGCTGCCTGATATTTTTTTATGCAGGGAATCCCTTCGCTTTTCAGTTTGGATTCCAGCAAGTCCGCCTGGAAGCTGCTGTCCGCCGTACACAAGTAAACGCCGCCCCTCCACGGTTCTTTGTTGTCGTAATTGCTAAACATCCTTGTTCTCGATTTCCTTCAGCAGCTTTTCCTTCAGCGCATCTACCTTCATTTCTCCCAGCTCGCCAGCCTTGCTGGAGCGCACGGTGAGAATGTCAGCTTCCGCCTCCCGCTGGCCGATGATGCAGATGTACGGAGTTCTTTCATTGCGGGCTTCCCGAATCTTGTAACCGATCTTTTCGTTCCTCACGTCCACCGCCGTCCGCAGCCCGGCATCTTCCAGCCTGTGTCCCACTTCTTGGGCGTAGCCTGTGAATTTCTCCGTCACAGTCAGGAGTTTTACTTGGATCGGCGCCAGCCACAGGGGGAATTTTCCGGCAAAATGCTCCGTCAAAATGCCGATGAACCGCTCGATGGAGCCAAAAATGACGCGGTGAATCATGATGGGTCTGTGTTTTCCTCCATCTGAACCAACGTAGGTCAGGTCGAAACGCTGGGGCATCTGGAAGTCCAGCTGGATGGTTCCGCACTGCCATGTCCTGCCCAGGCAATCCTCCAAATGGAAGTCCAGCTTGGGACCGTAGAATGCGCCATCCCCTTCGTTCACCACATAATCCATGCCCCTCTGTTCCATGGCCATGCGCAGGGCATTGGTGGCCCTGTCCCAATCCTCTGCAGAACCCATGGAATCCTCCGGCCTGGTGGAAAGTTCCACATGGTATTTGAATCCAAACAGCTTGTAAACATAGTCGATAAAGTCGATGACCCCCACGATTTCATCCGTAATCTGCTCCGGCAGCATGAAGATGTGGGCATCGTCCTGGGTAAAGGTCCGCACCCGCATCAGGCCGTGAAGGGCACCGGAAAGCTCGTGCCTGTGTACCTGTCCCAGTTCTCCCATCCTGATTGGAAAATCCCGGTAAGAGTACATTTTCCGTTTATATGCCAGCATGGAACCAGGACAGTTCATGGGCTTGATGGCATAATCATTGCCATCGATCTTCGTGAAATACATGTTGTCCTTGTAGTGATCCCAGTGGCCTGAGGTGTGCCACAACTCTTCGCTGAGGATGAGCGGCGTCTTGATTTCCTGGTAGCCCCGCTTTCTGTGCTCTTGCCTCCAAAAATGTTCCAGCTCATTGCGGATGACCATGCCGTTTGGCAGGAAAAACGGAAATCCCGGACCTTCCTCATAGATGGCGAAGAGATCCATTTCCTTGCCGATTTTGCGGTGATCCCGCAGCTTTGCTTCTTCCAGCTTTTTCAGGTATGCGTCCAGCTCCGCCTGGGATGGGAAGCAGGTGCCGTAAATCCGTTGGAGCATCTTGCGCTTTTCATCGCCCCTCCAGTACGCGCCCGCCACGCTCTGCAGCTTGACCGCT
Source organism: uncultured Zhenpiania sp. (assembly GCA_964625475.1). Classification (GTDB taxonomy): domain Bacteria; phylum Bacillota; class Clostridia; order Peptostreptococcales; family Anaerovoracaceae; genus Hominibacterium. Next base: position 27,829 of record CAZVBL010000001.1, on the reverse strand, counting down.
TTGATCTGGCCGGTCCTTTCCATGTGGGGGCCGGCGCAGAGATCCACGAAATCACCTTGCTGGTAAAAGGAAATCGCTTCGTCCTCCGGCAAATCCTCGATCAATTCCACCTTGTAATCCTCACCGCGTTCCCTCATCCTGGCGATGGCCTCGTCCCTGGGCAGTTCAAACCGTTCCAAAGGGTAATTGGCCTGGACGATTTTTTTCATCTCCTTTTGGAGCTTGAGCAGATCCTGATCCGTGAACTTGTGTTCCAAATCAAAGTCGTAATAAAAGCCGTTTTCAATGGCAGGTCCGATGGCCAGCTTTGCTTCCGGCCACAGTTTTTTCACGGCCTGAGCCAGGATATGGGACGTAGTATGCCTGTAGCGGAGCCTCACTTGTTCGTCTTCAAAATCGATTTTTGCTTTTGCCATGTTTCTTATCCTCCTGTTCATTCCATTTCGTCCGTTGCCAGGGCAACCAGCGCATTGAGCAGTTCCTTGTAAGGCAATCCCGTTGCTTCCCACAGCTTTGGGTACATGCTGATTTTCGTAAATCCCGGCATGGTATTGATTTCATTGAATATGACCGCTTCTTCTTCGTCCAGGAAAAAGTCCACCCGGGCCAGTCCCCTGCAGCCCATGGCCTGATAAACGTCCAATGCCGCCTGCTGGATTTCTTCCTGCTTTTCCTGAGAAATGTCGTCCATGACCCTGGTTTTGGAATCCTGGCTCATATACTTTGCTTCGTAGTCGTAAAACTCGTTGGCCGCCAAAATTTCCCCAACGAGCGATGCCCGCAGATGGCGGTTTCCCAGCACCGCCACTTCGATTTCCCTGCCTGCGATGGCCTCTTCCACCAACACCTTGTGATCTTCCTCCGCTGCGATGCGGATGGCATCGAACAGTTCTTTGCTGCTCCTGGCTTTGGATATCCCTACAGACGACCCGGCATTGGCCGGTTTCACGAAGAGGGGGTATGTTCCATGGAAATGCGCTTCTACCCCCTTTAAAACGCCTTGGGGATCGGAGGCAAAGCCATAGCGATCCGTCAAGTAAAAATCCGCCTGCCGCACGCCGGTTCCCGCCACCACCATCTTTGTCAGCGCTTTGTCCATGCAAGCTGCAGAAGCAGTGGTTCCTGCTCCCACATAAGGGATTCCCGCAAGGTCAAAAAGCCCCTGCACCGTTCCATCCTCGCCCCGTTTGCCGTGGAGCGCGGCAAATGCCACATCGATGGGAATCCGTTCAAATTGGCTGTCGTGGCCGAACACGATCAAACCGCCATCCGATGCATCGGGTGACAGAATGGCCCTGCGGTTTCCCCTATCGTCCTTCCAACGTCCATCCTCTATATGGGAAACAGGGGAATCTGTCAAAAACCAGTTCCCCTCTTTCGTGATCCCTACCTTGTACAATTCGTATTTGTCCCGATCCAGGTGTCGGAGAATGGAGGCTGCCGACATGCAGGAAACCCCATGCTCCGAAGATGCCCCTCCAAAGAGGAGCAGCAAGTTCCGCTTCATTCTACCATCCCTTCTTCAGGGCGCATTTTCCCAAACATGCGCTGGCGCGCCCCCTCACCACTGGCCGGTTATGCTGGAAATGCTGTTGCTGATTTCTTTTACCTTGTCGGTGGGTTCGTAGTCCGGTTGTTCAAAAAACTCTTCATGTAATTGAGCCACATTGCGCTCCAACGTCACCGGAGGTCCATACCAAACGCCGTTATGCGTCCAGTCCGCCCATTCATATGGCCAGCTCTTGCTGTCCGTGATGCTGTAAGAGGCCAGTTCCAACAGGATTTCCATCATCTGGTTCGTCGTCATGTTCGTCTTGACTTCCGGCAAAACTTCGTTGGCAATCTCATTGAGCTGGCTCAGGTTCAGTGCCTTGGCTTTCTCAAAGGCAGTCGCAAGAACGGTTTTCATCCGTTCGTTTCTCCTGTGATCCCCCTCTGCGGAATCCTTTCGGATCCTGGCATAAGTCACCGCCTGGATTCCGTTGAGTGTTTGCATTCCGGCTTTCTTGATTTTCTTCTTGGAACCGCCAATGTTCTTCTGCGTGTCCCTGATATATTTATTCATTTCCGCAATTTCTGAGTCCTGGATTTCAATGTCAATTCCCCCCAGCAAATCGATGGTGTCGGCCACGGATTTCCAGTTGACCACCACCACCTCTTCGCAATTCAAATCCAGGTTGCGATTGATGGTCTGCATGGTCTGGGTCGCACCGCCGTAGAAATAAGCATGGGTCATCTTGTCCAGCCCATAATCGTCCCCAATGTTCACATAAGTATCCCTGTATAAAGATATCAACCTCACATCGTTGGTGCTTTTGTCCACGCTCGCAATGATCATGGCATCGCTCCTGGTCTGTTCATCGCTGTCCATGTCCCGCGAATCGATGCCCAACAAAGCGATGTTGCGATAGTTGGCCAAGTCTTTGGCTACATTCGCATCGATGCCCAGAGCCTCCCGGTTGACCTTCACCTGACCTACCATGTCTAACTTGGAATGAACTACGGTCAGCCCGGTCCCGATGACGCCGCCCAATGCGATGACTGCCGCCAGTACTATGCAAAGAGCCACGACCAGCTTGGTGTTTTTCCGTTTTTTCTTTGTTTTTTCCTTCTTCTTTTTGCGCTGGCTTCTCATGCTTCGCCCTGGATCGCCCGCTTCATCCACCTGATCCACCTGTTCCCGGGAGGATTCCTGCGCCTCCTGCCAGTCCATCTCCGATTCTTGCAGCTGGGCATTCCCCCCTTCCTGCTCCTGCGATCCATCCGGCTGCGGTTCCTGCTCCTGGCTCCAGGCCGATGGTGACTCCTGCGTCAAAGGTTCCTGTTCCCAAACCGATTGCGG
>CAZVBL010000001.1:0-24887 GCA_964625475.1 uncultured Zhenpiania sp. | reverse complement strand
GTTCCTGCGCCAGAGGTTCCTGTTCCCAAACCGATTGCGGCTCCTGCGTCAAAGGCTCCTGTTCCCAAACCGATTGCGGTTCCTGCGCCAGAGGCTCCTGTTCCCAAGCCGATTGCGGTTCCTGCGCCAGAGGTTCCTGTTCCCAAGCCGATTGCGGTTCCTGCGCCAAAGGCTCCCGATCCCAGGATGATTCTGTTTCCAGGGTGGTTCTGTTTACCGCCGCCAGGATCGCTTTTCCCGCAGTTCGTTCCTCGTTGTCGCTCCACATGCGTTCCAGTTCCTGCCGTTCCCGGTTCTCCCGACTTTCCATTGTGCGTTCGGCCTTCCCATCCTGGGATTCCAGCAAACTTCTCAGGGCCTGCTCGATTTCGTCCATTTGTCTCGTATCCCCAAATTTCTCAGAGCCCATCCGAAGTTTCTCCTTTCCATTCCCCCCTGCTGCATCAAACGGCGGCTTCGAGCTTTTCTGCATGCCCTTCTGTAAATAATCCATTCATTATACCAACGCCAGGCAAAAATTGCAACTTTCCCATCAATAGTACCCAGTTCTCCTGGAAATTTCCGCACTGATTTCGCATACTGTGTCGGTGGGAGCATAATTTTTCTGCGCAAAGTATTTTTTATGGAGTTTTTTCACGTTGCTTTCCAACGTAACGGGCGCCCCGCACCATGCCCCATTATAATTGACCCAGCCCTGCGTGTCAAAGGGCCAGCCTGCGCTTCCGCTCATATCGTATCGCAGGAACGCCACCATGACCTTGAGCAAGTCGCCTGTCCCCATGTTGGTTTTGACCTGGGGCAGCACGTCATTGGCGATTTGGTTCAGTTGCATGGGGTTTGTCTTTTTCGCCTTGTCCACGGTTGCCGAAACTACGATTTTCATGCGCTCATTGCGCCTGTAGTCGCCCTTGCTGGAATCCTTCCTGATCCTGGCATAGGTGACAGCCTGGTTGCCGTTTAACTTCTGTTTCCCCGACTTCTTGATTTTTTTCTTGGAGCCGCCGATGCTCTTCTGGGTATCCTTGATGTATTTGTTCATCTCATCGATTTCCGATTCCTGGATATCCACCTTGATGCCGCCCAATCCATCGATGGCATCGGCCACTGCTTTCCAATTGACGATCACCGCATCCTTGATGTTCAGATCCATGTTTTCGTTGAGGCTGTGGAGCGTGGCCGTTGTTCCAGCATAAGCATGGACATTGGTGATTTTATCGTATCCGTATTCTTCATTCACATGCAGATAGGTGTCCCGGTACACGGAAATCTGCCTGATTTTCCCCTTCGCTTTGTCAATGCTCAGGATGATGATGGCATCGGTCCTGGAGGATTTGTAATCGTCCATGTCCCTGGAATCCACGCCAAGCAGCGCAATGTTCTGGTAATCCTTCAGGCCTTGCTCCACTTGCGGCGAAATGCCCAGGTTTGACTGGTCGATATCCAGTGCCCCTACCTTTCCCACCATGCCCATGACAAAGAGAACGCCAACGATTCCCACTGCGATCAGCAACAGGAAAACGATCAGAAAAACGATCAGGATGCGTTTTCCCTTCTTTTTCTTCTGTGTTTTCCTCTCTTTTTTTCCCCGACGATTGAATGCGTTCCTTTCTTTTCTCGTCAGCGTTTGTCCTTCCCCTTCATTTTCGCTGGAAAGAATGGGCCTTGCCTGCCTCGTTTTTTTCTTTTTGGGTGGGACTGCGCTGCCATCAGGCGAATAATTGGCATCCGGCTGCTCCCTCATGGCCAGGTATTGCTGGTATGCATCGTCCTGCTGTCGCTGTTTTGCCGACTGCTGCCGTTGCTCACCCCGCTGCCGATTGCGATCCTGGAAAAGCTGGTTCGTTTCCTCCCATCCGTCTCCAACATGGCTCGGAGCATCGTCCCTCCCCTGGCTCCCCCGCATTCCACTGTACTTATCCGATCTCATAGAGTTTTCTCCTTCTTTCGCATAGCGTGGTCTATTATAGCAGTAAATGGGGAAAAAGGCAAGGAACGCAAGGAAAACCCCACAGTCTTCACACCCTCGGAAGCATGGGATTCACGGGCGCATGCCATCTATCATAAGAAAAAATGAAGAACCTGTCCAGGGGGAAAGGAACCGCCCCCAGGCAGCGGCGCAAAACAAATCGACACATGCGCCAAGAGGAGCGTTCTGCCGCTCCTCTTTCCATCATGCCCATCGAGTGCGCATCACCTTTCGGAGCGGTGTTGCTGTCATGCAAAAGCTCCTTCGCGCACCTTACAAGTACCGCTCCAGCTCCTTCAATACCAGCTCCGCACATTCTTCCAGCGCATGCGCACTGGTATCCACTACGATGTCAGGGTTCTCCGGCTCTTCATAAGGGCTTGTAATCCCGGTGAAATTCGCAAGGTCACCTCTCCTGGCCTTTTTGTAAAGACCCTTCACATCTCGTTTTTCGCACTCTTCGATCGGCGTGCTCACATAGACCTCCAGGAAACGATCCCCGATAATTTCCTTCGCATTGCGCCTGTCCTGCCGATATGGAGAAATAAATGCGGTCAGTACGATGATGCCCGCATCGTTCATCAGCTTTGAGACTTCGGCAATCCTGCGGATGTTCTCGATCCGGTCGGCCTCTTTGAATCCGAGATTTCTGTTTAGCCCCATGCGGATATTGTCCCCATCCAACAGCATCGTATGCTTTCCAATGGCAAAGAGCCGCTTTTCCACTTCGTTGGCCAGGGTTGACTTGCCCGATCCAGACAGGCCGGTCATCCAGATGGTGATTGCGTTCTGCCCCAACTGGCTTTCCCGCAGTTCCCTGGTGATGTCCGTATTCTGCCACGTCAGGTTGTCTCCCCTCTTGAGGGAAAACGTGACGGTTCCGCAAGCCGAAGTCATGTTCGTGACTCGGTCGATCAAAATCAGGGAACCCAGTTCCCGGTTGTTTTCAAACCGATCAAACACGATTTTGCTGCCTACGGAAACCTCGCAAAACGCAATCTCGTTTTTGTAAATCGCATCCGCATACACCTCATCGCCGGAATTTACATCAATCCTGTATTTGATCTTCATCACTGTGGCCGGAATCATCTGCGTGCCGATTTTCATCCAAAAGTTCCTTCCGGCCACCAGGCTGTTGTCGTCCATCCAAAGCAGGGATACGCCAAGCATGGTGCCTACGCTCAGCTCATAATCCCGTTCCAGGACGCAGCCCCTGGAAACATCGATTTCCGTGTCCAGCTGGATGGTGACGGCATGTCCCCTGCTGCTCTTTTTCACTTCTTTGTCGCCATCGAAAATCCCAATGACCTTTGCCGATTCGCCGCTGGGCATGACGGTGATGCCATCGCCCACCGATACTTCACCGGAAGAAATCTGCCCCTGGAATCCCCGAAAGCTGTGGTTGGGGCGGCAGACCCGCTGCACGGGCAGGGAAAAGCCCTCCATCTCCTCCTGTTCGCTCACGTCCACTTGTTCCAAATGCTCCAGCAGCGTCCTTTTGTGGTACCAGGGCATCCGGGCGGAACGCTCTGTCACGTTGTCGCCCTCCGTAGCGGACACGGGGATGATTTCCAACGACTCATAGGCAAATTCGGCCATCAAAAACCGAATATCCTTTTCGATTTTGTTGAACCGAGCCTGTTCGTAATTCACCAAATCCATTTTGTTGACGGCAAAAGCAAAATGCTTGATTCCCATCAGGGAACAAATCCTGGCGTGCCGTCTGGTTTGCACCAGCACGCCCTGGCTGGCATCCACCAAAATCACGGCCAGCGAAGCGAAAGAAGCACCCACCGCCATGTTCCTGGTGTATTCCTCATGCCCAGGCGTGTCGGCCACGATGAAGCTCCGATGATCCGTCGTAAAATAGCGGTAAGCCACATCGATGGTGATTCCCTGCTCCCGCTCCGCCATCAGCCCATCCAGCAACAGCGAATAGTCGATGTCGCCTTCCCTGGAACCCACCTTGGAATCCAGTTCCAATGCTCTCTTTTGGTCTGCGAAAATCAGCTTCGCATCGTAGAGCATGTGGCCGATCAGAGTGGACTTTCCATCGTCCACGCTCCCACAGGTGATAAATTTCAACAGATTGTCATTCATCTTAAAAATATCCCTCCCGCTTTCTCTTTTCCATGCTGGCCGAACCGCCATCGCTGTCGATGATTCGGCTCGTCCGTTCGGAGTCCACCGTGGAAAGCGTCTCCTCGATGATGGCATCCAGGGTTTCAGCATCCGACTCCATGGCTCCTGTCAACGGATAGCATCCGAGGGTTCGGAACCGTACTTTTTTCCACTCGATTTTTTCCCCATCCCGCAGCTGCAGCCTGTCGTCATCCACCATGATGAGCTGGCCGTTCCTGTTGACGACCGGACGCTCCGCAGCGAAATACAGGGAAACGATGGGAATGTTTTCCCGCCTGATGTACTGCCAGATGTCCTTTTCCGTCCAATTGGACAGGGGGAACACCCGAATGCTCTCACCCCGGTTGATCTTCGTATTGAACAGCTTCCACATTTCCGGTCGCTGATTTTTGGGATCCCAGGCGTGGTGTTCGTCCCGGAAGGAGAACACCCGCTCTTTGGCGCGGCTCTTTTCTTCGTCCCGCCTGCCTCCCCCGAATGCCGCCGTAAATCCGTATTTGTCCAGTGCCTGCTTCAAAGCCTGGGTTTTCATGATGTCCGTATAAGCCGCTCCGTGGTCAAAGGGATTGATGCCGTCTTTCACGCCGGCTTCGTTGATGTATTCCAGCATTTCGATGCCCAACTCCTCTGCCGTCTTATCCCGGAATGCGATCATCTCGCGGAATTTCCATGTAGTATTGACATGCAGAAATGGAAAAGGTGGCTTTTCCGGATAAAAGGCTTTCATGGCCAGACGAAGCATCACGGAAGAATCCTTTCCGATGGAATACAGCATGACCGGCTTCTCACATTCCGCCGCCACTTCCCGCATGATATAAATGGATTCCGCTTCCAGTTCATCTAAATGGTTCATCGTTTTCTTTTTTCTCCTCCTAATCCATCAATGTGGGTTCAACGCCCAACAGCCAGTGGGGATGTTCCCCTCCGCAAGCGCATTTCTCATGCAATCCAGGAAACGCGCTTTGTCAATGACAATTCCCCAGGACCGTGACTGCCAGCATCGCTGGGGCAAATCGCACCCCGTTGCTGCCCCTGTCAGCCGTCTTTCTCCACTCCCAATTTGCGCGCAAGGACGCTGAATGCCGTTTTGAAGGGATGGTGCGCTTTCGATCGGAACTGATGCAGCCCTTCGATCTCCTTTTGCATCCTTTGGTTTTGCTGTTTTAATTTCTGGATTTCACGCAGCAAGGCAATGTCCGACATGGCGGCAAAGCGAATGATATCGTTTGACATGTGGGGATTGTCGCGCCGCCACACTTCTCCGTCCCGATATCGTTCGTGGAACAAAGGCTCGCCATCCTGGATGAACTCCTCTGCGAGTTTCGCATTGTCTTCTTCGCGGCGCGCCACGAATGCTTTCGCATCCGATGCGCTCCAGAGCACGCTGGGATATTCCCGGTTGGATTCCTCTGCGATGTCCTGCAGCGGCTTTTCAAAAAAACGACTTTCCTTTGGGCTGATTTCTTCAATGCCGTTGAGCACCCGTTTGATCTCGCAGCCATTCAGAGAAAGCTTTTCGTTCAATATGACCCGATCCATTTTGTATTCGTCCGTCAGCTCCAGTCCCAATGCGTCCAGAAAATCAGCCTGTGCCAGGCCATCCTTCAAATGGCTGCGGTCATACCGCCTGACAATGATGTGTTCTTTCCCCAAAACGTCTGCGGCATCTTTCAGCGTCTTGTAATAGTCCAGGTTAACGTACCTGCCATCACAATCGGCTTTGTGGGAAAAATCGTCCCACGTCTGCGTAGCATCCACCTCTGGAACGATCACCTTGATCTTCTGGTTCCAGGCGGAAACCGTAAAATCGTCCTGCCTCCGAAGGTATGCAATAATCTTGATCCCATATCCGTCTCGTTCCGCCGCCGCCTTCAACTCCTTCCACAGGGTTTTCCGCCTACCCTTCAATCTGAGCCATATGCCCTCATCGGACAAAATGACGTTGTCAAACTGCTGAAAGAGTTCCTGAATTTTGTTAAGTCCTTCGGAAAAGCGCGCCCGTTCTTCTTCTAACAGGGGCTTTCCATCCTCGCCTTTGATGGCCGCCGTAAGAAAAGCTCCATTCCTTTCTTTCCTCTTTCCTTGATACCGATATGGCATGTTGGGAAAGCAGAAGCCCTTCTTTTCCAGGACTTTCCTGTTTTTTTTGCAAAAAATCTGAATCGACGTGGTTCCGGTCTTTGGCGTGCCGATATGCACATACAGTGTTTTCATTCCATTTTCCTTTCCTGTCCCATGTTACTCCAGCAGTCCTCGCTTTCGCAGAAGGTGGTTTTCCACCGTGGAGAACACACCTTTATCGATGACGATTCCCAAGAGGATGATCACCAGCATCACCGTGGTGACCTGGTTAATGTCCGCCAGGTCGCGCCCGATCATCAGCGTATACCCCAGGCCCACCGTAGCGGACATGACCTCGCCTGACATGAGCGCCCGCCAGGCAAAGGACCACCCTTGCTTCAATCCGTTGACAAATGCGGGAAGAGCCGCAGGGAAAATCACTTTCAAGTACAGGTTCACGGGCGATACGCCCATAGTCTTTGCAGCTTTCACATAGATGGGCGGCACGTTTCTTACGCTGCTCTCCACCGCCAGTGCGATGCTAAAGGCGGATCCCATGACAACGACAAAGATGATCGCGCTCTCTTTCAGCCCAAACCAGAGAATGGCAAAAGGCACCCAGCAGATGCTGGGCAACGTCTGGATGCCTAATATCAGGGGCTTTAAATTCCTGCTCAAGAATTGGAACTGCAAAATCAGGACGCCCAAAACCACGCCGATGGCAACGGCCAGGACAAACCCGGTGACTGCCCGGAACATGCTGTGTCCTACCGCCTGGAACATGGTTCCCTCTTTCACCAGATAAAGGAAACTCCGCGCCACGCCCAAGGGATCCGGCACCGAATAAGGCTTGACTAAGGAAAGCCATTCCGTTCCAGCCAGGTAGACGACCTGCCATAATACAATCAGCAGGACGGCAAACAAGGCGCTTTCCGCAATCTTTCTAGTTCTCATGCTGCACCTCCGGGTCAAATTCGCTCTGCAGGCTTTCTTTCACGCCGGCCTTTACGCCCGTTAAAATGCGCTTCCGAATGGCAACGAAAGCATCCTCCTCCACTTTCCTGGGACGTTCCAAATCCACAGGAATGATTTCCCTGATCTGTCCCGGGTTTCCCGACATGACCACGACCCGGTCGGCAAAATAGACGGCTTCTTCTACGCTGTGGGTCACATACAGGATCGTCTTTTTGTGTTTTTCCCAGATGGCCTCCAGTTCCTCCCGCAGCACGTTGATGGTCTGTTTGTCCAGGGCGGAAAAGGGTTCGTCCATCAGCAGCAGCTTGCTGTCAAGGGCCAGCGACCTGGCAAGGGCAACCCGCTGCTTCATGCCGCCCGATATCTGGTGGACGGGGTAATCCCTGTAGTTCCAAAGCTGCACCATTCGCAGGTATTTCTCCGCGATTTCCCTCTGTTCCTTTTTGGAATAGCCCGCAGCATCCAGGCCGAACATGACGTTTTGAATCACGTTGAGCCAGGGGAACAAGGCCGCCTCCTGGAACATGACGACCCGGTCAGCCCCCGGCCCCTGCACTTTTTCTCCATCCAGGACGATCTCCCCGGAGCTGAGGGGCAAAAGGCCCGCCACCAGGTTCAGGACCGTGGACTTCCCACAGCCTGATGGTCCTACCAGGCAGATAAATTCGCCTTCCTCCACCTCCAAAGAGACATCTCGTATGGTTTCTTTCTTTTCTTTTTTCGTGTTTTCAAAGACCTTATTGATCGAATTCAGCTGCAAATACATCTTCTTCCTCCGGCACCTGGCTGATGAATCCTTCGTCCTTGCTGATTTGCGCGAATTTCATGATGGCATCGTGGTTCAGCTTTGTGGATATGCGCATCCGGGAAAACGCGCTCTGGATCACGTCCTCTTCCAGGGCTTTGCCCGTCGCTTCCTCAATCTCCGCATTTACGATCGTTTGCGCCTCGTCCCCGTTTTCATTGATGAAGGTCGTAGCATCCTCATGCGCTTTCAAAAAATCTTCCACCAAGTCCGGGTGTTCCTCCATGAACTCCTTGCTGGCGATCACCACTGCCGTGGGATAATCTCCGTCCAGGAACACTTCCTTGTCGTCCAGCAGGACTTTTGCGTTTCCATTGTTTTCAATGGTAGTTCCCCAAGGCTCCGGCACCAACGCTGCGTCTACGCTGCCATTGTCCATCAGGTTCAGGATGTCCGCATTGGAGCTGGCGTTGATGGTCACATCGCCGCCCTTGTCCGTCGTGGCCAGGCCATTTTCATCGAGAATGTTCAACAGGCACAGATGCTGGGTATTGCCCATCTGGGGCACTGCCACCTTTTTGCCCTTTAGGTCGCCCACCGATTTGATTCCGGAATCGTTTCTCACCAAAAGAACCGCTCCTGCATCCGTGCTGTTGGAAATGATCTTCACCTCACCATCGGATTTCACGTTTGCGCTGAGCGCCGGCACGGGTCCTATGTACCCCAGGTCGATTTCCCCCGCAAAGATTGCTTCCGTTTCCGCCGGCCCGGCGTTAAAGGAGGTCCAGGACACTTCACAATCGTCGCCCCACAGTTCCTCCAGGGTTCCCTGGTTCTTCATCACCAGTGCCTGAGAGTGGGTGATATTGGGAAAATACGCCACCCGCACCGCAGTCTTGCCGTCCGCGCTTTCCTCGGTCTGGCTCGAACCACATGCGCCCAGAAAAACCAGCATCCCAGCGGCCAGCAACAAACTCATGATCGCTTTTGTTTTTCGTTTCATCGTCTATCACCTTTCATCATTTTTGCATTTTTTCAGCAAATCCGCTTTTCACAACAATATCATGTCCACATTAAAATCTCATGAAGCCAAAGCTAAAAACATCACATGGGAAGAAAATCCGTTTCACTGATCCTCTTCCCATAGGGCTTCGTTGAACATCTCCCACAAATCGCCATACCCTTCGGAAGCCGGCGTCACTGGTTTGGGAATGGGATTTTCCGTATCGATTTTGATCCTTCCTTTTTTGGAAAACAACACGATTCGGGTTCCCAGAACCAACGCTTCCTGGATGTTGTGGGTGATGAAAATCACGGTGGCGTTTTCTTTTTCTTTGATCTTCCACAGCTCCCCTTGGAGTTTGTTCCTGGTCATGGCGTCCAGGCTGGCAAAAGGCTCGTCCATCAGGATGATCTTCGGGTTCAGCGCAAGCCCCTTGGCGATGGCGACCCGCTGCTTCATGCCACCGCTGAGTTGATGGGGATAAAAATCGCCATACCCTTTCAGCCCTACCAAATCCAGATGTTCCTCCACAATGCGTTCCAACTGATCCTTGTCCTTCAACCCATTGATTTTCAAGGGGTACTGGATGTTCTTCTTCACGGTTTTCCATGGGAAGAGCTGGTTAAAATCCTGGAAGATCATGAATCGGTCGATCCCGGTCTGGGTGACTTTGTTGCCCTCCACCAAAACGTCCCCTTCGTAATCTTCAAATCCGGCGATGCAGCGAATCAGTGTGGTCTTTCCGCACCCGGAAGGTCCCAGGACGCATAGGAAATCCCCCTGCTCCACAGTCAAATCCAAATTTTTCAGGATGTCCGGCGAACCTGGGGAATCGTGGAAATTTTTCGTCAGGTTCCTCACTTCCAACAGCTTGCTCATCGCACCATCCCCCATTTCTTCACCGTACGCTTTTCAATGGTGCGGAATATGCCGTATTCGATGACGATGCCGATGATCATGATGACGATCAGGGCTGCGAACACGCCTGCGATATCCACATTGGTACGCTTCATGAAGATGAACCAACCGATTCCCGCACCGGAGCCTGTGGTTCCGAATATCATTTCCACGCTGATGAGGCCCCTCCAGGCTCTGGCCCAACCGACCCGCATGCCGGACAACACATGAGTAAAGGCGGCAGGCAGGTAAACGCCCGTCACCAAGCGAATCCCTCTCAGCCCGATGTTCTTCCCGCTCTCCACATAGATGCTGGACACGGATTTGAACCCATCCATGATGCTCCTGGACATGGGCCACAAAATGGAATGCACCACAATGAAAATGATGGTGGCCTCTCCAATGCCAAACCAGAGAATCGCCAGAGGCAACAATGCCACCCCCGGCAAAAGGTCGCAGATGGACACCACCAGGTTATAGATGGCATGGAACACATTGCTCACCACCGCAATGCTGGAAAAAACGAACGCCAAGGCGATGCCGATCACCAGCCCTTTCACAATCAGGCTCATGGAGTACATGGTATAGGTCATCAGGCTGTCATCCTTGAATCCGTCAACGAAGCTTTCTCCAACGTCTTTGAGGGATGGAAACATAATTTCCGGGAACATCTGCATCTGGTACACGATCTGCCACGCTGCCAGAAAACAAACGATAAATATGATCTGTGTTCTAATCTCTTTCATATTGCGGTTTCTCTTTTCATGCTATCATAGCGTTGCCTAAACTAGTATAGCGTTTTCCAAATAACTGAAAACTGGGCGGAAACGCTATACTAGCAGACAAAAGGTTGCGTCCAGTCCATTTGGTGCACTATTTGGGCACGCTATGCTGGTATTGTACTAGTTTCCTGTCACATTGTCAAATGCTAAATCGCTCAAATCCTTCGGGCCATCGTTTTCCAGGAATCCGTTTTCCGCCATGAAGTTGGCAAAATCCATGACACCCTTTGTTTCCGTGGTGTATACGCAGGATTTGTCGTTGAGCCATTTCAGCATGGTGGCCGCATCCACGTCCTCGTTTTCGCAGAGCATTTCAGCTGCTTCCTCTTTGTTTTCGTTCAGATAATCGATGGCATCCGACATCGCCTGTACGACCGCATCGTACAGCTCCGGGTTTTCCTCCTGCAGAGCTGTGGATGCCACGCCTACGATAAAGGAATTTCCGCTTGGCCATACGGATTCCAACGCTTCTACTTCTGAAATGCCGTCTTCTTCCGCCTCCTTAAATACATAAGGGGAAGTGGTCAGCTGGCATTCTACGCTCCCTGCCAGCAAAGCGCTCATTCCATCCGGGTGCGCCATGGCCACGATGTTGTTGTCCAGGGCGTGGGCATCTCCCAACTGCTCCTTGGCTGCCATGGCCAGCAGGATATGCTGGAAGCTTCCGATGTTGACCAGTGCGATCTTTTCATCTGTGATGTCCTTGAGGCTTTTGATCTTTGCCTTGTTGGTCATGATTTTGTGGGGCTGGGCCGACATGTTGGAAAAAATTTTGTAAGGGACGCCGCTGGTAACGCCTGTAATGGCAGGCCCCAGACCCATGGCTCCAACATCGATGCTTCCGGAAGCAAAGCCCTCATTGATGGCAGAACCGGAATTCAGGGTCGCCCACTCCACTTCTACGTTCTCGTAGTACTTTTCAATCAGCTTTTGCTCCTGCATTACCTGGAGGGGAGCATAGGCCATGCCGTACTGGAACGCGATGCTCAAGGTTTCCTTTTCACCTTCGCCCTCCGATGAATCCCCCTGCGAGGAAGATCCTCCGCATGCAGCCAGGCAGGCCGTCAGCATCACCGCCATGATCACTGCCAGCAACCGTTTCGTTTTGTTCATTCGTTTCATGTTTTCTCTCCTTTACGATTCATTCTTTTATCAGCCAACCGCTCCCAGGGAATCCTTCAGGATTGAAATGAACTCCCTGCTCGCGCGGGATAAATATTTTTGTCTGGGATAAGCCACCAGCAAATCCCTGGCGCAAATGTCCCCGTCCGCCAAATAAAACGTGGGAAAATCTTTGAAGTTCCCATTTGCCAGCGTTCCTTCCGTTACCAGGGAAATCCCCGTCCCCGCCAATGTCAACGCATAGCTGGTCATGGTCTGTTCGACTGCGATATGGTGCTTTGGCGCAAATCCGTGGCGCGCAAAGAGCCTGGACATCATGTTGCCGATATGCTGGTCGTTTCTCAGCAGGATGAAGGGTTCTTCCTGAAAAATGGAAAAATCCACGCAGGGCTGCGCCTTTTGCCGTATCCATTCGTCCAGCTTCCCGCCCAAAATCACCTCTGGCGGAATCTTCCAGTCCTGCAGCTTGCCGTTCAGGCTCCATTGGGGCGGCACGCAGACAAACACCCTCTCGTGCAGGATCTTTTCATAACAGCATCTGGGATCCAGGTTCCAGGACGGGGCAATGAACAAATCCACTTCGTTATCCAACGCCTTTGCGATGATTTCCGGCAGGTTCCCATCGATGATGGAAATTTCAATGCCAGGATACCGGCTTAAAAAACGGCCGACGGCGTCCGGCAAATAACTGACATTAAAAAAAGTGGCTCCTCCAATAGACAGGCTCCCTCGCTTCAGGGAGGCCAGATCCGACAGTTTTTCCGCCAGTTCCTTGTCCAACTCCATCTGCTTTTTCATGTGCTGCATGTAAATCTCTCCGGCTTCTGTCAATTGGAGGGGTTTTACGGAGCGGTCAAAAATTTGGTTGCCCAGCTGTTCCTCCACTTTCTTGATGCGCGCACTGAGGGCTGGCTGGGAAATGCCCAGCCGTTCCGCTGCTTTGGAAATGCTGCTGGCTTTTTGGATTTCCAATATGTAATTCAGATTCTGGTTGTGCATGGCATCCCTTTCATAGTGTTGCATTTATGGATCCATAATGTTTTTGTTATGATCCTGGCAATTATACAAGTTTATTGTGAAGAATCTGTGAAGGATGATGAAATGATGCCAAAATACAGCTATAATGAGGGAAAAAGTTTTCATGCATGAAAGTTTTTTGCAGAAACGCATAATAAGATGGTAAGGAGTTTTCAAGCATATGCACCAGTCTATCATTGAACACATTGCCGCCCATGCCTGCCGGCAGCCGGATCGGCTTTGCCTTGCTGACAGCACGCAGGCGATCACCTATGGAGAGCTGTGGAAGCGTTCCCACGGATTGTCAAAGGAGCTCTCCCGCCTGGGCGCAGGCCAGGGCGACTGCGTTGTCGTGGAATGCAACCAAAGCGTGGATTACATGACATGCGAATTTGCGATCCAGCTTGTGGGCGGCATCTTTGTCCCATTGGAACGAAACGCTGCGCCGCATCGGGTTTCGGAAATCGTGAAAAACGTGTCTGCGAAGGTCTACGTTGGAAAGAAAGCGTTCCGGCCGGATCTTCCCTTTTTCCCTATCGACTGCGCAAGTCATTTCCCGGATGCGAAGCTGGCGGATCCTGCCTCAGTTTCTTTTCCAAAGAAAGAAGCTACGGGTGAAATCCTCTTTTCCACTGGAACGACCGGGAAATCCAAAGGAATCGAACTGTCTCACGGCAACGACGTTGCCCTGGCGGAAAACGTCATCTGCGGCACTCGCATGAAGGAAAACAACGTGGAGCTGATTCCCATGCCCCTCAGCCATTCCCACGGCCTGCGGCGCACCTATGGAAACCTGGCAAACGGCAGCGCTGCCGTGTTCGTGGAAGGTGTCACGTTGCTAAAGAACGTGTTCCGCCTGATGGATGAGTACCGCATTACTGCCATGGATTTGTCACCCAGCATGCTTTCCATCATCTTCAAACTGTCAAAAGACCGACTGGGCGACTATGCGGCGCAGCTGGATTACATCCAGTTGGGTTCCGCTCCCCTGCCGGAAGCGGACAAGCTGCGCCTGTCCAGGCTGCTTCCCAATACCCGATTATACAACTTTTACGGCAGCACGGAGGCCGGCTGTTCCTGCCTCCTGGATTTCAATTCCATGTCGGGAAAGCCTGGCTGCATTGGCAAGCCTGCGAAAAATGCCCAGTTCATTGTGGTGGACGAAGATCGGAACATCATGGAATCCTCAAAAGACCGCATGGGTTTTCTGGCCAGCGCCGGTTCCATCAACATGAAAGGGTATTGGAAGGAACCTGGGCTGACGGCCGAAACCATGGAAAACGGGTACATCTATACGAAGGATCTGGGATACATCGATGGGGAAGGCTATATCTATATGTTGGGAAGAAAGGATGACGTGATCAACTATGGCGGCATCAAAATCTCGCCGGAGGAAATCGAAAGCAGCGTAGCAAAACACCCCGACATCAGGGACTGCGCCTGCGTTCCGGTCAAGGATCCCTTGACGGGACAAGCGCCCAAACTGTTTCTGGTGCTAAAGGACAAGGACGCTTACGACCAGAAGACCATGAAGCAGTACTTGTCGCAAATTCTGGATGCCAACAAGCAGCCCAAATTCATCGAGGTCATTGACGAAATCCCCCGCACGTTCAACGGCAAAATCCAGCGCAACAAACTGATGGAGCTATCATAGAGCGAAGGAAGGAATCCACAAGCACATGAATCGAACGATAAAACGAATCACCGCAATGATGCTGATTGTCGCTTTTGCGGCAACGATGTCCTCTGATAGGAACATGGCTCCCGCATCAGCAGCCTCTTCTGAAACATCGGAGTTGATCGATGGAACTTATGTGGAAGATGAACTTCTCGTAGTCTTTGAAGAGGGCGTGAAAGACGCTGAAATGGAAAAGGTCGCAAAAAAATTGGATGCGGAAAGCATCGAACCCATTGAAACGGACGAAACCGATGGCTTTGTTTCCAACGAAAGCGAGGGATCTCCCTGCCTGGTAACGCTGCCAAAGGGGGAAACTGTGGAAGAGGCCTTGGAAGCCTATGAGAAAAACCCGAAGGTCGCCTATGCGCAGCCCAATTACCTGTATACCTATTATGGCGGCAACCGGGATGCCAATGCCGACCAGAACGACAACGACAATATCAACAAACAGGCCGTTGCCCGCACGTCCGCCGCAACCTATGATGACACGGATCTGTGGAACCTGAAAAAAATCGACGCCCAGGAGGCCTGGGATCTGATCGATGAAATCAAGGCAGAGCGCAAGGAAGCGGGAAAGACGGATCTGGAGAAAGTCACGGTGGCCGTGCTGGATACGGGCGTGAACGTAAACCATGAGGATTTGCAGGAAAACCTGAACAAAAACAAATGCTTTCGCATAGAAGGTCAGGAGCCGCACCCCGATGGCGCATATCCGACCCTGGAACAGCAAAAGGATACCTACAAGCTGGATGATGGCGGCCATGGCACAAAGGTTTCCGGCATCATCGGTGCTACGTCAGGCAATGGGATGGGAGCCGCCGGGGTTGCCGCTGGAAACCACAACGACATGGTGGAGGTCGCCGTCCTCGACGTATACGAACGCCACAATGGATCCGATGACCGATTGGCCAGATCCTCCGATCTGGTGAAAGGCATTGAATACGCCATCGGCCCCTTCGTTGGCGCAAAGGTCATCAACATGAGCCTCGGACACTATCCCAACCTGTACGATGAAGCTGCAAATTATTACTTCGCCGAAGATGACGTCCTCCTCCAAAGCACCATGAAACGGGCCATCGATGAAAAAAACGTGACCATCGTTTGCTCCGCAGGGAACAACGGCGATACTGAGCTGTGGTACCCATCGGATTTCCCAGAAGCCATCAGCGTCATCAATACGAAGGACTACGCCAACGTGTTCAAACAATGCAAAGCATCGGGATCCAACTATGGATGGAACAAGGACATCTCCGCGCCCGGCTACCAGGTCAAAACCCTGATGAGCAACGGCGGATATAACGAAAGCTCCTCGGGGACTTCCTTCGCGGCTCCAGTGGTCGCAGCAGTGGCTGCCATGATTTATTATGTATGTCCGGACACGCTGGTGGCAACGACGCCTGATGAAGCCATGGCTGCTCCTTCGTCTTCCGCAAGCTCTGTCGATGCTGCCGATACAGGGGAATCCACCGCAACATCAGCGATTGCGGCGGCATATGAGGTGCAGGAATACGGCATCGCTTCATCGCAGGTAGAAGCGATCCTGAAAGCCACGGCCACCGACCTGTACACCGCAGGGGACGACATTTACACCCGCTGTGGAAACGTCAACGCCTACGCAGCCGTTGCCAAAGCAGCCGGCAAGAAAACGGAGACGCAGCCATCCCCTTTGAGCGCACCTGCATTGAAAGCCAAATCCGCCGCTTACAACAAAATTCGCCTGACCTGGAACAAAACGGCTGGCGCACAGGGCTACAGGATTTATCGCTCCCAGTCCAAAAATGGCTCCTATTCCCATATCAAGACGCTCTACGGCAAGGGCAAGACGGCCTTTACCAATGGCAACCTCAAAACCAACAAAACCTACTACTACAAAATACGAAGCATCGGCACCGTGGATGACAAACGCTCCCACAGCGCGCTTTCGGAGCCTGTGGCAGGAACGCCCCTGCTTTCAAATGTCACAGGCTTAAAAGCGAAGTCCGCTTCCTACCGAAGCATCCAATTGTCCTGGAAGAAAACATCCGGCGCAGATGGATACCGGCTGTTTCGTTCCACTTCCAAAAATGGAACTTATCGACCGGTCAAAACCCTGGCAGGCAACGGCAAAACAAGCTATGGTGACAAAACCAAACTGGCAGCAGGGAAAACCTATTACTACAAGGCAAAGCCCTACATCAGGATTTCCGGGAAAAAAACATATGGAAAAACCTTCTCTGCGGTCAAAAGCGCCAAGGCCAGGCCAAAGACTCCCTCTCTTACAGTCAGCAAATATGCTTCCGACAGCGGAAAGCGAAAGGTGCGGGTGAAATGGAGCAGCGTTGCCAAAGTGACCGGTTATCGAATCAGCCGCTCTTCCGTTTCGGCAAAAAAAGGGTTCAAAACCATTGCATCCTGCTCCAGCAAAGAAGCGCACAAGTTCATCGATGCCAAGGTAAAGAAAAAGAAGACGTACTACTATAAAATCCGGGCTTACAAGAAAGTCAAGGGCAAAAACGTATACAGCGCTTACTCCGCCGTAAAACAAATCAAGCCATGATGCCCTCGTCATTCGCTCTTCATCTTTTTGCGCTTTTCCGGGAAATACGCCGCATAGGCATCGTAGGCCTCATCCCAGCTTTTGTAAGCCGGGTCGCCCCGATGGTCTTCCAAATCATCGTAATCATCTTGCAGCCGATCCAGGACATGCTCCGTGAATTTCTCCGCACCCTGGATGTTGACATGTTGTTCATCGTAAAAGTCATATTGCCAATCCAAATCCATCTCCTCGGCCGCTTTTTCCGTACAGCAGTTGATGACCTCATACCCCCTGTCCCGCACCGTCTTGATGGCCCAGTTCAGATGCTCCAAATCCTCCTTTTCCACCGGATAAGGAGACAGGGTGAACACCACGTTCATGGGGAGAGAATCGCAGTAATCCAGGAAATCGTCCAGAACCTCCTGCGTCGCATCCGTAACCGGGGTCTTTTTTTTCGTGTATTCCGGATACAAGGGTTCTTTGAGCTGCTTGAATGTATTGGTGTCCGTCATGAGGAACCCCTTCGTATCGCGAGTCGTCCTGGTCAGGAGCAGATCCTCCTTGTAAAAATCGTCCGCCTGCCATCTGCTGTGGTACTTGACGATGGGAAAATAATAATGGAGCCTTTCATAATCCAGGTCGTTTTCTCCCTGTCCATAATAGTCCAGCACGGCGTTGATGCCTTTGATGCGGTTCCATGACAAAAATCGCATGCTGTCGGACACATTGCGGACATGGGTTTCCGTCACATAATCCTCCGTCCGCTTGAACCATCGCAGATCGATGAGGAAGAACTTTGGATTCTGCGTTTTCAGAATTTCTTCTATGACAGACTCGTTGTACACGAACGGCATGCTGGCGATTCCCAGGTTGTACACGGCAATGCCCGTCCTTTCGTAAGCATAAGGCGCAGCCCAAAAGCGGTTTACAGGACTTGCTCCCAGGTACACGCCATCCAGCGTATCCTCTTCCTCCGCATAAAACCCGTTGAAAATCTGCCTGCTTTCGTTGGAATCAGCCAAGGTAAACACGTTGTTCAGATACACCAGCAGAAAAAAAGCAATCACCAAAAAAACAAGCCCTCGTATCAATTCTTTTATCGTCATGATGTTCCTCACTCACTATCTTTAAAACCCGCGATAGATAAAGGCCGCCGCATCGTATCCCGGCCCATAAATGCCAAATACCAGCACTGCCGCAAAGGCCATCAGGTAAATCGCCCAGCGAAACAGCATGTTCTGCCTGGCAAGGGCTTCCCTGATCCGCCACCCGTTTTCCTGCATCAGGCTGATGCAAAACCAAATGGCGCAGCACAGACCCAGGACGGAAAAATCGCTGGGGGAAAGCCCCAGATTGAAAATGCCACCCTCCGTTATGGAGCCTGGATTAAAGACCAGCATGGATTTGCACATGGCGATGGCAACGCCAAAGGACGCAGCCCTGGGCAGGATGCGACCCAACACGATGAGAAAGAACGTCCGTCCTATCTGGAACAGCCGCCAGCTGAAAGCCTCCGTATTGATGCGCAGGATCTTCACAATCCCGTCCAAAAGCGGCGCAAAGATCAACCCCAGGATGATGATGCCGCCGTTGTACAATCCGTAAGCCACATATTTGAACTCTGCCCCGTGCCAGATTCCGATCACCAGGAACGTAGCCAACTGCGCCACGATGACCGGGAACAGCTTTCCCAGCCTGTCGCCCAGAACCTTTCGCAGGGCTTTCCCCACCTTGCCAAATCCCTTTGAAAGGGAGATGGGATAAAAAATGTAATCCCTACACCAGTTCCCCAGCGTAATGTGCCACCGTCTCCAAAACTCGGAAATGCTGTCCGAAAAATAAGGTCGCTCAAAGTTTTTGGTCAGCTCAATGCCCAGGATCTGCGCTACCCCCCGGCTGATGTCGATGCCGCCCGAAAAGTCGCCGTAAATCTGCACGCTGTACAACAGCAATGCGAGGATGACGTAACACCCTTCGTATTCTCCGTAGTGATCGAATACTGTACTCACGAAGATACCGGCTCGATCCGCAATCACCAGCTTTTTGAAAAAGCCCCACAAAATCAGCTGGGCGCCAAAAGCCAGGTTGCGATAGCGGAAGGGATGCCCTTCGTAAAGCTGCCCCGCCAGCTGATCGTACCTGCTGATGGGTCCCTGTATCAACAATGGGAAAAAGGACAAAAACAAGGCGAACTTGAAGACATTGCGATCCGCATCGAATTTGTCCCGGTAAAGGTCGATGATATAGGCCACCGACTGGAACGTGTAGAAGGAAATCCCCAGAGGGATCAAAATCCCCAGGTCGAATTTCAGGTTGGCAAAGCCCAGCGCCTCGATATAATAGCGGAAATACTTTACCATGGCCAATATGCCGAAGTTGAGGATCAGGATCAAAAGCACCATCCACTTTTTCTTTCTCCGCACGGCGGTTTTGAGCGCCTTCTTCTCATCCCGGCTCAGTTCCTGCCCGTGCTCCGCCAGATACGCCTTGTGCTTTTTGTTTTGTCTTCCCAGGTACAGCCCGCCGAGAAACGTGACAACGGTGGTGAAAACCATGAATGCCAGCGTCTTCGGGCTGGAAATCCAATAAAAGGCATAGCTGGCGATCAAAAGGACGACCCACCGTATTTTCTTCGGAACGATAAAATAGGCGATGGCCACGCACAGGGCAAATAACAGGAAATAAAGCGAAGTGAGTTCCATGTTTTCCCTTTCTTCCCCCTATGCCTGCGCGCTTGCGATCAATGCGACCATGGCGTCCACGGAATTAAAATTCTCCGGCGTCAAATCCTCTACCGAGATTTCGATATCGAATGCATCGTTAAACTCTCCTACGATGGCTACGATGTCCAGCGACTCTAAAATACTGTCATCGATGAGTTTGTCCGCACCTTCAAAATCCACATCGCTGCGCACGCCCTTTAAAATTTCCAACACTGTTTCTTTCATTCGTTCCTACCTCTTTTCATTATCAATGCATCATCGTTTGCCTATAGCGACTACAAAAATAGAACGCCAGCGGAAAGTTGTCCAACTTACCTTCTACCAACGTTACACACATAGCTATTCTATCACTTTAATCGCCCTGCGTCAATGAATCCCAACCGCCCTCAATCGTTTTTTTGGGAGTTTCCATC
The DNA here is from genome assembly GCA_964625475.1 of uncultured Zhenpiania sp. GTDB lineage: Bacteria > Bacillota > Clostridia > Peptostreptococcales > Anaerovoracaceae > Hominibacterium. The sequence goes on along the minus strand of CAZVBL010000001.1, from coordinate 4,848 downwards.
CAAAACCATCCGATGCCCTGCTGCGTTCGCTATCCTTTTTTGATCCTGGATTTGCGAACCAGGGCGCGAAGCTTTTTCTGGAATGGATGCCCCTTGGCCATCTGCTGTCGCAATTGTTCGTTCTGCGCTTTCAGTTCCCTCATGCCCTTTAACAGCGTAAAGTCCGTCATCGCCGCAAAACAGACGAGATCCTCGTCAACCTCGCTCCCATGGGAATCGCATTCTACCCGTCCCACTTGCTCAGAACGATCGGCGCCCTGTGGCAGGGGCTGCTGATCCTTCATCCTTTTCTGCATCCGCTTCATTCGCTTTTTGATTCCCTGGATTTCCCGAAACAATCCCACGTTTGACATTGCCACAAAGCGAATCATGTCGTCCTGCGTGCGCACATCCTCGTCCCACGCTGCCTCTGCGCCGTCAGCGTCCTCATCGGCGGCAAACGATCCGCTTTGCGTCCCCCGTTCCATCCTATCGAGCCTCTTCTCCAACGACCTGATTTCCTGTGACAACATCCCATGGGACATGACCGTAAACCGAAGGATGTCCTCCCCCATATGGGGATTGTCCCGCTGCCACACTTGGCCGTCCCGGTACTCGTCATGGAACAGGGGCTGCCCGTCCCCGATGAAATCATCTGCGATCTTCTGGTTGTCCTTCGCAAAGGAATCCACATATGCTTTGGCATCCGCTGCGCTCCAAATCACGCTTGGATATTCCCGGTTGGACGCTTCCGCAATCTCCAGCAGGGGCTTTTCAAAGAAATGGCTTTCCGACATATTGATAAATCCTGTCATTTCGTTGATGACCCGCTTGATTTCACAACCGTTGAACGAAAGCTTTTCGTTGAGCATCGGTTGATCCAACGCATACTCCCCGGTCAAATCAAGTCCCAGGGCATCCAGGAAATCCGCCTGTGCCAGGCCGTTCTTTAAATGCCTGCGGTCGTACCGCCTGACGATGATATTGTCCTTCCCCAGGACACTGGCTGCATGTTCCAGCGTATGGTAATAATCCACGTTCGTGTATTTCCCAATGTTCGCAAGGTACGCTTCCCAGCTTTGCGTGATGTCGCTTCGCTCGTCCACTCTTTTTTTGATCCGCTGGTTCCAGGAAGAAACCGCAAAATCGTCCTGCCTCCTGAGATATACGATAAGTTTTACCACATATCCGTCTCGCTTTGCGGCCTCATCCAGCTCCTCCCACAAAGATCTGCGTCTTTTTTTCACGGCAATCCACAGAGCCTCGTCCGTTAAAATCACATTCTCGTGTTTTTTGAACAGCTCCCTGACGATACCCAGACCTTCAGCAAGGATCCGTTTTTCCTCTTCTGCGACCCGATTGCCCTCCGCGTCTTTGTACATCGCAGTCAGAAAGGCGCCGTTTCTTTCTTTTCGCTTTCCCCTGTACCGATAAGGCATGTCTGGAAAACAGAAGCCCTTCTTTTCCAGGACTTCCTTGTTTTGGCTACAAAACATCTGAATCGATGTCGTTCCGGTCTTTGGCGTGCCAGCATGTACATACAGCGTTTTCATCCCCATATTCCTTTCTTTCCTGCCCTGGCAAGCCCCCTTTTCCCAGGGGTTGGCCTTTCTGTCACCGTTTCAGGGCGTTTCTTTTTGCAAAAAGAAAACGCAGGTTCCAGGGTTTCGTCCTGCTCCTGCATGATATGTTTCATTAGTCTATCAGCAAAATTTCCCAAAGTCAACACATCTTTGAGCAGTTCAAAACGAATCTTTCAGGGGCATCATGAGTCGCTTCCCCCGAGCCCGAACAACCATTCGCAGGTTTTTTTGGTAGCGTTTCCATCGCATTCCTTCATGAACCGTTCCCAAAAGGCGTGCCGCCGTTCCTCCGCCAGGTTGCCCCTTCGTATGGAATCCACCAGATCCGGCAGGTTCTTTACCACGTCTCCGTACACATAATCGGAAAAAGGGAAGTAAAGCCCCCTGTCCCCCTCGTATTCCTCCAAGTCGTATACATAATAGATGATGGGCTTGCCTGTGAGCAAGTATTCAAAGATCACGGAGGAATAATCGGTCACCAGCACATCGGCAACGAGCAGCAAGTCGTTGATGTCCCGAACATGGGAAACGTCCAGGCAAAAGTCCGGGTACGGCGACAAATCGCAGGCTGCCGCCCTTTGCTCTTTCAGGTTGTGGTAGGCGGCAGGATGCCATTTGAACAGGAACGCATGCTCTCCCCCAAGCTGCTGGTAGAGGTACTCCAAATCCAGCTTTTCAAAGTCATAAGCAGCGTCCCGGGTCTTGGTGCCCCGATAAGTCGGTGCGAAAAGCACCACTTTTTTCCCCTCCAGCAGGGGATATTGCCGCAGCAGCTGCCGCCGCTTTTCCGCAATATGATCCTTTTGGAAAAAAACATCCGTCCTGGGAATGCCCGTGGCCTTGACCCGATCCAAAGGAATGGAAAACGCCTCCGCATAACAGGAACGGATAGGTTCCGCGCTGACAATGGCCTTGGCATATCGCTTGTAGCCCGTGTGGATCTTGATATGTTCCGATGCGTTGGCCTGCCTGCTGTGGGCGAATTTTTTGTAAGCCCCTGCGCCGTGCCAAAGCTGGCAAATCTGCTGCCCTTTGCGCAATTTCATGAAAGCCGTATAATCCAGGTAATCTTCCAACAAAATATATTTGGCGGACGCCAGATAATAAGCCAGCTTCAAATAAGCGGCCAGCGTCCTTCGATACTGCCTGTCCTCCTTGAAATCCACGACTTTATCAAAAGAATCGGGAAGATAATCGTAGACAAATTTCAGGTTTCCGCCCAACTCCGCCCGCACGTCCGAGGCGAACAGCACCCGATTGGGCTTTACCTTCACTGCGGCAGCAAAGATCCTGTTTGCGACCATGAAAGGCACGATCCTGCTCCCTGTCCTGATTTTTCGCATCAATCCCATGAAAGATTCCCCTCTTGCCTGCTTATAGCTGCTCCATGATCAGGTTTGCGACCCGCTCTGTGGATTTGCCATCCAAATCATCGAAATACGTTTCCGCAAAAGGCCTGACTTTTTCCTGTTCAAAATCCTGCTCTTTGATGGCCTGGATCAACTCCTCCTGCGTAAAGACTTTTTTCCCCGGCACGGTCGGTTCGAAGTCAAAGTAAAAATCCCTGTTCCTGGTGTATTCCTCCAAATCGTAGACATAAAACAGCATGGGCAGGTTCAACAGGGATGCCTCGAAGATCAGGGAGGAATAGTCCGTAATGACCAAATCCGACACAAAGAGCAAATCGTTGATCTCTGGAAATTGGGACATGTCCAAAATGTAATCCCGGTATTGTTCCGGAATCTCCATCTTCTCCCGCACAAAGGGGTGCTGCTTGATGAGAATGGCGTATTCCCCTCCCAGCTCCTCGTAGACCGCTCCCGGTTGGAATCGCTCCATGGGATAATAGGCGGATTCTTTGCCGTTTCCCCGAAACGTGGGTGCGAAAAGGAGCGCCTTTTTTCCCAGAAGCTGGGGATACTGCTCGTAAAACTCCTTTTTTACCTGCGATGCGTAGGTCGGATCGGAAAACACGTCTGTCCTGGGCACGCCAGTGGCTTTGATGGCGCTCATGGGCAGGCCAAATCCCTGTGCGTACCAGACCCTGACATTGCTGGAGCTAACTGCCACATAATCGTAGTTCCGATGCGCCTTGGAGGCTTGCGTCGGCGCACCCGGCCTTCCAATCCTGGAAAACCCGAAGGTTTTAAATGCCCCGCAAGCATGCCACAGCTGAATCAATTTGGTAGATGGATTCAATTTGATGGTGTACATGGACGGAACGTATTCATCCACCAGGATCACCTGGCTGAAGGCGCAGGCTTTGCAGAAATCCGCAATGTCCCGGTAGGTCATCCGTTCAACGGTCTTGGTATTGAGAAACAACCGGATTTTCACGTCCGGATGGTTCGCTTGCAATTCCTGGAAGACGAATTTGAAGTTGCCCTCCAGGCTGGTGTTTCGCTGGGAAACGAACGCCACGGATTTTTCTTGTTTCGGAAGCTTGCACAAGCCATAGTAGCCCACCCGCAGCATGGCCTTTTTCAGCCTTCTCAAAATGCGGTTGTATTTGCTGAAGATTCGCTCGGAACGGGTCAGCGGCTCCTTGTTCGCTTTTTTCTCGTAGACGATCCGCCGCTTTTCCTCGAAGAGGACGACGCCAAAGATGGAAGCGGTCAATTCCACCACGCCCCACGGAAAGCCGATGATGCCGCCCGCAATGAGCATTGCATGGATCCTGGTTTTCTTCAGCCTTTTGCGGAGGCGCTCCCACAATGGTTTTTCCTGTACCAATGGGCGGAACCGAAATCCGGTTCGCCCCTCCACCTTCACTTCGTATTCGTTCCACCGCTGGATGATGTTGCGGGAATCCAGCTGAAACTCCACATGCTCCACCCGCTCTCCCCCACAGATCAGATCCATATGTAAGGTGAAGGGGAGTTTATCCTCCCTGGTCCTCCAGAAGATGCGATTCAAAAAGCAATAGAAACCGCCCTGGAACCTGCACCTTCCCTCGGAGTCATGCTGTAAATCCGTGATGCGAAGGGTAAAACTGCGATCCTCCTTTCCATTCTGAAACCAGAGCAACACCCTTGGCCGCACCTGGCTGTCGCAGTCGTATACGATCCCCTCGACCGCAATAAACATAATCATTTCACAAATGCCAAAATGAACGATATCGATTTGCTGCTTCATAGAAATCTCCTAAGCCTTTTGATGATTCGTTTTGACACTTTCCTTCTTTCATCGTTGAGTTCCCACGACAATTGCGCCCTGATATCGGCCAAATATTTGAAATACCGCTCCCTGCGAACCATCCGCTCCCGCGGGTCCTGGAGGACCAGCG